>NZ_JBQFLX010000002.1:0-340973 GCF_056531525.1 Ruegeria sp. N11
CAGTCTATCCTGAGCGTCTCAACCGTCTTTCCAGTCCGTCAGGCCGTCTCCCCGACCCGTCAGCACCGCCTCAGCAGCGCCAGTGAAGGGGGTTCTAAGCATAACACTTATCAGCCGCAAGCGAAAAAACACGTTCTGCGGAAATTTTTTGCAAATCATAATTTTCCACAATAATATCAATGCAATAAGATGTCAGATCGCCCTAGAATCCATACCCCTATCACGGTTAGCAGGCGGGACTCTTTGTTGGAATCGTACCGGGACCGGGAACAGCACACAATATATAGAGGCTACGTGGATACGCTACACAAGAAGCCACGACTCGAATTGGGCGAGTCGCCGGGCTTTCCGAGTCTGAATCGCCAAGTTTGGCGATACCATTGACACAACAAGGCACGTTGAGGATCGATTTCCCCCACCCGTTTGTCCCCAGTCGTTAACCGGAGATACATCCAGCCAAACACTTGCGCCCGTACGTCAGATGCGGTCAGGTTCCCGGGCGACTGTAACAGTACCGGCTATGGCAAAACATGAATACCGTTGATCCTTTCCCAATGGTTCGAACCGTCGGCCTTGACGGCATTCTGGTGACCTACGCCGATACCATGACAGAACGGTCAAATCGTGCAGCGCTGGCGTTTCGGACAGAAGTTGAAAACTGGAACTGGGAAGGTGTGTGCGAAACATCGACCTCTCTTGCATCGGTCTACATTCGGTTCGATCCGTTACGCCTGCACTATCGTGAGTTGGAGATTCGCGTCCAAGCGCTTCTGAAACAGCACGACTGGTACAATGCTGCTTTGCCTTCGGGCCGCAAGCTGTGGCGAGTGCCAACGGTATTTGGCACGGAACTGGCACCCCAACTGGAGGACGCCGCCAGGGCGGCTGGGCTGACAGCAAGTGAAGCGATTCATCGGCTTGGCCAGTCCCGGGTTCGTGTGCTGACAATCGGCTTTGCACCGGGGCAGCCATATCTCGGGCCATTGGATCCGGAGTTCAACATTCCCAGACTGAAGGATTTGAACCCGATGGTGCCAGAAGGGGCTTTGGTTCTGGCAATCTCGCAGTTCGTGCTGTTCTCCGGCCCAACGCCGACCGGATGGCGGCATGTGGGGCAGACTGCCTTTCGCTGTTTCCGGCCCGAGAGCGATCCGTGCTTTGCATTGAATCCTGGGGACGAAATGCAATTCGAACCCGTCTCACGTAAGGAGTTGGAACATATTCAGGCAACAAACAGTGACGGCACAGGTGGCGCGACCTGTCAGGAGATTGTCTGATGAGTCTGATCGTCCATCGCATTGGCCCATCTTGCACGCTCCAGGATCAGGGACGCTCTGGCTATCTGGATCAGGGTCTTTCAAGGTCAGGAGCCGCCGATAATCTTGCATTGCACGAAGGCGCGGCCCTGTTGGGGCAAAGCCCGGAATGTGCAGCTTTGGAATTGGCGGGGACCGGGGGGGAGTTCGAAGCCACCCGGACCATTCGCATCGCTTTGACCGGTGCACCGATGCAGGCCAGCATTGATGGCAGCGCCGTCGCGTGGCACGCCTCGCACAGTTTGGAGACCGGGCAGCGATTGGTAATCGGGGCGGCGCTTCAAGGCAACTATGGCTACCTGCATCTGGGCGGTGGCGTTGATGCCGAGGTTTTTCTTGGGTCCCGCTCGACCCACCTGACCGCCAGGATCGGGCAACCATTGCAGCCTGGCGATGTTTTGGTTGCCGGACCTGACAACGGCAATACTGGGATGAAACTGCGCCCCGATGATCGGTTTTCGGGTGGCGTACTGCGCGTTGTCAGAAGTTTTCAGACCCCTCTCTTTGACAATGCAACCCTTGATCGCTTTGCCGCCACCGAGTTCCGGCGGGGCGCGCGGGCCAATCGGATGGGCATGCAACTGGAGAGTGATGGCGAAGGCTTTGCCGCCAAAGGCCAGCTCAATATTCTGTCCGAGGTCATTACGCCCGGCGACATCCAGATGACCGGCACTGGAAATCCCTTCATTCTGCTGCCTGAGTGCCAGACCACCGGAGGCTACCCGCGTGTCGCTACCGTTCTACCATGCGATTTGCCGCGCGCTGCGCAGACCCCGGCGGGTGGAAAGATTCGGTTTTCGTTTGTTACCATGGACGAGGCCCTGAACCTGCATGCCGCTTACCAATCTGAACTTGCGCGCCTGCCGGGCCGTGTCGAGGCACTTGTGCGCGATCCGCATGACATCGCCGACCTGTTGTCTTACCAATTAATCGGCGGAGTCGTCTCTGCCACCGACTAAGGAGATATGCCGATGCCCCGCGTTGATCTGAATGCCGATATGGGTGAAAGCTTTGGGCCCTGGAAAATGGGGGACGACGAGAACCTTCTAAAGATCATCACCTCGGCCAATATAGCCTGCGGCTTTCACGCGGGCGATCCGGATGTGATGGCAAAAGCAATGGCCACTGCCGCTGAAAATGACGTCGGCATTGGCGCGCATCCCGGCTTCCCCGACCTTCAGGGCTTCGGACGGCGCAACATGAAAGTGCCGCATGCCAGCCTGCGCAATCTGGT
This sequence comes from Ruegeria sp. N11, assembly GCF_056531525.1. NCBI lineage: Bacteria > Pseudomonadati > Pseudomonadota > Alphaproteobacteria > Rhodobacterales > Roseobacteraceae > Ruegeria > Ruegeria sp. N11. The sequence continues at coordinate 2,551 of NZ_JBQFLX010000002.1, forward strand.
GCGGTATCAATTGGGCGCCGCCATTGGGGTGGCGAAAGCAGTGGGGACCCATGTACGCCACCTGAAGCTGCACGGCGCGCTGGCCAACATGTGCTCGGTCGATCTAGACATGGCGCGGGCTTGCTATCAGGGTGCCTTGGACGTGGACCCGGACATCATCATAATGGTTCTGGCAGTAACCCGGCAGGAAGAAGCCGTGCGCGAACTGGGCTGCAACTGGGTGGGCGAGATATTCGCCGATCGCGCTTACAACAATGATGGCACTCTGGTCGACCGTAGCTTGCCCGGTGCCGTCATTCACGACGCCGACATCGCCGGGCCACGCATTCTGAACATGGTCCGAGAAGGTGCCATAATCACCGAAAGCGGCAAGCGGCTGGAAACTTCGATCGACACGATCTGTTTGCACGGCGACGGACCGACCGCCGTTCAGATCGCCCGCTCGGTACGCCAGAACCTGATTGACGGCGGGGTCGAGGTCACAAAATTCACCAGATAGACAGGTCTTCGCAACCATCTGCCCCCGATATCTTACTGTTGCCCGATTGCCGGTCAGCCCCTAGCATGTGCGCAAGTGCATGTTCTGAATACTGTAATTGAAACAACGTAGTTCGCGATGGTTGGTCCGGCCAATCCCGTCGCAGCCTGTTTTCTCGCAAGGAGGCACACAAATGTCTTTCGACCTGATGTCGTATCAGCCCAGAGGCGACAAGAAGAATTCCGAATTTTTCACTGAGTATCTGCAAATGATTTATGAGCGGCGGACCAGTTCCGGAATTGCTGGTCAGGTCGGACCAATGCGGGCGATTGTCATTCAGGTCGAACCGAATGCGTTGTTCGACACGATGGTCGAACTTTACGTGATGACGCCGTATCGCCACTCGGCAAGCTATCTTGGGGCGACGCACAAGTTCGCGGTAATGCACTCTCACCCCGAATATCCGGCGCTGATCATCATGGCCCCGCTGAGCGAAACGTTCGAGGATTTCATACCCCGCATCAACCGCATGTACCCTCTGGCCCGCAAAACACCGCAAACCCGGTACGTGGGTGAGGTATTCGCGGCCTCGAACCTGAATGATCTGAGCAAAACACTGGAAGATCAGAACATCCGATTTGAATATAGCGGTGATACCGAGAATCCGTTTTACACGCTGGACGGATTCCGCTTTACCACCCCGTCGGATTTCACCTGCAACCGGGTCGGCTATTCCTCACATGATTTCAATGATCCCGACAGCCTTGGCCTGGGCGACCGCGTCTTGCTGAGCGACGCCGAGAAGCAGCTTCTGCATGAGGCGGCGGCCTTCGCGGAAGACACCAAGATCGGTCCCTTGATGCTGGGGTTCGACCATCTGGCCACCCGTGTTCTGGCCGGTGAGCGGGAAGATGCGATCCTCGAGTTCCTGACCATGGTGCCCTACTATTTCTGGGGGGCATACAACATCTTTGACATGAATTCGTCCACGAATGTGAACCGGAACGCCAATGTCGATGACGACAAGAAGTCGCCTGCCAAGGTGTTTACGGCCAACAACACACCGTCATTCGTGAATTCATTTGCCAAGCTGCCGATGCCGACCGAAGACTTTGTCCGCAATTTCGGACGCCGCCTGCATCACATGGCCGTCGAAATATTGGATGGCGATCACGGCGCGGGTGAAAAGAACGTCGATTTCGTGGTGAACACCCTCAAGGACAAGGGCGTGCCGTTTCTGGCCCATGTGGTGGGCGAATGCAAAGACGACCCAAACCTTAAACAGATCTTCTCTAAACACTCGAAGAACACTTTGCTGATCACCGAGTATATCGAACGCTGCCACAAGTATGACGGGTTCTTCACCAAGGATAACGTCGCTGCCCTGACAGCCGCCGCCGGTCAGGATGAGCAATACGAACACGGCCACGTATTCGACTGAAAAAAAGGCTGCGAGGGGAACTCGCAGCCCAGACCCATCCAGGAGAGAATATGCCGGGCCTTATGATGGCCCGATCATGAAACATGTGACATTGCGCGCCTGCAGGCGGCGGCAGGCCAGATCGGCCTGTTCGCGGGTCATGCCCTGAAAGGTGGCGTCAAACCCGCGCGAGCTTTGGTTCACCTTGCGCAACGTACCTTCCAGCGTGGTCATCTCCGACAGCGCCGTTTTCAGCAGAATCTTCTCAGCTTCATACCGGGTTGTGTAGCGTCCCACGTTCACGCCCCAAAGATGCCCACCTGACGTAGACAGCCGGGTAACGACCTCCTGCTCGGGTTCGGGCTCCTTTGCAGGTTCGGCCGACGCCAAAACCAGATTGTCCGGGCGAAGCGCCGGACGCGTGTCCGAATTTTCGACAGGAGGTGCGGTCGGCGCGATATCTGCCGCCGCAATCGCTGCCGCTATCCCGTCCTGAATACGCTCTCCGTTCTGGGCTGCTGTTTTGGCGACGGTTCCTGCCACCTGCACTGCACCACCAGCGGTTGGGCGAAGGACCGGTCGCAGGCTTTTTTCCGGCGCGCCTACAAGGCTGGCGACCTGCGTAGCACTGCCCAGCCCGGCGTTTCCTGCATAGGCAGGACGTGCGGGTTTGCGAATTGGCGCGCGCGACGGAGCCCGGCGGAAACCCATGTCCAGCAGTTCGGCCACCTTGGCGTTGCGCGACGCGCCCGACTTGCCGCCAAAGACAGTTGCAATGATCCGTTCATCCTTGCGCTTGGCCGATGCAACAAGGTTGAAACCCGCAGCCCGTGTGTATCCGGTTTTGATCCCGTCCGCGCCTTTGTACGCAGCCAGCAACCGGCGGTTGGTGTTGGGCACGGTCTTAATGCCCGCATGCGTCGACTGTCGCGAAAACAGGTTATAGTACTGCGGATAATCATAAAGCAGATGGCGCCCCAGCGTTGTCATGTCGCGGGCCGTCGACAAATGACCGGACTCGGTCAAGCCGTGCGCGTTCTTGAACGTCGTGCGGCTCATCCCCATCGCCTTGGCCGTGCGCGTCATGCGGCGGGCAAAGGCTGCCTCGGACCCGCTGAGAGTAATCCCGATGGCCGTGGCCGCATCATTGGCCGATTTTACTGCGGCTGCGCGGATCAGATAGCGAAACGCGATGGTTTGTCCGGTCCGCAGGCCCAGTTTTGAAGGCGGCTCGGAAGCAGCCTTGCTGGTGATCCGAACCGGCGTATCCAGCGTGATTTCACCGTTACGCACCGCCTCAAACGCAATGTATAGCGTCATCATCTTGGTCAGAGAGGCCGGGTGAAGGCGCGTATCGGCATTGCGCGAATGAAGAACCTCACCGGTGCGCGCATCAATCACCATCGCCGCGTAGGGTGCTGCAATGGCCTGCAATGGCACAAAAACAAGTAACCACAACAGTGCTGTAAGGAATAAGCCCATTCGGGCTGGAACTGTCCGCCGAATCTGCACGATCTTTGCCTCTGTCTGCCTCGCACCGCCGGGTTTTCCCGGTCGGCTTCATTTATTTTGTTGGCACAAGGCTAGCACAGGGCTGTCGCTAAATAAACCGAAAGCTGGGCAATTCGCCCATTCGTGACGCCTAACAAAACCCCAATATGTAGCGGTGCGGCCAAATCCGCCCACTAGATGCACACCCCGGACTCGGGTTTGGTCACGGTAGATCAAGAATTTATGAAACTGAGACCTATTGGCAACATCAGGTCAGACCCCTGACGAGATCGACCAGATCGCCCAGATCGGCAAGCTCGTGGAATCGCGGATTGTCGCTGGGGGTTTCGGCCTGCTCGACCTCCCAAACCAGCCCGTGCGGTACATGAACGCCCCATGCGCCGGCCTGAATTGGCGCAACGACATCCGACCGCATCGAGTTGCCGACCATCATCGAAGCCAGCGGACCATCGCCATGCTGTTCGAAAATCCCACTATAAACCTCGGGTGTTTTTTCCGAGACAATTTCCACGTGATCAAACAGATCGCCCAATCCCGACTGTGCCAGTTTCCTTTCCTGATCGATCAGATCTCCCTTGGTGATCAGAATCACACGGTGGGTTTCACATACACCTTCGATAGCGGCCTGTGCATGCGGCAAAAGCTCGATCGGGTGGGCCAGCATCTCCTGCCCCGCATTGATAAGCTGCCGAATGACGGATGCGGGCACCCGATCCTCGGTCACTTCGATCGCAGTTTCGATCATGGACAGGGTAAAGCCCTTGATACCGTATCCATAGTGACGGATATTCCGCTTTTCGGCAGCCAACAGGCGATCCATCAAGTGATCGCGGTCCGCGTGATCGGCCAGCAGATCCGCGAAATGGGCCTGGGTGAGCTGAAAGAATCGCTCGTTGTGCCACAGTGTGTCGTCTGCATCGAAGCCGATGGTGGTCAGTTTTTCATGCATTCCGATACGTCCGCTTGCTCTTTCCTCTGACGCCAACGACGTTATATAAGCGCTCAGATAAACCGAAGCCTGAATCGAATTGTTAAACGCGATGCTGCATTACCAATGGATGATGTCTGACCAATCGGACGACGATGCGAACTCGTCGGTTCTTGTGCAGACACGCCCCAAGACCAAGCGTCCGCCATTGTACAAGGTTCTGCTGCTGAACGACGACTACACGCCGATGGAATTTGTGGTGCATGTACTGGAGCGATTCTTCGGGATGACCCATGCACAGGCGTTCGAGATCATGCTGACGGTCCATAAGAAGGGTGTTGCCGTCGTGGGTGTCTTCAGCCACGAGATCGCCGAAACCAAAGTGGGACAGGTAATGGATTTCGCCCGCAGGCACCAACACCCCCTGCAATGCACCATGGAAAGAGAAGAGTAAGCAAAAGCGGCCGGGCCTGATGCTCCGAGCCGGACCTCTTGCCGGTATCACACATGACGTCACGTATTGATCTTGCTCTGGAAAGCGGTCTGGTGCTGTCGCAGCCGCTGACCGTGATCGGCCCTTCGCCGGATTACAATCTTTCCGCTCTGCCACGCGGAACTCAGGTGGTTCAGCCCTTCAAACCCTTCCACGACCATTTCGCGACGTTGGGTTTCGATGTCACGCCGGCATCTGAGGAACCCTGCGAGGACGCAATTGTCTTTTTGCCACGCGCCAAAGCGCTTGCCCGGTCCATGATTCATCAGGCGTGTCACCGTGCCAGCGGTAGGGTCGTCGTCGACGGCGGCAAAACGAATGGCGTTGACAGCATTCTCAAAGACGTTCGCAAACGGGTGCCAGTCGAGGGACCGATTGCAAAGGCGCATGGCAAGATTTTCTGGTTCCAGTCCGACAAATCGACCTTTTCCGACTGGGCCGCGCCGGAAGTTCAGCACGCTGACGGCTATCTAACAGCCCCCGGTGTCTTCTCGGCTGACGGTATCGATCCGGCATCGGCATTGCTGGCGCAGGTACTGCCTAAAAATCCGGGGCCTCGGGTTGCCGATCTCGGCGCGGGCTGGGGATTTCTTTCGGCCAAACTGCTGGAACGAGCCGAAGTTCGCACGCTGCATGTGGTCGAGGCCGATCATACAGCGTTGTCCTGCGCCCGCTCTAACGTGACTTCTCGGGTTGCGTATTTTCATTGGGCTGATGCCGTGACGTGGAAAGCGCCCGAGCCCTTGGACACGGTGATAATGAACCCACCCTTTCACACCGGAAGAAGCGCTGAACCTGCGCTGGGCCAGGACTTTATCAAGGCGGCAGCACGCAACCTGACCCGCAATGGCGAACTGTGGATCGTCGCAAACCGGCATCTGCCCTATGAGGCCACGTTGTCAGACTGTTTCAGGCAAGTTGAAGAGGTCGCCGGTGACAACCGTTTCAAGGTGTTCCACGCCTCTCGCCCTCGCCGGTGATCCCGGTTAACCTGCGCCAAACCTCCGGAGGAAGCTCATGTCGTTTTCCATATCAGGCAAAACCGCAATCGTAACAGGCGGTGCCAGTGGTGTCGGCCTGGCAATCGGCCGTCACTTTGCGGATGCGGGCGCAAACGTCATGTTCGCGGATATGGACGAAAAGCGATTGATCGAGGAGTTGGGGGAACAGGCAGATGACAGCAACATTCGGTATTTCGCAGGCGATCTGCGCGAGAAGCTGACCATTGCCAATTTGCTTTCCGCAACCATCGATGCCTTTGATCAGGTGGATATTCTGGTCAATGGATCAAGACAGGTCCGGCAGACGGACCCGCTGGATGCGGATGACGACTCGGTCCGTGATTTGCTGAACCAGAACCTGATGCCTGCCTTGCGGCTCAGTCAGCTGGTTGCCAAACGCATGACGAAACAGGCCGAAGATCAGGATGATGGCCCTGCGGGTTCGATCATCAACTTGTCTTCCATAGCGGCGCGGCGCACGCACCCCGATTTGCTGGCTTATTCTGTCTCGACCGCTGCACTGGATCAGATGACGCGTTCTCTGGCGGTTGCACTGGCGCCGAACCGTATCCGCGTCAATTCAATCGCATTGGGCTCGGTCATGAGCGCGTCACTGCAATCAACCCTGAAAGAAAACCGCGATTTTCGCAAAGACATTGAAAAACATACACCTTTGGCCCGGATTGCTGCTCCGAACGAACTGGCGGAAACCGCGCAGTTTCTGGCCTCTGATGCGGCCGGCTTCATTACTGGTCAGATCATGACAATCGACGGAGGCCGAACCCTGCTGGATCCGGTCGCCGCTCCAGCGCACTGAGACAAATGTTCGAAAACGAAAAATCCGCCGCTGCCGCATGGTTCCGCCAATTGCGTGATGAAATCGTTGATGCGTTCGAGTCTCTGGAGGATACACATGAGACCGGGCCGTTTTCGGACGCCGCAGCCGGACGTTTTGAAGTCAAACAAACCACGCGGCAATCAGAGGATGGATCGGACGCAGGTGGCGGGTTGATGTCGGTCCTGCGCGGTGGGCGCGTTTTTGAAAAAGTCGGTGTCAACGTCTCGACCGTGTACGGATCACTGGGCGAGCGTGCGCAGCAGGCCATGGCAGCCCGCAAGGGTGTTCCGGGCATGACCGAAGACCCCAGGTTCTGGGCATCAGGCATCAGCCTTGTCGCGCACATGCAAAACCCGCACGTACCAGCGGTGCACATGAACACGCGGATGTTCTGGACACCTCATGCCTGGTGGTTCGGGGGCGGTTCAGACCTGAATCCCTGCATTGAATATGACGAGGACACTGCGCATTTCCACGCCACCCAAAAAGCCCATCTGGACCCGCACGGGCCAGGACATTACCCGCGGCTGAAGGATTGGGCTGACGAGTATTTCTATATCCCCCACCGGAAAAGGGCACGCGGGGTTGGCGGCATTTTCATGGATGATTACTGCACCGGCGACTGGCAGGCTGATTTTGCCCTGACGCAGGACATCGGCCGCGCATTCCTGCCTGCGTTCCTGCCATTGGTGGAAAGGCGCCGGGTCCAGGGGTTTGATGACATCCACAAGAACGCTCAGCTTGTGCATCGCGGGCTTTATGCGGAATACAATCTGGTCTACGACCGGGGCACCAAATTCGGACTGGAAACCGGGCACGATCCGGACGCCGTTCTGATGAGCCTGCCGCCTATGGCCAAATGGGTCTGATCAATCTCGTTCAGAACCCGAAATCCATGAAATTGTCATAGCAATAGTCCTGTGCTGAGGCCGCCGTCATGTTCGCGCCTACCCGTTTGACGGTGACGGAATAGCCCGGGCTGGTATCGGCACCCTCGGGCGGTGTCAGCGAGAACTGTACAGTCCTTGCTTTGGGCACATAGGCGCCGGCAATATATATGCGTTGGTTGGATTTGGTTCTCAGCGTCCGGATTGCATAATCCCCTATGCCGCACCAGTACGCCACCGGGGCAGAAGTGCCGATCGCGGCAACCTCGTAGACACCGTTTGGCTGCGGCGTCACCGTGGTCCGAAACGCGGGCCGCACGGCAATGCCAAAACCGACCGCCTGTGCTATCCCCGGTATGACGATCAACATCGCCAGAGCCGCAGTCTTTGCAATCCGCATCTTGATCGCCTCCGTGTAACCCAAGTTATCCGATATAAAATAATAATTGTGCTGCGCGTCGAGTAAAGCCGTGGTCGCCTGCCCTTTTTCAGTGTTTTACCCCTGTGCATTTGGCAGACGGCTCGAATTTGCCGGTAAAACGAACGCCCTTTATTGACTCATGCTGCACCGGCACAATAGGAGAGGCCGGGTTGGTCGCATCGGGCGGCCTGCGCATTTCCCTATGGAGTTCAAAGCAAATGTCTGACCTGCGTGAAACCGCGATGTCGTCCAAGGCCTGGCCCTTTGAAGAGGCGCGTCGGTTGCTCAAACGCTATCAGAAAGGGGCTCCGGATAAGGGGTATGTGCTGTTCGAAACCGGCTACGGCCCATCCGGTCTGCCGCATATCGGCACCTTCGGCGAGGTCGCGCGGACCACGATGGTCAAGCGCGCATTTGAAGCGTTGTCGGATATTCCGACCAAGCTGATCTGTTTCTCGGACGATCTGGACGGAATGCGCAAGGTGCCGACCAATGTGCCGAACCCCGAGATTCTGGAGCAGCATCTGCAGCGCCCGCTGACCTCGGTGCCGGACCCGTTTGGCGAATATGACAGCTTCGGCGAGCATAACAATGCGATGCTGCGGCGGTTTCTGGACACATTTGGTTTCGAGTACGAGTTCTACTCGGCCAAGGAATTTTATGAGTCCGGGCAGTTTGACGAAGTGCTCAAGCGCGCGGTCGAGCGTTATGACGAGATCATGGCGATCATGCTCAAAAGCCTCCGGGAAGAGCGTCAGCAGACCTATTCGATCTTCCTGCCCCTGCACCCCGAAAGCGGGCGGGTGATGTATGTGCCGATGAAAAAGGTCTGCGCCGAGACCTATACTGTGACCTTTGACGATGAGACTGGTAAGGAATGGACGGTTCCTGTCACCGGTGGCCACGTCAAACTGCAGTGGAAGCCGGATTTCGGCGCACGCTGGGCGGCGCTGGGTGTGGATTTCGAGATGTATGGCAAGGAACATGCCACCAACGAGAAAATCTACGACGCAATCTGCCGGGCCCTGGGTGGTCGCGCGCCCGAGCATTTTTCTTACGAGCTGTTTCTGGATGAGAACGGGCAGAAGATCTCTAAATCCTCCGGCAATGGCGTGTCGATTGATGAATGGCTGACCTACGCACCGACAGAGTCGCTGGCATATTTCATGTATCAGAAGCCCAAGACGGCGAAACGGATGCATTTCGACGTGATCCCAAAGGCCTATGATGAGTATCATCAACAGCTGCGCGCTTATCCGGGGCAGGATCTGAAGGCACAATTGAACAACCCCGTTTGGCATATCCATGGTGGAGATGTCCCTGAATCCACGCTGATGGTTCCGTTCGCGATGCTGCTGAATCTGGCATCGGTGTCTGGTGCCGAAGACAAAGAAGCGCTGTGGGGCTTTATCCGTCGCTACGCGCCGGAGGCCACGGCCGAGACGCATCCCGACTTGGATCAGGCGGCAGGCTTCGCGGTGCGCTACTTCAATGATTTCGTCAAGCCGACTCGCCAGCACCGCGCGCCGACCGAACAGGAGCGTGAAGCACTGGGGGCGCTGAAAGCCGCGCTTGAAGTGTATGACGGGCCTATCGAGGATGAGGCGCTACAATCTGTGGTTTATTCCATCGGACGCGAACGGTTTGATCCGATGCGCGGCTGGTTCACCGCCTTGTACGAAGTGTTGCTTGGCGCCTCTCAAGGGCCGCGTTTCGGCGGCTTCATTGCGCTCTATGGCGTGCCTGAAACCATCGCGCTGATCGACAAGGCGTTGGCCGGAAAACTGGCCTGATTTGACCTGATCCCGCATGGGGCTACCCTTCCGTCAGGAGGTGACCCCATGCGTCGTTCATTACTTGCCTTATCGTTATCTGTCGCAGTGGCTACGGGCGTCTTAGCCCAGAACTCCGAAATCGAGGCAAATATAGCGGCGCAGATTCAGGCGTTCAAAGTCGATGATTTTGATACCGCCTTTACTTTCGCCAGCCCGAATATCCAGCGTCTGTTCCGAAACCCCGATAATTTCGGGGCAATGGTTCGCAATGGATATCCGATGGTCTGGCGCCCGTCGGACCTGCGGTTTCTGGAACTGCGCGAAATTGCCGGGGCGCTGTGGCAGAAAGTTCTGATCGTGGATGGTCGCGGCCAAACCCATATCCTGGACTATCAGATGGTTCAGCAGGAAGACGGCTGGAAAATCAACGCGGTTCAGTTGCTGGGGAAAGCAGACCCCGCAGCCTGACGCAACACGACCGTCACGGTGACATGAGACCCGGTTAATCCCCATTCGTTATCCAGACTTTCGCGCCCGGAATTCACCCGGGCAATGGTCTGGTGCGCGCTGCAATCTGATCGGCAGCGCTTGGGAAAGGGATTCGAATTAACAAGGCAATCACCGACGGCATCGTGTTTATGCCGCCTCAGTTCGCAGATGGCTTGGGCGTCTGGTCAAGCGGCGATGGCACCCCGGGGTCTCCGACATATGCCGGGTCGGGTACGGGCGCATTTGTGCCCTCGGATCCGAACTTTGCCGGATGTCTCGAAATCCTCAAAGTGAGCACGACCCAACACTTGCGGTATATGGGGCAGACGCCGTTGCTGCCCGGCTGTTACCTGCAAATCAAGGCACGGGTCAAAGCCATCAGTGGTCCCTTGCCCACCGTCAGGATCGCAGGGTGGGCCGGTGGTGCCGGCGACGTGCACGTGACCGGTGTCGCCGAACAGGGGCCTGCCACGCAATTTTCGGGGTACGGCACAGTTCATGAGATTACCGCCATTGTCGGAACCGGCCAGCGGGCTGGCGTCGACATGGCGTGGGCCGCACAGGCACTGTATGGACATTTCGGTCTGGATATCGACGGGCCAAACGGGGCCGTGGTGCGCATTGACGATCTTCAGATCACCGACATCACGAGTGTTTTTCTGCGCGACATGATCAGCATCGTAGATTTCACGGATTTCGGCGCAGTCGGCGATGGGGTTGTGGACGATTCCCTTGCGTTCGAAGCAGCCGATCAGGCGGCGGGGGGCCGTCGTGTGTTTGTGCCGCAGGGTACTTATTTGCTGGCAGAAAACACAACCATCGTATCAGAAGTTGATTTTGAGGGCACCGTTACAATGCGCGACGACAAGATGCTGTTGCTGACCCAAGGTTTTGACCTGCCGACTTATATATCGGCCTTTGGCGATGAAGAGCTTGCTTTCAAAAAAGCGTTTCAGGCTTTGCTGAACAATTCAGATCATGAATCGCTGGATATGGGCGGGCGCAAGATTTCGGTCAGCCAGCCCATCGACATGGCCGCTGCCGTTCCCAATAAGCAAAGTGGTTTTTCAACCCGGCGCGTGATCCGCAATGGTCAGTTTGACGTCAAAAGCAGCCCGGCCTGGGACACCGAGATCTTCACCTCGGTCGCAACCTACAACCCTGCGGACCAAACCCGGCTGACAAATGTCGCCAACGTTGCGAATATTCCGGTTGGTGCCCTGGTTCAGGGCAATGGTGTCGGGCGCGAGATTTACGTCCGCTCGAAGAACGAGGGGCCGGTGAAATCACGCTGAACGCGCCGATTTACAATGCTGCTGGCACACAGACCTTCACCTTCACCAGCTTCAAGTATCTGCTTGATTTCAGCGGCTTCGACACGCTGCGGAAGTTCGGCCTGGAAGAGATCGAATTGCAGTGCAACAGCAGATGTAGCGCCATTCGCCTGGCTCCATCCGGCAGCACGTTTGCGGTCAGCAATTGCTTTATCAGCCGTCCCATGGATCGGGGGATCACATCCATCGGAACCGGTTGTCAGGGCATGCTGATCGACAATTGCCAGTTCCTGTCCGCCGAGGAGTCCCTGAACGTTACCGATCGCCGTTCGATCGCCCTCAATGCAACAGCTAATGATGTCAAACTGCGGCACAATCGGGCGGTCCGGTTCCTGCATTTTGCTCTGTTGGGCGGCACCAACAACTTGATTCTGGGCAATCATTTCTTTCAGGGCGACAGCATTCCGCAGGGGTTGCGAACCGCCGGGTTGATCCTGACGCGCACTTACAACAGTTCGACCATTGCAGAGAACTACATCGACAACTGCTACTTCGAATGGACGAATGAACGGGATGCCGCTCCGACCTATACGTCCGGCTATTCCTTCAGCGCGCTGAGTATCACAGACAATATTTTTTACTGTAGCGAGGCGCCGTCATGGTTCAGTTTCATCGTTATCCGACCGCACGGCCCCGGCCACTTCCTGAACGGCTTTATCGTCACTGGAAACAAGTTCCGGTCTTCGAGCGGGAGTATCTACAAGGCCGAACGCGTGGACACGAGCTTTGCGGACCTGAACAATAACGCACACATGAATGTCACGTTCCAACACAATACATTCCACGGAACGCTGACGGATTCAGAAAACCCGGTTCGGGTGCGGCACAAGCAACAGACGCCATCCTTTGCATGGGGTGTGTTGTCGGTGGGCAAGCTTCCATTCGCGGGCAAAGCGCGGGGGTGTGACGCCGTGACCACGCTTGGTCCCCTGAGTACGGTGTTTGGCAGTGTGAGCCACGCGAGCCCATATGCCGAGCTCGAACAGGGTTTTGGCGCTCGCGACGTGATCCTCCGCTGGCCAGAGCAACTTAGCGGCGAAGTATCCGTTACCCTACGCATGGACAGCTGAGGCCGACATGGCCGTCCCCGGAGGACGGCCAACTCCCGCCGCATCAGAAGTCGCGCCACAAGGCAAATTTGATCCCGACGTTGCTTTGGAAGGCATTCCGTTCGGCACCAACAACCCAAGTTGTACTCCCGCCCTTTCGGCGGATCATCACTGACGGCCGTGCGCTCCAATAAACCGGACGGCCGGGGGTATATGTGCTTTCAAGCTGCAGCAGTGGATTGATCCATCGCTGAGATGACAGCCCCGCCGTCAGATCAAGTTTGCGAAACAGCGCATCGTGCGTGCGGTATTCCAAAGCTGCGTCGATCGCGATCCAGCCATTTCCCCAACCGCTTTCAAACCCATTTCCGTAAGACATAGTCGCCTTGTACAAGGCCCACGCGCTTTTTTGCCGGTGATGTGCGCCGACACCAAATTCGGCAGCAAACCGACCTTTGCCCCCAAGATCCGCGACCGGAGCACGGGCGAAAATCAAAGCGTGGCCATAAAGGTGTTGGTGCTCCTCGGCGTCTAGCCCAATCGTCAGTCCGGGGCGTAACCCCCATTCTGCATAAAGTGACGATTTGTATTCGTAGCTGCCGTCCTCGGTCCTGAATCCCGTGATTGCAGCCGCGACAAAGCCGGCATTCTGTTCCCTCAGCCAGGCCCCGGCAAAAACCGGACCGGCCAATGTCATCAGAAAAAGGAAAAGCAAGATGCGGATCAAGATGCGGATCATGACCGCACCTTCCCCGAGCATGGTTAACGGATCGTTAGTTTTTCGTTTGTTTTCTGGAAACTAATTCCCGAAGACACCAAACGAAACACGAGACGTTTCCGGTTCCTGTGTTAGGCTGAGAACAGCCAAAGGAGATTCCAGATGCTACAGATTTCAAAATCCGCAAGCGTTCAGACTGTTATCACCACATTCGAAATGACACCGGGGACCTGTCAGGACCTGCTTGAGGCGCTGACGGATGCCTATGCGGAATTCATCTCAAAACAACCGGGTTTCGTATCCGCCGGCCTGCACGTGAACGATGCTCAAACGCGGATCGCAAACTACTCGCAATGGGAACGCCGCGAAGACTTCCTTGCCATGCTCCGCACCCCCGAGATGCGCGACCGGAACCGCAAGATCAATGAGCTGTGCAAAAGTTTCGAACCGGTCATGTATGATGTCGCGGAAACATTCGGCTGATCCTGACCTGAATCAAAGACCACAACTGAACTTGGGTTCAGTCTGAAAACCTGAAACGGAGGCTCGTGTCATGTATCACAACATTCTTGTACCCATTTCGTTCGATGTCGAACGTGACACGTCCGGACCACTGAAACTGGCGCAAATTCTGGCGACCCCCGAAGCAAAGGTCACGCTGCTGCATGTCGTTGAACATATTCCAAGCTACGCGATCTCGTACATGCCGACAGAATATCTGACCGAAGCCCGAAGGGCCATTCAGGCCGAGTTGGACAAACTGGCAGCAAATATTCCCAGCGCGCGGGGCGTTGTGGTCGAAGGGCATTCCGGCAGGACTATTCTGGATTGGGCGCAGGAGCATAAACCTGACCTGATCATCATCGCTTCCCACCGACCGGGCATGCAGGATCTGTTGCTTGGATCAACCGCGAACCATGTGGTGCGCCATGCGGCCTGCGCGGTTCACGTAGTACGCTGACATTCAGTCATTCAGCATTCGCCATTCCGGGGCCAAAGCTTTGCCACAAATCCGGGCGAAGATCAGCGCGAAATGTTGAAAAGATCCGTACCACCTGAGCCCGAACTGAATCCGCGCGCCGCTCACCGGTATCGTCGGGCAGATGCGACGCGCAAAAGGGCTCTGTCCCCGATCCGCATTCTGTTCATGGTTCTGGCCCTGCCCCTGACAACTGCACTGGTCGCCGTCAACATCTATCTGCGGACGTCCGAATACGAAAAAAACGATGCCATTATTCATCTTGTGGCGATGGCGGGCTGTGACACCGTTCTGAAGATTGCCCCGGGACCATTCGTCCGGGGCCAACCAGGGTATCATGAACGAAACGATCCAAATGGCGACGGTGTCGCCTGTGGGATTCTCAATCAAGCCTCTTCGACCGGACAGACACAACAACGCCCCCCAGTCACGAGCGTGCGTTCGGTCGGTAACGCAAAATTCGTCCGGCCCTAAAGGCTGAGCACCTGCTCAACCACAAAGAGAAACCGGAAGCGCAGGCCATCAAACCACGATCAGTCCCCGGCTGAGGGCCGTGGCGATGGCATGGGTGGTATTCTGTGCGCCCAGCTTTGCCCGCGCGCTTTCAATATAGACACGCAGCGTGTGTTCCGAAATCGACAGGGAGTGTGCGACCTGAGCACGACTATATCCCAGCGCAAGCAAGGTCATCGCGTCAATCTCGCGCGGGGACAGAGCGCGAGGAGCGTCCGGTTGCCGCTCACGCTCAAACTCCAGCGCCTTTCGGTTGAAGTAATGGGCAATCAGGATCAGGCCACGCCCATTTTCGGAGATGAAATCCTGCCAGGTTTCGTCATCGCAGGAGTGGTTCACTGTAAACAGGGCAAACTGGCCGTTGGGACCGCGGATCGGGATGGAGTAACCCTGATTGCCGACGCCGTGCTGCTGCGCGTCCAGAAGAAAAGCCTTGGCGACCTTTCCGGACCAGTCCAGTGATTTCCAGTCAACAGGATGAAATCGCTGGAAGCACCCGATTATGACCGGGTCGATCCGGTGATAATTCTTTTCCTGATATCGCTCGGCCCAGGCGTCGGGATAGGTCGTATATCCGTATTGGTCCCCTGCCCCATCAACCCAGTGATAGATGATGTGTTCAATCTGCAGCTTGTCTCTAAGATGAACAGCGATAGCGCTTAGCTCATCAAGCGTGCTGGTGTTTTCCAAATCCTCCAGGATCTGGCTCAAATCGAGTCTTGTGACCATCCGCCGGCGCCCGCACCTCATTCTTCATGGACGCGATTTCGGCCGCTGCGATCAGCCTGGTATCGTCAAGCTGCTCGGCCAGCGCGGTCAAACCGTTTGCCGAAGCAAAGGCGTTGAGGTCCGACAATACGTCCAGTATCCACTCATTTTGCGCCATCAGGGTCTCTCCGAAACGGTTAACGAAGGGTTAACACAACCATAGCATGCATAGTGTTTTTTCGCATATTCACTGCTTTCTACTCCCCAAAAATAGCGGGGGCCGATATTGCAACTCTCTGAAAGCATTGAAGTCCCTCTAAAATAAGAAACGCCCGCAAACCAAAAATGTGATTCGCGGGCGCTGAAATTGGCTTTCGTGGACTTAGTCGCGCGCGTCCAGAACCTCTTCCAGTGTGCGCATACCGGTTCTCGGTGCCTGCACCAGAACGGACATGTTCCCGGGCTTGTGTTCGTTGCGCATCATCTTCATGTGCGCAGCAGGCAATTCGTTCCAGGAAAAGACCTCGGACATGCAGGGATCAAGACGGCGTTCGACCATCAGCTGGTTGGCCGAGGCGGCTTGCTTCAGATGCGCGAAGTGAGACCCTTGAAGGCGTTTCTGGTGCATCCACATGTAACGCACGTCGAAGGTCAGGTTATAACCGGTGGTGCCGGCACAGATCACAACCATGCCACCTTTTTTGACGACGAAGGTTGAGACCGGGAAAGTGCTTTCGCCTGGATGTTCGAACACCATGTCGACGTTCACACCCTTACCGGTGATGTCCCAGATCGCCTTGCCGAACTTGCGGGCCTCTTTGAACCACTCGGCATATTCCGGCGTGTTTACGGTGGGCAGCTGACCCCAGCAATTGAAGTCCTTGCGGTTCAGTACACCCTTGGCGCCCAGCCCCATGACAAAGTCACGCTTGCTTTCGTCTGATATCACACCGATCGCATTCGCGCCGGCTGTATTGATCAACTGGATCGCATAAGAACCCAGACCACCCGATGCGCCCCAGACCAGAACGTTCTGGCCCGGCTTCAGGTCATGCGGCTCGTGACCGAACAGCATCCGGTATGCGGTTGCCAGCGTCAGCGTGTAGCAGGCGCTTTCTTCCCAGGTCAGGTGCTTGGGACGCGGCATCAACTGCTGAGCCTGAACGTTGGTGAACTGCGCGAACGAGCCGTCCGGAGTCTCATAGCCCCAGATACGCTGGCTGGGCGAGTACATCGGATCGCCGCCATTGCAGTGCTCGTCATCACCGTCATCCTGGTTGCAGTGGATCACGACCTCGTCGCCGACTTTCCAGCGTGTGACCTTGTCGCCCACGGCCCAGACGATACCCGAAGCATCGGAACCTGCGATGTGAAACGGCTGGCCGTGGCCATCAAACGGGCTGATCGGCTTGCCCAGCGACGCCCAGACGCCATTGTAGTTGACACCTGCGGCCATCACCAGAACCAGCACCTCGTGGCTGTCCAATACAGGCACATCAACCACTTCCAGCTGCATGGCAGTGTCAGGCTCGCCATGGCGCTCTTTGCGGATGGCCCAGGCATACATTTTCTTGGGGACATACCCCATCGGAGGGATCTCACCCATCTCATAGAGGTCTTTTTCAGGTGCCTCGTACGACGCGATACCGCTGTCGGTGTCCAGAGCCATGTTGGCCTCCTTTAGTCAGTTCGTTTGCCGCGACGCAGAATCGCGCCCGTTAACCGATGGAATATTGGCCATCGAGTAACATTGCAATAGATATTGACAGTGTTTTTGTAATTTTATGACCCAGCAGTTGCAGAAAGACCTTTCGCTTCTGCAGCATAATACGCCTCGATTTCCTTTGGTGCAGAGGCCGCATAGTAGTTCAGAAGATCCAATCTTTGCCCAGAGGATGAGATTTTTCCGTCAACCTGTCGCAATACCCTGCGCTCGACCAGCTGGTTGACAGCGGACGTGATCGCATCGCTGTTGGATTCGGATCCGCCTCCGTCCCGCTGCATGAAGCGGGCGATCAGGTCGGTCAGCATTGCACCGGGCATCTCGCCATGCTCGCGCACAAGCCAACAGGCTGCAGGCGCAGGCACCAAGGGTATCGCCTCGCCAATACGCGCCATCAGCAGACGTGCGAGATCGGTCATAAGATCCTTGCTGCCACCTGCCCGATAGGCCCGCAGCGAAACAGGCTCGCCATAGCGCACGGAGGCAAGGCCGAACCTTGTGTATCGACCAATAATGCGCCGCCAGACCTGCTTGAGCATCCAACGCGTCACAACCCCGATCCTTGCGCGAAAGCGCCGCTCGCTTCCCAGCGCAGCCCGGGTCAGAATCGTATCTTCCAGTACACGATCATAGTTCAGCGCCACAGGGACAAAGACCACATCCCGTCCATCGGATGTGGTCCCGTCTATGATGTATTTAAGCAAGCCAAGCTTGGGCCGCCCCAATGCGCCCGTCAGGCTCAGCCCGCCTTCGGGGAACATCGCCTGCGTAACACCGGCCTCGGTCGCATGACGCACATAACAAGCCAGTACATGACGGTAGAGGTCACTTCCCGATTTACGCCGGATGAAATACGCGCCCATCGCCCGGATAAGGCGGCTCAGCGGCCAGACGCGCGCCCATTCTCCGACCGCGTAAGACAGAGCCGATTGCTGCGCTGCCAGGTAGGTGACAAGTACATAATCCATGTTGCTGCGATGGTTCATGACAAAGACAACCGTCGCTTCGGGATCTATTTTCTTTAAGGCGTCCTCGTCCTGATGGCTCAGTCGGACTTCGTAAAACGCGTTGCTCAGCATGCGCGCGATACGGATCGCAAAGCTGAAATAGGCAAAGGCTGAAAACGACGGAACGATCTCACGTGCAAAACGGCGGGCCTGCTCGAAGGCGACGCCTTCGGGGATGCCTTCTTCACGGGCATGTCGCTGCACCGCATAGCCAACCTGTGGGTCGTAGATGAGCCTTTCGATCATGTCATGCCGCCGGGCCAGCTTGAACGGCTGAATCGGCCTTTGCAGCCGCTGGTTCAGGCGCGACACGGCCCGCTCCAGGCGGCGGCGAAAAAACCAACGCACCGACGGGAACAGAAAATGCGACGCAAAAGTGACCGCAGCGAAGACCACGATCAGTACAAACAGCCAAAGCGGAAGTTCCACGGTCTGCGTCATGGCGGCACAGTGCCATTATTCCAAAACACCTACAATCTGAACAATTAGGGATGCCGCAACGCAGCGAATTGACATATCCCAAAAATTGCGCTTTAGAACCCTTAGACGAAATTATGTTGCCCACCCAAACGCGAGGCCCACCCATGACGCAGATGCAGAAAGACCGCCCCTGGCTCATCCGAACCTATGCTGGTCATTCCACCGCACAGGCCTCGAACGCGCTGTATCGCAGCAACCTGGCCAAAGGGCAGACCGGCCTGTCCGTTGCCTTCGATCTGCCGACTCAAACGGGGTATGACAGCGATCATACGCTGGCACGGGGCGAGGTGGGTAAAGTGGGTGTGCCCGTCTGCCATCTGGGTGACATGCGGGTTCTGTTCGACCAGATTCCGCTGGAGCAGATGAACACCTCGATGACGATCAACGCCACAGCGCCCTGGCTGCTGGCGCTTTATATCGCCGTGGCCGAAGAACAGGGCGCGGACGTTTCCAACCTGCAGGGCACTGTTCAGAACGATCTGATCAAGGAATACCTGAGCCGCGGCACCTATGTCTGCCCGCCGAAACCGTCGCTGAAGATGATCGCTGACGTGGCCGAATACTGCTACACCAACGTGCCGAAGTGGAACCCGATGAACGTGTGTTCCTATCACCTGCAAGAGGCTGGCGCGACACCTGAACAGGAACTGGCCTACGCGCTGGCCACCGCCATCGCCGTGCTGGATGAACTGCGCCCGCGCGTTCCGGCCGAAGACTTCCCCGCGCTGTGCGGACGGATTTCGTTCTTTGTGAATGCGGGAATCCGCTTTGTCACTGAAATGTGCAAAATGCGGGCATTCGTCGACCTTTGGGATGAAATCCTGCAACAAAGGTATGGGGTCGAAGACCCCAAATTCCGCCGATTCCGCTATGGCGTTCAGGTGAACTCTCTGGGTTTGACTGAACAACAGCCTGAAAACAACGTCTATCGCATCCTGATTGAGATGCTGGCCGTGACGTTGTCGAAAAAGGCGCGGGCCCGGGCGGTGCAGTTGCCTGCTTGGAACGAAGCATTGGGTCTGCCGCGGCCCTGGGATCAGCAATGGTCGATGCGGATGCAGCAAATTCTGGCTTATGAAACCGACCTGCTTGAATTTGGCGACCTGTTCGACGGCAACCCGGCCGTGGATGCAAAGGTCGAAGAGTTGAAAGAGGGTGCGCGGGCCGAACTGGCAAACCTCGAATCGATGGGCGGTGCTGTTGCCGCGATCGAATACATGAAATCGCGGCTGGTGGATTCCAACGCGGATCGCCTGAACCGCATCGAGCGCAATGAGACCGTCGTGGTCGGCGTGAACAAATGGACCGAAGGCGAACCTTCGCCGCTGCAAACCGAAGATGGCGGCATCATGGTCGTCGACCCGGCGGTTGAACAGGAGCAGATCGGGCGGCTGAACGACTGGCGGGCGGACCGCGACGACAACACGGTCGCAGCAGCTCTGGCGGCGTTGCGCGAGGCTGCGCAATCCGGGGCCAACGTCATGGAACTCTCGATTGCCGCCGCCAAGGCGGGCGTAACAACCGGCGAATGGGCCGAAGAGATGCGCAAGGTGTACGGCACCTATCGCGGCCCGACCGGCGTTTCTGGCTCGGTCTCGAACAAGACCGAAGGCCTAGAGGATCTGCGGGCCGCGGTGGACGCGGTCAGCGACAAGCTGGGGCGGCGTCTGAAGTTCCTGGTTGGCAAGCCGGGGCTGGACGGTCATTCCAACGGAGCCGAACAAATCGCCTTCCGTGCCCGCGATTGCGGTATGGATATCAGCTATGAGGGCATCCGCCTTACGCCCGAGGAAATCGTGGCGGCCGCGATCGAGGACGACGCCCATGTCATTGGCCTGTCGATCCTTTCCGGCAGCCACCTGCCGCTGGTACAGGATGTCATGGCCCGACTTCGCGAAGCCGGACTGGATCATATCCCGGTCATTGTCGGCGGCATTATTCCGGATGACGATGCGGCAAAACTGAAATCATTTGGCGTTGCCCGAATTTACACGCCAAAAAATTTCGAACTGAATGCGATCATGGGCGATATTGTCACCTTGGCCGATCCAAAAAACCTTGCAGCGGAATAACGCACAAAACCGAGATTAATTCCCAGTTTCTATTCCCAAACCCGAATGAATGGATTACGGCATTGTTCGGGATGCGAAAGGCCAATTGGCCTTTGGTAAAATAAATGAATGGGAGAGAAATAATGGGGATCAATCTGGACAATATGCCCCGCAAGGACCTGTTGGAATTGCGCGATCAGATCGAAAAGGCACTTAAAACAGCGGAAAAACGCGAGCGCCAAAACGCCTTGAAAGCGGCGGAACAAGCGGCAGCCGAATTTGGGTTTTCACTGGCCGAGTTGTCGAGCGACGCGCCGCGTGGACCCAAAGGCTCAAAAGCTAAGGCAAAATACCGCAATCCGGCCGCACCCGAACAGACCTGGTCTGGCCGCGGTCGCAAACCGCAATGGGTACATGACGCGCTGAAATCGGGCGCGGATATCGCAGATCTGGAAATCTGACAGGGCTGGCCGGAAAATGACTATTCATATCGGCGCTGAAAAAGGTGAAATCGCTGAAACCGTTCTTTTGCCCGGTGATCCGTATCGGGCAAAATGGGCGGCGGAAACGTTTCTGACGGATGTCAGAAAAATCAATGACGTGCGCGGAATGCTGGGCTTTACCGGCACCTGGAAGGGAAATCCTGTAACCATTCAGGGCAGCGGTATGGGAATGCCGTCCCTGTCAATTTACGTCAATGAACTGATCCGTGATTATGGCGCGAAAACCCTGATCCGCATCGGCTCGTGCGGTGGAATGCAGGACAGCGTCAATATCCGTGACGTTATTCTGGCCATGACCTCGACCACGCTCAGCACGCCTTCGCGCGGGATCATGAAAGAACTGAATTTTGCCCCCTGCGCCGATTGGAGGTTGTTGCAGGCCGCAGCCAGCGCCGCGCAAGCCAAGGGCACGACCACGCATGTCGGCGGCATCTATTCGTCGGACGTATTCTACGATGAGCGTCCGGATCTGAATGAACAGATGGTCCGGCACGGTATTCTCGGCGTCGAGATGGAAGCCGCAGAGCTTTATATTCTGGCCGCCCGCCACAAATGCCGGGCGCTGGCGGTTCTGACCGTCTCAGACCATCTGCTGACCGGCGAGGCGCTGCCGTCGTCAGAACGTGAAAGCAGCTTTGGCGACATGGTCGAAATCGCATTGCTGGCCGCGTTCCCGGACGCAACGTGACCAAACTAGGGGCGATCCTTTCGCCCCTTATTGCCCCGTCAGGCTAACGCCCATGCGATCGGTCATACCCGTTCGGATCAGGGCTTACCCAGCCGTCCAGCGCACCGTCCAACGGGGCAAAGACTTCAACCAGCAACGGATGGCAGGTTGCGGTATCCGAAGAATGCACGGATGAACAATCCCCGCCCGGACATGCGCTCAGATTGCCTAACAGGTCGATCTCGGCAAAGAACTCCAGGTAATCGCCCGGACGGACGGGTGACGCCTTCATGAAATACTGACCGGTATCTCGCGTGAATCCGGTGCACATGAAAACGTTAAGGACGTCGTGAACTGCCTGCTCAGCCTCGGACATCTCAATTCCCAGATGGTCCGCCAGTGCGCGGGTCAGATTGGAGTGGCAGCAATGGTGGTATTGCGTCCCCGACAACAGGTTTCCGGTGTAAGGATCACACCGGGTTCCAATCACATCATGCACGGACCCGCCAAATTCGTCGATCCCGTACCAGTCCAGCGTGTCTTCGACAATCGTGGCCAGCGGGCGCAAGTTGGGAAAGCTTGACCACATCCGCTCTCCGACTGTCAGATGCGTGCCATGCAGGGCGCGGGACTTTCCGGAATAGAATCGTTCCGATAAGTCGTTGAGATTCCATATATTCAGATCGCCGACCTGCGGCCCTTCGACAGAGGTGATGCGAAAGAAGTGACCCGCCGGCACCTCGAAACACCGGGCGTCGCGCGGGGGCACCAACACCTCATCCGTCTTGATCGCATCCCTGCGGGCGCGCTGGTACAGCGCAAGATCAGGCATGGGCAAAGTGTCATTGGGATAACAGATCACCGGTTTTATCGCCCGGCGGGCCGCAGCATCATCAGGGGGCAGAGCCATCAACAGTCCATCCAGCTTTTTGGCCAGAGTGCCTCATATCGCCTGACCTGAAAAGCCTCGGCGTTCCGGCTAGGTCTGATTCCTCAGGCATTGCGTGGGCTGATCATTTGTTTGGACAACGGCCCCACAAAAAGCGCAGGACCACGTGCCCTCTTTCAGATGCTGACGCCACCGGCAATCCCGGGTCAGAGACGAATGGCGCGACCTCCAAAAGAAATAGGCAAATACACCCGCAGCGAGCAAAAGCAGAAGAACTGGCATGGTTCTGCTTTGCTCATCTGTCGGTGAATTTCAAGAGCGTTGCCCTTGCCGCACGCATCAAGCTGCGTTTGCGTATTCGAACAACTCAGGCTCACCCTCAGCCAGCCGCAGCACAGGTTCAGGCGTGTAATAGGCCCAGGCCTGATCCAGAATTTCCAGCGCTTCGGACGCGTTGATCTTTTTGTTTTCTTTAGATTTTTTCATCGGAGTGATCCCGTTAGATCCTGTCACTCCTCCCTGTCGCAAAGATATAGCTGCAGGGTCACCGCTGCATCATACAATTTTGCAGACGGGCAATGCGCTTGCCGCAAGGCGGCAAGCACATATTGTCGTGTTTCGATTAAACGGCGCGCTCAACCATCATTTTCTTGATCTCGGCAATAGCCTTGGCCGGATTAAGCCCCTTGGGGCAAGTCTTGGCGCAGTTCATGATCGTATGGCAGCGGTACAGCTTGAACGGATCTTCCAAATCATCCAGGCGCTCGCCCGTGGCCTCATCCCGGCTGTCGATGATCCACCGATAGGCGTGCAGCAGAGCGGCGGGGCCGAGGTAACGATCACCGTTCCACCAGTAGCTGGGGCAGGACGTCGAGCAGCTGGCACACATCACACATTCGTAAAGGCCATCCAGTTTCTTGCGATCCTCGATGGATTGCTTCCACTCTTTCGCCGGGCGGTTGGTCTTGGTTTCCAGCCACGGCATGATGGAGGCGTGTTGCGCGTAGAAATGCGTCAGGTCGGGGATCAGATCCTTGACCACCGGCATATGCGGCAGAGGATAGATCTTCACGTCGCCCTTGATCTCGTCCATGCCATAGATACAGGCCAGCGTGTTGATCCCGTCGATATTCATTGCGCAGGAACCGCAGATGCCTTCACGGCAGGACCGGCGGAACGTCAGGGTCGGGTCAATCTTGTTCTTGATGTAGATCAGCGCATCCAGAACCATCGGACCACAGTCATCCATATCAACGAAATATGTATCCACGCGCGGGTTCTGTCCGTCATCCGAATTCCAGCGATATATCTGGAATTTGCGCGCGTTGGTGGCGCCTTCCGGCTTGGGCCAGGTTTTGCCCGTGGTGATACGGGAATTCTTGGGAAGCGTTAATTGAACCATTTTTGGACTCTCCGGCAGGGCATCGGCAGTTCAGGTCCGCACTTGTTCAGCGCGGGATAGCGGCGTTCAGGTCCACCACAGACGAGACAAGCTTTTTTCACTGGCTGACCTCCGCTGCGGTTTCATGTTCGCCTTCAACAGGAAGTGTTTCGACCACTTCCAGAATAGTTCGGACTCTGGCCTCAAACGAATGAGTCTCGCGCATGTGGCTGGCAAATTTCAGGCGCTTACGGCGTTTTGCATCGGTTTCAGATGACGCAGCTTCAATGGCTTTACCAAAGCTTTCTTCGTCGTCAAACAAATATACATACTCACGCAGATCTTCGGGCAACCATCCGACGTCGTCGGAAAGAGGCACTGAGCCACAAGCCAGTGTGTCGAATATACGATTGGACGCCTGGCCATTCTCCTTCATCTGCGGAGTATGATCATTCAGCACAATGTCTGCTTGCGAATAGACTTCGGACAGGCGGCTGTTTTCAACTCGATCACCGCGTACGAACTCAGCATATTCGCTGGCCTTCCAACCCGGTCCCCAGATGTTCAGGTCGCGTTCAGAGCGGGCAGCGTACCCGACGGAAACGCGCTCAAATCCTGCGCGGCTTCTGCCGACGAAAACGATCCCGTCTCCGCGAAGATTTTCACGAGGGTGCATGGTGTGTGAATCGAACCCTTGAGGCAACAGAGACGATTTCTCTGCCATCTCGCTTTCCAAAGCGGCAGCATACATCAGCCCGGATGCCCAGAATACATGGTCGGCCTCGTCGTAGTTTATCTTTCGAATCCCCTTCGAGATCGCCCAATAAAGACATTTCCGACCGGGTTGCCTCCCGAAATTCGCTCGCCCCCGCAGCACAAGATCAATCCCACCGGGTTTCGAATTCCTGTACCATTCATCTGCCGGATCGATCGTTGTTTTGTACCCCAGCCGAGAAAATGCCTTGGCCAGGCCGAGGGCAAAGTAATAGTCTCCCCAGGCTGTCAGCGTCTCACGGTTGGGTGCGGCTACTTTGATGGATACATCCGGATTTCGCTTCCAATCTGCGGGCAACAGCCTTGGACATGCAGAAAGCCACCGGCTTTGTTCGGCGGGAACAATATCGACTGCATCGAAATATCGCTCGACACCGTATTCTTCGATATCGGTATCCTTAAACCTGGCCAGTATTTCGTCATATGCGTCGGACAGCACGTTGCTGTCCGGATCAAGGCCCGTGACGATTACGAGACCCGTCGGTGCGCAATCGACAATCTCAAGCTCCAGGTCCGGACGATACGCCTGAAGAATAGGAACGATTTTCCATACATCACCCGTCCAGTCGCTGGTCGGACCCTGACCACGCTGGCGGGCCGTGATGGCGCTGTTCCAGGGGACGCAATCGTGCATCACGATCACGCTATCCGCGGAACAGTACCGCTCGGTGTTGATGAAGTCGCGCAGCAGGAATTCCATCAAATGCATACCGTCAAGGAACGCCAGATCGACGGTGACCCCAAGAACGGCAAGTCGGTTTTCAGCAAAAAATTCGTCGCTGGTTTGCTGGAACAGATACAGCTCGGGTTTTGCACCGATCAGTTCGTGTCGCACCGCGAAACTGGGATCGACCGATATGGATTTCGCATCGCTCAAACGCAGACTGGCACCTGTCTGGGTTCCAACCTCGAAATACCATTCCGGTTTCAGATTCAAGTGCAGACGCCGGAGGAATTCCAGATAGTCAAGCCCATCAGCAAGGTGGAAACCTTTTTGGTGTTGCTTAGCCATTCCGACGTTTTCTCCGACAACGCATGCAATCAAAACCTCAGAGTTTTACCTTGCCCCGAACCCTCAGAACGTCCGCGCCTTGGGCGCGATTTTCTTCAGGTTTATGCCACCTTGATCTTCGGTCGTCAGCGGATCGACAATAACGGGGCGATAGCTGAGATCGACCTTGTTGCCCTCGACACGGCTGACGGTGTGAACGCGCCAGTTTTTGTCATCGCGTTCGGTGAAGTCTTCATGGGCATGGGCGCCGCGCGATTCCTTGCGGGCTTCGGCGCCGACGATGGTGGCCAGCGCGCTGGGCATCAGGTTTGTCAGCTCCAGCGATTCCATCAGGTCGCTGTTCCAGACCAGGCTGCGGTCGGTGACTTTCAGGTCGTCCATCTTGGCCGCGATCGCGGTCATCTTTTCGACGCCTTCCGCCATGGTCTTTGCAGTCCGGAACACGGCTGCATCGGCCTGCATGGTCCGCTGCATCTCGAGCCGCAGATCAGCGGTCGGGATTGCACCATCGGCATTGCGCACAGCGTCAAACCTGTCGAAGGCCTTGTCGACCGACGCCTGATTCAAAACAGGATTCGCCGCATCTGCGTCCACCACCTTACCGGCGCGGATCGCTGCCGCACGGCCAAAGACCACCAGGTCGATAAGCGAGTTCGACCCCAGACGGTTCGCACCATGCACCGAGGCACATCCTGCCTCACCCACGGCCATCAGGCCCGGAACCACGGCGGTCGGGTCTTCGGCGGTCGGGTTCAGAACCTCGCCCCAATAGTTCGTTGGAATGCCGCCCATGTTGTAGTGCACGGTCGGCAGTACCGGAATCGGTTCCTTGGTGACGTCAACGCCGGCAAAGATCTTTGCGCTTTCCGAAATGCCCGGCAGACGTTCGGCCAACGCTTCTGCCGGCAGGTGGCTCAGGTTCAGGTGAATGTGATCCCCGTCCTTGCCAACACCGCGTCCTTCGCGGATCTCCATGGTCATCGAACGCGAGACATAGTCACGTGGCGCAAGGTCCTTGTACTGGGGCGCATAGCGCTCCATGAACCGTTCGCCTTCCGAGTTGGTCAGGTATCCGCCCTCGCCCCGTGCACCTTCGGTGATCAGGCAGCCGGACCCATAGATGCCGGTTGGGTGGAACTGAACGAACTCCATATCCTGCAGCGCCAGACCGGCACGGGCCACCATGCCGCCACCGTCACCGGTGCAGGTGTGGGCCGAGGTGGCGCTGAAATAGGCGCGGCCGTAACCACCCGTGGCCAGCACAACCATCTTGGCATTGAAGACGTGCATCGTGCCGTCGTCCAGCTTCCAGCAGACGACACCCTGACACTGCCCGTCTTCGGACATGATCAGGTCGATGGCGAAATACTCGATGTAGAATTCGGCGTTGTTCTTCAGCGATTGCCCGTAAAGCGTGTGCAGAATTGCGTGACCGGTTCGGTCAGCCGCCGCGCAAGTGCGCTGCACTGCGGGGCCTTCGCCGAACTCGGTAGTGTGACCGCCAAAGGGACGCTGATAGATCTTACCCTCTTCGGTCCGGCTGAACGGCACGCCGTAATGCTCCAGTTCATAGACCGCCTTGGGAGCCTCGCGCGCAAGATATTCCATCGCGTCGGTATCACCCAGCCAGTCCGAGCCTTTGACGGTGTCGTACATGTGCCATTGCCAGTTGTCGGGGCCCATATTGGCCAGCGACGCGGCAATACCGCCCTGCGCGGCAACCGTGTGCGAACGGGTCGGGAAAACCTTGGTTACGCAGGCTGTGCGAAGCCCCTGCTCGGCCATGCCCAGCGTGGCGCGCAAACCGGCCCCGCCAGCGCCGACAACGACCACGTCATATTCGTGTGTTTCGTATTCGTATGCAGCCATTTCGTTCAGCTCCGGGGTGTTACAGGGCGATGCGCGCAATGGCAAAGATGCCAGCGGCGGCAGCGGCGTAGGACAGGCAGATTGTCAGGATGATCAGGACCTTTTTCATCGTGCCATGCACGTAGTCCTCGATCATCACCTGCGCGCCGTCGGCGAAGTGCTTGAAACCGACCGCCAGGGTCAGCGCGGCGACAATGGCCGGGAACGGGCGCGCATAGTAGTCGAGCACCACGTCAAACGGTTGCCCCAATATCGGTCCAAAAGTGAAAATGAAAAGTGGCACAAGGATCAGCAAAGCAACCGAGCTGACCTTCATCGCCCAGAAATGAGCCGTGCCGGACTTGGCAGAGCCCAGGCCAATCGCACGCTTGCGGTCGGTAAGATAACGCATGAGGGCCTCCTAATTATCCGACGATCAAAAGGGTCAGAACGGTCAGTACAACGGAACCGATCACCACGGCCCAACCCAGCTTGTAGGCGGTTGGAATGTCCAACCCCACAGCGTTGTCCCAGATAAGATGGCGCACGCCCGCCAGCAGGTGATACCACAGGCCCAGCAACGAAAAGGCCATGATCAGATCGCCCAGAACCGAGGTCAGCCACCAGTTGGCCCGTTCGAATGCTTCGGGCGATGTGGCAGCGGCCAGGAACCACCAGACGATCAGCAAAGCGGCCACAATCATGGCGTTGCCGGTGATGCGCGTCAGGATCGACGTGACCGACGTCAGCTGCGGACGATAAATCGACAGATGCGGAGAAAGCGGGCGGTTGCCCCGATTAACATCGGCCATGGCGGCTCCTTTTCGGTTGGCTACCGAAGGTTTTACCGTTTTTTGAGGGTCTGTCACGTGCTGCGAATGCAAAAAGCCGCATATTCAGCCCAAAATCGCAGATAAAGTTTATATGTGATCACGGTAAATATTCTCGTGATCACAAATCACATATTGCGCCGCCTATGTTAGCGTTTTCAACGGCAAAGCAATGTGATCACGAATCTCATCTGCTCTGTCGCAAGCCCGCCGTCTGCTGCGTCACTTCGCGCAGCAGTTTCTTGCGGATACGCTCCGGGTAATCGTCAAATCCAGCCGCCGAGACGACAAATGCGCCCTCGCCGACAATGACATTCTCAAAGAAATAGGCGGTCAGATCCGGCTCGCTTTCTTCGATTGCGATGGCGTTTACGGTGATGCCCCGGCTGCGCAGAACCGCATGGAGCTGCGAGGGTTCAACCCCTTCGTTCGAAATCCCGTCCCCGGAAATGTCGATCAGGCGTCGTTTGCAGTCCGCAACCTCGTCAAAGCTGGGAACCGTCATCTCCAGTGCCTCGCCAATCGCCGTGGAAAAGTTGCGCCATACCCTTGGATCATCAGAAACCTGTTGGGAAAACCGGTCGAGCGCTTCGAAGCTGTCGATGCGGGTCCAGGGGATCGTGATCCTCTGACGCGAGGACCCAGTCCACTGGACAAGCATCAGTTGCGCCTGTCCCCTGACAAGTGCCTCGGACACAATGGGGTCGCGCAATCCAGCAGACAGGCCATCCATCTGAATACGGAACTCCTGCGCGTCGACCGATCCGGACACATCAACCGCCAGTGCCAGCGCCAGATCGCACGCGGCTGCCGGAGGGGCAAAGCAGAGGCAGGCCAGAATATTGCGAAGCCAAGACATGAACGCAGATTAGCATGGTTGGCGCGATCTGCGTTCAAATGAATGTAATCTGTCAGATCGGCATCAGGGCCCAGTAGTCCAGATCCAAAAGAACGTCCGGCAGGTATTTTCCGTCATTGTTTTTCAACCCAAACGGTTCACCCCCCTTGGTCGCCACCAGTCGCAGACGGATGGCACCAATGCCGGGCGTGCCGGTTTCAGCCTTGTCCAGAACCTCGCTCCACGCCTTGATCGTGTCGCCGGCAAAGCACGGATTGGCGTGGGCACCACCGTTCAGGCCGACGATCATCTGCGCGTTTGCCAGCCCGTTGAACGACAGCGCACGTGCCATCGAGATGACGTGGCCGCCATAGATCAGACGTCCTTCGGGTCGGAAGGTCAGATCGAAATGAACCTTGGCGGTGTTCTGCCACAGGCGAGTGGCCAGCATATGCTCGGCCTCTTCCACGGTCACGCCATCGACGTGATCGATGGTTTCGCCTGTTTTATACGCATCCCAGCGGTGGGATTCGCCGGATTGTACAAAGTCATATTTCGAGAAATCGAGGCCCTGCGGCACCACCAGATCTTGCGGGTCCAGCACTTTTTTCAGATCCGGAACAACCGTTTCCGGCGCAGGGGCATCGGGGTTCGCTTTGCGCACCATGACCCAGCGGACATACTCGATCACAACTTCGTCGCGCTGGTTCAGCCCGCGGGTACGCACCCAAACCACACCGGTCTTGCCGTTCGAGTTCTGCTTGAGCCCGATCACCTCGGATTCCGACCGAAGCGTATCGCCGGGATAGACCGGTTGCAGCCAGCGGCCCTCGGCATAGCCCAGATTGGCCACCGCGTTCAGCGAGATGTCGGGGACCGTTTTGCCGAACACGACGTGAAAGGCGGCCAGATCGTCAATCGGACTTTGCGGCAGGCCGCAATTCCGGGCAAATTCATCCGAGGAGTAAAGCGCGTGCCGCGCGGGATAAAGCGCGTGATACAGTGCACGCTCGCCGGTCGTGACGGTGCGGGGCACCGCGTGATGCAGAACCTGCCCGACCGAATAATCCTCGAAGAAATTACCCGGATTTGTCTTTGCCATTATTGCTGTCCCAGTTTCATGTCAGGTGAATAGTCGGCCGCAACCTCCTTGGTCACGGCCTGCGCGCAGCGCATGACGTTGCCGGCCGGATCGAATGCATAGGACGGCGATCCGTGCAATTCCCACCCTTTGGCCAGCGCGTCCGAAACCTTGTGGCAGAAGGCTGACGTGTCTTCCTCGGTCAGGAGACGGTAGAGCAATGCCATATTGTCAGCTCCTTACGAGGGGAAAGGTGAGGGGCCGACCAGCCCGTGGATGTAACCGATGACGCCCAGCAGAACAATCGAGGCCACAAAGAACATCGCGTCCTTGCCATAAGTGCCGGGTTCGCCGGGCGTCCATTCAGGCTCGGACCGGTTGATCACGATCACCTCGACTACAGCCCAGGCCAGAAGCCCGCCGAACAGGATGATCGACGCCAGATCACCGTTTACCAGCAGGTGCGCGAAGGCCCATGTCTTGAACCCGGCCAGCATGGGGTGGCGCATGCCGTTGAGCAGCTTTCCCTTGGTTCCTGCGGGGCTCATCATGAAAATCGCGATCAGGACCAACAGGTTGTTGATGTGGATCATGAAGGTCGGCGGCGACCACACATGGATGAAATCGGTCATGCGGTAGCCGAAAATCATCAGCAGGACCGACACCAGCAGCGCCAATGCCACCGCGCCCTTGCCCTTTTCGCCCATGGCGGCGCGCTGTTCCGGACGGACGCGTTTGAACAGATGCGCCGCCCACCAAAGCGCCACACCAAGAATCAGAAGAAGAAAACCCATTGCCGGCTACCCCGCTTGCAAAGCCAATATTGCCTCTGCTTTTGCCAGAATTTCTCGTGCGGTTACAACGTGAAGGTTTTCAACAATCTTCCCATCGACGACAGCAACCCCCTGACCCTGGGCCTCGACCTCTTCAAACGCGGTGATCTGACGACGGGCCAGATCGATCTCGGCGTCCGATGGCGCGTAGGCCGCATTGGTGACGTCGACCTGCGCCGGATGGATCAGCGTCTTGCCGTCAAAGCCCATGTCGCGACCCTGCGCGCATTCGGCGGCCAACCCGTCATTGTCCTTGAAGGCGTTGTAGACGCCGTCGACGATAATGAGGCCCTCGGCCTTGGCGGCCAGCAGGCACAGGCCCAATGAGGTCATCAGAGGCAGGCGGTCCGGGCGGAACCGGGTTTGCAGTTCCTTGGCCAGATCGTTGGTTCCCATGACAAATCCGGCCATCAGGGGATGCGCCGCGATTTCAGCCGCGTTCAGCATGCCGCGCGGGGTTTCCATCATCGCCCAGATTGGCAGATCGCCGGTGATGGCCGCCAGCGCGTCCACATCTGCGGCAGAGTTGACCTTGGGCAGCAGCACGACGTCTGCGTCCATGTCGCGCACGGCCTCGGCATCGGCGCGGCCCCATTCGGTGTCCAGACCGTTGATTCGCACGATCCGGACCCTGTTGCCGTAACCGCCTTGGGCCAGAGCACCTTTCAGCGTTTCGCGCGCATTGTCCTTTTCGTCTGCTGCAACCGCATCCTCCAGATCGAAAATAATCGCATCCACAGGCAGAGTGCGCGCCTTGTCCAGCGCCCGTTCTTTCGAACCGGGGATATAAAGAACGGAACGATAGGGACGCTGGCGCGGGTCCATCTGTCTTCTCCCAAAGAAATAATGTTGCGCGGAATGGGGCATTTTTTACCGGAAAGTTCAAGGCAAAAATCGCCGCAGCGCAGCATCGGCACGCAACGCTCGGCGGTTTAACCGGATTTCACGCCTCTGCCGTCAGCCTTTGAGGTCTTTCAGCAAAGAGGTCGGATATGAGGATGACGGTTCTGAGGATGACATTGGGTCTGATGATCATGGTCGCCGCCGCGCAGCAGGTCTTTGCCCGGCCGGGCACCTGCGCCCCGCGTCCGGACGTAACCGAGCGGTTGGCGGCCACATTCGGCGAAACGCGAAAAGGCATCGGAATTGCCCGCCAAGGCGCGGTGATGGAGATCTACGCGTCGGACGAAACCGGCAGTTGGACCATCATTGTCACCTTGCCTGACGGCATGGCGTGCATGGTGGCGGCGGGTCAATCCTATGAGGCGCTGGCGGATGCGCTGCCGCCAAAAGGTGACAAGATCTGACCCGTCAGGTTAGTGCATCCCAGATCAGCTTGGTTCCGGTCAGGGTCAGCAGGACGTAGGCGATGCCAAAGAACAGGCGCTCGGACATCATCCAGTGCGCCCGGACGCCCAGCCAGGCGCCAAGAATGGCGAAGGGTGCCAGCAGAAGGTCCGCCAGCGCGGTATGCCAGGTGAACAGGCCGAGAAAAGCATAGGGGACGAACTTGGCGACGTTGATCACCCAGAACACCAGAACGGTCGAGGCCTGAAACTCGGTCTTCGACAGGCGCTGTGACAGAAGATAGACGGCGGCGGGCGGGCCGCCGGCGTGGCTGACAAAGCTGGTGAAGCCTGCGACCAGACCGGCTGTCAGACCTGCCGTAGGCGGCAGCCGGTTGGCAAAGCCGCGCATCCAGCCCCGGGTTTGCGCGACGTGCCAGATCACGAACCCGACGGAGATCCCGCCGATCAGTAGCCGCAGCAGGTCGTCATCGGTGGCGCGATAGAGCCATGCGCCCAGCGCCACGCCCGGCACGCCACCCAGAATCAACAGGCGCGAATCCGGCCAGCTCCAGCGTTTCCAGTAGGGCCCCAGGGTGGCCACATCGATCACCATCAGGATCGGCAGCATCAGGGCAAGCGCCTGCCCCGGCTCGAGGATCAGCGCCAGAATCGACGAGGACGCAAAAGCCACGCCCGAGCCGAAACCGCCCTTGGAAATCCCCGCAAATATCACCGCCGGGATCGCCACGGCAAAAAACATCAGGTTCAGATCGAACATGCGGGCGGCCCCGATTTGGCATATTTCCCAGCCGGTTTAGCGCAAACTGATTGCCCGGCGCAAACGGTATGCGGTCGCATGCCGCGCTGCGCGGCCCTTGCGCGAAACCCATTTAAGGACTAGCAAAACCGCGATTTCAAAACCGACCGGAGATATTCCAAATGGCCAGACCCAAGATTGCGCTGATCGGCGCGGGGAACATCGGCGGCACGCTCGCGCACCTTGCAGCTGTCAAGGAACTGGGTGACGTTGTCCTGTTTGACATTGCTGACGGGCTGCCGCAGGGCAAAGCGCTCGACATTGCCGAGTCCGGCCCGTCCGAGGGCTTTGACGCGGCCATGTCCGGCACCAGCGACTATGCGGATATCGCAGGCGCGGATGTCTGCATCGTCACCGCAGGCGTGGCCCGCAAGCCGGGGATGAGCCGCGATGACCTTCTGGGCATCAACCTCAAAGTCATGAAGTCGGTCGGCGAAGGTATTGCCGCGCACGCACCCGACGCATTCGTGATCTGCATCACAAACCCGCTGGACGCGATGGTCTGGGCCCTCCGCGAGTTCTCGGGTCTGCCGCACAACAAGGTCTGCGGTATGGCGGGCGTTCTGGATTCGGCGCGCTTTGCGCATTTCCTGTCGGAAGAGTTCAACGTCTCGATGCGCGACGTCACAGCCTTCGTTCTGGGCGGCCACGGCGACACCATGGTGCCGTCGGTCCGTTATTCGACCGTCGCCGGCATCCCGCTGCCCGATCTGGTCGAGATGGGCTGGACCACGCAGGAGAAACTGGACGCCATCGTGCAGCGCACCCGTGACGGCGGTGCCGAAATCGTTGGCCTGCTGAAAACTGGTTCGGCTTATTACGCGCCCGCCACCTCGGCGATCGAAATGGCCGAGGCCTATCTGAAAGACCAAAAGCGCGTTCTGCCTTGCGCGGCCTATTGCAACGGAGAGTTCGGCGTCGATGGGATGTATGTTGGTGTGCCGACCGTTATCGGTGCCGGCGGCATCGAGCGGATCGTCGACATCAAACTGAACGAAGACGAGCAGGCGGGGTTCGACAACTCGGTCAACGCCGTCAAAGGTCTGATCGAAGCCTGCAAGGGCATCGACGGCTCGCTGAGCTAATCTCACGCCTGCACTAAAGCTGAGCCGGTCCGTTTCGGGCCGGCTCTTTTTTCATACTATCCGGACGACGACGGATTTCAGGACAAAACCCAATCGGCAGTGTTGGCGCAAACGTCGCAAATGCCTTTTTTGAATATGTTTTCCAGAGCGGTCAAAGAACTTTCGAATCAATAACGACGGCGGTTGAATTTTGTGATCACACGATAAAACGCTGTGATCACAAATCCGAAAAATCTTCGCTAATTTCCCCACCCCCATCAAAAAACCCTTTAAACTTGTCCCTTAGACCCCCCTATAACGGTTTAATCGTAGTCAGACGGGACAGTTTCGATGAACATTCACGAATATCAGGCCAAGGCTCTTCTTCGCAGCTATGGCGCTCCGGTCTCCGAGGGTCGCGCGGTTCTGCGCGCCGAGGAAGCCAAAACCGCAGCCGGTGAACTGGATGGACCGCTTTGGGTCGTCAAAGCACAGATCCATGCGGGTGGGCGCGGCAAGGGCTCCTTCAAGGAAGCCGATGCCGGTGAAAAGGGCGGCGTCCGTCTGACCAAGTCGGTTGAGGAAGCCGCCGATGAAGCCAAGAAGATGCTGGGCCGCACACTGGTGACCCATCAGACCGGCCCGGCTGGCAAGCAGGTCAACCGCATCTATATCGAAGCCGGTTCGGGCATCGAGCGTGAACTGTATCTGGCCCTGCTGGTGGACCGCCAGTCCAGCCGCATCTCGTTCGTATGCTCGACCGAAGGCGGCATGGACATCGAGGAAGTGGCCGCAGCCACGCCCGAGAAGATCCTGTCGTTCTCAGTAGACCCCGCGACCGGCTATCAGGCCTATCACGGCCGCCGCATCGCATTCTCGCTGGGTCTGGAAGGCGCGCAGGTCAAGCAATGCGTCAAGCTGATGAACCAGCTCTATAACGCCTTCGTCGAGAAGGACATGGAGATGCTGGAGATCAATCCGCTGATCATCTCGGACAAGGGCGACCTCAAGGTGCTGGACGCCAAGGTCGGCTTTGACGGCAACGCGATCTACCGCCACCCCGATATCGCCGAACTGCGCGACACGACTGAGGAAGATCCCAAGGAACTGGAAGCGTCAAAATACGACCTGAACTACATCGCGCTGGACGGTGAGATCGGCTGCATGGTCAACGGCGCGGGTCTGGCGATGGCGACGATGGATATCATCAAGCTCTATGGGGCCGAGCCTGCCAACTTCCTGGACGTTGGCGGCGGTGCGACCAAAGAGAAAGTAACCGAAGCGTTCAAGATCATCACCAGCGATCCGAACGTCAAAGGCATTCTGGTCAACATCTTCGGCGGCATCATGCGTTGTGACGTAATTGCCGAGGGCGTTGTCGCGGCTGTGAAAGAAGTCGGCCTGAAAGTACCGCTGGTCGTGCGCCTGGAGGGCACGAATGTCGAAAAGGGCAAAGAGATCATCAACACCTCCGGCCTGGACGTGATTGCGGCAGACAACCTGAAAGACGGTGCCGAGAAGATCGTGAAGGCGGTCAAGGGGTAAGCTCGGGTAGCTGGTTCAACTGCAGGGGCTGATAGGACATCCGGGATGCGCAGCGGTCTGAGAAACGCGTTTGAAACCTTGAGCTGGGCGCGGCGCCATAAAGGGCCGCGCTCGGGTCAGGGCTCGACGCTTGAGGCGACTGCTCCGCTGCGCGCGGCACTGCCCGGTATCTTTGAGAGGTATCGCGTCCGGACATTTCTTGATGCGCCCTGTGGGGACTGGACATGGATGCAGCATGTGGATCTGACGGGCATCGACTATACCGGCGGGGATATCTCGCTTGAGGTGGTTGACGCGGTCAAAGCCCGGCACGAGGCACCGGGTCGTTCCTTCATGCATCTGGACATCACGTCCGATCCGTTGCCCCGGGTCGACCTGATGAAGTGCCGGGATTGCCTGTTTCACCTGAAATGGTGGCTGCGCTGGGCCTTCTTCGAAAATTTCGTGCGAAGCGGGACACCCTACCTGTTGACCACAATGCATTACGTTCCCGTCAATAAAAGGCTGAGAGCCAATGCTGGCTTTCAAAGGTTCAGCCCCTGCGCCGCGCCATTTAATTTCGACGACCCCATTGAGACCATTTCGGAAACAGGCGAGATCAACCTGGACCCCGAGTATCTGCAAAGCCCGGCGGGGCGGAACCAGCGGTCATTGGGGATTTGGTTACGCGAACAGGTCATCGCCGCCCTCGAGCGGCACAGAGGTGCGTCATGAAAGGCGCTGAAACCCTATCATGATCCGTTGGGCATTCATATCGCTTTTGACGCTGGCGCAACCGGTTCTGGCGCAGCAGGGCGTAACGCTGCGTGATGCGGCGCAGGCCAATGTCACCGGCCTGACCTATTGGTGCGTCGAGGTGATGTTCCGTCGGGCGCAGGCCGCGCAGGCCTTTCCGGCGGCGGGGTTCACCTATCGCAAGGTCGATCGCGGCGTGAACGAATACGGCATTCATCGGGGCAGCAGCCACTATTTCGACGCACCCGCAAACACGGCGCATGCCGAGGTGGACGATACCAGCCGTCCCGCCGGTCTTTGCACTGTGTACACAACCCATCTGAATCAGGCGGACATGGCGGCGATCGTGGGCCGAACGCTTTACCAGTATTTTCCGACGACTGAGCAGTTCAGCTCGACAAGCTGGCATATCTCATTGGACGGCGGCTTGCCGTTGATCATCGAACTCTCAACCATCCAGAACAACCACAGATATGAAACTCCGGGCACTGTGCGCGTCTCTATGACCTATCCCGGCTAGCAGGAACAAAGGAAAGTAAATGGCAGTCCTCATCGACGAAAACACCAAGGTCATCTGTCAGGGCTTCACCGGCTCGCAGGGCACATTCCACTCTGAGCAGGCCATCGCCTATGGCACCAAGATGGTCGGCGGTGTAACCCCGGGCAAAGGTGGCATGACCCATCTTGACCTGCCCGTGTTCAACTCGGTCCACGAGGCCAAGCATGTGACCGAAGCCAACGCCAGCGTGATCTACGTTCCTCCGCCGTTTGCAGCCGACTCGATCCTCGAAGCGATTGATGCCGAGATGGAAGTGATCGTCTGCATCACCGAAGGCATCCCGGTTCTGGACATGATGAAGGTGAAGCGCGCGCTGGAAGGCTCAAGCTCGCGCCTGATCGGCCCGAACTGCCCCGGTGTCATCACGCCCGACGCCTGCAAGATCGGCATCATGCCCGGTCACATCCACAAGCGCGGCTCGGTCGGCGTTGTGTCGCGCTCGGGCACCCTGACCTATGAGGCGGTCAAGCAGACCACCGATGTGGGTCTGGGCCAGTCCACCTGCGTGGGCATCGGCGGCGACCCGATCAAAGGCACCGAGCATATCGACGTGCTGGAATGGTTCCTGGCCGATGACGAGACCGAGTCGATCATCATGATCGGTGAAATCGGTGGTTCCGCCGAGGAAGAAGCCGCGCAGTTCCTGGCAGACGAGGCCAAGAAGGGCCGCAAAAAGCCAACCGCCGGTTTCATCGCGGGCCGCACAGCCCCTCCGGGCCGTCGCATGGGCCACGCGGGCGCGATCGTCGCCGGTGGCAAAGGCGGTGCCGAGGACAAGATCGAAGCCATGCGCTCGGCCGGTATTGTCGTGGCCGAAAGCCCGGCACAGCTGGGTGAGGCTGTGCTGGAAGCGATTGGGTAAGTGACCAAGGACCGGGCATATGCTCTGAGTGCAGAGCCTGGAAAAAGGGTGGGCGAAAAACGTCCGCCCTATGTCCCTATCTTTTTACCGCGTAAATTGGCTACTTGGGCAATTCCATTCGTCGCGATATTGGCTGCAACATTCGCTCAATCCAAGGCTGCGTCCGCTGCCGATGGTCGGTTCGTAACGCGATGGTCGGTAAGCCCATGACCTTCTCTGACGCCATCCGCACCTGTTTCTCAAAGTTCTTCACCTTCTCGGGCCGTGCCTCGCGGCCCGAATACTGGTTCTTTTTCCTGTTCATCGTGATCTGGAACATCATTGCCGGTATCATCGACTGGCAGTTCTTCACTCAGGTCGCGGTCAGTGAAAGCGATGAGGTCAAGTCCGTCGCCGCCACGTCCCGGCAACCTGTGCAGAGCATTGTCGGCCTGATCGTATTCTTTCCGCATCTGGCCGTGGCCTTCCGCCGGATGCACGACACCGGGCGGAGCGGGCTTTATGCCCTGCTGCCGATCCTGCTGATTGTGGGCGCGTTTGCGGTTCTGATCTTTGGCATCGGCCTCGCCAGCCAGTTCCACGGTGGTACGATGGATATTCTGCTGACACGTGCCACGCTGCTGATCGTCATTCCGACACTGCTTGTTCTGTTTGTGTCGCCCCTTCTGGTGCTGTGGTGGCTGACCCGCCCCAGCCAGCCAGGCACCAACCAATACGGTCCCAACCCATATGAGGTAGCCCAATGACCGAACATTCGCCCAACTCAGCCTTTCATGCCTCGAGCTTCATGCAAGGGCATAATGCCGAATATCTGGAGCAGCTTTACGCCCAGTACACCAAGAACCCCGGTGCGGTGGATGCCGCCTGGGCCGAGTTCTTCAAAGCCATGGGCGACGACGCGCCGGATGTGCAGAAAGAAGCGGAAGGGCCATCCTGGGCACGCACGGACTGGCCGCCGGTGCCGGCGGATGACCTGACGGGTGCGCTGACCGGCGAATGGGCCGAGATCGACGCCAAGGCGGCAGGCAAGAAGATCAAGGACAAGGCTGCGGCCAAGGGTGTCGAGGTCAGCGACGATCAGATCAAGCGCGCGGTGCTGGACAGCCTGCGGGCCCTGATGCTGATCCGGGCCTATCGTATCCGGGGCCACCTGGCCGCCGATCTGGACCCGCTTGGCATGCGCGCCGCCAGCAACCACCCCGAGCTGGACCCAAGGACCTACGGCTTTACTGATGCCGACATGGACCGACCGATCTTCATCGACAACGTTCTGGGCCTGCAGATGGCCAGCATGCGTCAGATCGTCGAGATCGTGAAGCGGACCTATTGCGGCACCTTCGCGCTGCAATACATGCATATCTCTGACCCGGAAGAGGCCGCATGGCTGAAAGAACGGATTGAGGGATACGGCAAGGAGATCGCCTTCACCAAGGAAGGCCGCAAGGCGATCCTGAACAAGATGGTCGAGGCAGAAGGGTTCGAAAAGTTCCTGCACGTCAAATACATGGGCACCAAACGGTTCGGTCTGGACGGCGGGGAGGCGCTGATCCCCGCGATGGAACAGATCATCAAGCGCGGCGGCGCGCTGGGTCTGAGCGATATCGTGATCGGGATGCCGCACCGGGGCCGTCTGAACATTCTGGCCAACGTGATGGGCAAGCCCTATCGCGCCATCTTCAACGAGTTCCAGGGCGGCAGTTTCAAGCCCGAGGACGTGGACGGTTCGGGCGACGTGAAATACCACCTCGGCGCGTCCAGCGACCGCGAGTTCGATGGCAACTCGGTGCACCTGTCGCTGACCGCCAACCCATCGCACCTTGAGGCGGTGAACCCGGTGGTTCTGGGCAAGGTCCGCGCCAAGCAGGATCAGTTGAACGACACCGACCGCACTAAGGTGATGGCCATTCTGCTGCACGGTGATGCGGCCTTTGCCGGTCAGGGTGTCGTGGCCGAAGGGTTCGGTCTGTCGGGTCTGCGCGGGCACAAGACCGGCGGCACCATGCACATCGTCGTGAACAACCAGATCGGTTTCACGACCGCGCCGCACTTCTCGCGCTCCAGCCCCTATCCCACCGATATCGCGCTGATGGTCGAGGCACCGATCTTCCACGTGAATGGCGACGACCCCGAGGCCGTGGTACATGCCGCCAAGGTGGCAACCGAGTTCCGTCAGAAGTTCCACAAGGACGTGGTCATCGACATCTTCTGCTATCGCCGGTTCGGGCACAACGAGGGCGACGAGCCCATGTTCACCAACCCGATCATGTACAAGAAGATCAAGACGCATAAGACCACGCTGTCGCTTTATACCGAGCGGCTGGTCAAGGACGGCCTGATCCCCGAGGGCGAGATTGAGGACATGAAGGCGGCCTTCCAGGCGCATCTGAACAACGAGTTCGAAGCCGGAAAGGACTATAAACCCAACAAGGCCGACTGGCTGGACGGGCGCTGGTCCCATCTGGACAAGAACAAAGAAGAATACATGCGCGGCGAGACGGCCATCACACCCGAAACGCTGAGCGAAATCGGAGGTGCGCTGACCCGTGCGCCCGAGGGCTTTGCCCTGCACAAAACCGTGGGTCGTCTGCTGGATCACAAGAAACAGATGTTCGAGTCGGGTCAGGGGTTCGACTGGGCCACGGGCGAGGCGCTGGCCTTCGGGTCGTTGCTGACCGAGGGCTACCCGGTGCGACTGGCAGGTCAGGACGCGACGCGCGGCACGTTCAGCCAGCGCCACTCGGGTTTCGTCCACCAGGAAACCGAAGAGCGTTATTACCCGCTGAACCATATTCGCGCGGGCCAGTCGCAATATGACGTGATTGACTCGATGCTGTCCGAATACGCGGTTCTGGGTTTCGAATACGGTTATTCGCTGGCGGAACCCAACGCACTGGTTCTTTGGGAGGCGCAGTTTGGTGACTTTGCCAACGGTGCGCAGATCATGTTCGACCAGTTCATCAGCTCGGGCGAAAGCAAATGGCTGCGAATGTCCGGTCTGGTCACGCTGCTGCCGCATGGGTTCGAAGGTCAGGGACCTGAACACAGCTCGGCCCGTCTGGAGCGGTTCTTGCAGATGTGCGGTCAGGACAACTGGATCGTGGCCAACTGTACGACGCCTGCGAACTACTTCCACATCCTGCGCCGTCAATTGCACCGGACGTTCCGCAAGCCGCTGATCCTGGTGACGCCAAAATCGCTGCTGCGCCACAAGCTGGCGGTCAGCACGTCCGAGGACTTCACCACCGGATCAAGCTTCCACCGGGTGCTGTGGGACGACGCGCAGAAGGGTAATTCGGACACCAAGCTGGTTGCCGATGACAAGATCAAACGCGTCGTCATGTGTTCCGGCAAGGTCTATTTCGACCTGCTGGAGGAACGCGACGCGCGCGGCATCGATGACGTCTACCTGATGCGGATCGAGCAGTATTACCCGTTCCCGGCGCATTCGCTGATCAACGAGCTTGAGCGCTTCAAGGGTGCCGAAATGGTCTGGTGTCAGGAAGAACCCAAGAATCAGGGCGCCTGGTCCTTTATCGAGCCCAATATCGAATGGGTGCTGACCCGTATCGGCGCAAAACATACTCGCCCGGTCTATGCCGGTCGCGCTACCTCGGCCTCGCCCGCGACGGGTCTGGCCAGCCAACACAAAGCCCAACAAGAGGCGCTCGTGAACGAAGCGCTGAGCATTGAAGGAAAGTAAGCGATGACGATTGAAGTTCGTGTTCCCACGCTTGGCGAATCCGTCACAGAAGCCACGGTCGCAACATGGTTCAAGAAACCCGGCGACGCCGTGGCAGTGGACGAGATGCTGTGTGAACTGGAAACCGACAAGGTGACAGTTGAAGTACCCTCGCCCGCCGCAGGCGTGATGGGCGAGATTGTAGCGGCAGAGGGTGAAACGGTTGGCGTGAACGCCCTGCTGGCCACCATTACCGCCGGTGAAGGCACCGCCCCTGCGCCAGCTGCGGCCGCCCCGGCTCCGGCGGCAGCGCCGGCAGCATCCGGAGGCAGCGTCGACGTGATGGTCCCGACTTTGGGCGAGTCCGTTACCGAAGCAACCGTATCCACCTGGTTCAAGCAGGTTGGTGACAGCGTGGCGCAGGACGAGATGCTGTGTGAGCTGGAGACCGACAAGGTGTCTGTCGAGGTCCCGGCCCCGGCAGCCGGCGTTCTGGCCGAAATCGTGGCGCCCGAAGGGTCGACCGTGGACGCAACCGCGAAACTGGCGGTGATCTCGGGTGCGGCCGCTGGCACGGCGCCCGCACCGGCTGTTGCTGCCGCTGCGGCTGCTCCGGCGGCGGCCAGCGCTGGCAAGGACGTTGCAAACGCGCCGTCCGCCGAGAAGGCGATGGCCGAGGCCGGTCTGTCCTCCGATCAGGTCACGGGCACGGGCCGCGATGGCCGCATCATGAAGGAAGACGTGGCAAAAGCTGTTGCAGCGGCTACAGCCCCAGCGCCTGCGGCGGCTGCGCCCGCCCCCGCTGCCCAGGCCCCGCGCGCACCGGTCGCCGCCGAGGACGAGGCCCGCGAGGAGCGCGTGCGCATGACCCGTCTGCGCCAGACCATCGCCAAGCGCCTGAAGGATGCACAGAACACCGCCGCGATCCTGACCACCTATAACGAGGTGGACATGACCGAGGTGATGGCCCTGCGCAACCAGTACAAGGAGCAGTTCGAGAAGAAGCACGGTGTGCGGCTTGGCTTCATGTCCTTCTTCACCAAGGCTTGCTGCCACGCGCTGAAAGAGGTTCCGGAAGTCAACGCCGAGATCGACGGCACCGATATCGTCTACAAGAACTTCGTGCACATGGGGGTTGCCGCCGGCACGCCTCAAGGTCTGGTTGTTCCGGTCATCCGCGACGCTGACAGCATGTCCTTTGCCGCGATCGAAAAAGCCATCGCCGAAAAGGGCAAGCGCGCCCGTGACGGCAAGCTGTCGATGGCCGAAATGCAGGGCGGCACCTTCACCATCTCGAACGGTGGTGTCTACGGCTCGCTGATGTCGTCGCCGATCCTGAACCCCCCGCAATCGGGTATTCTGGGCATGCACAAGATCCAGGACCGTCCGATGGTCATCAATGGTGAGATCAAGATCCGCCCGATGATGTATCTGGCGCTGTCCTACGATCACCGGATCGTTGACGGCAAAGGCGCCGTGACCTTCCTTGTACGTGTAAAAGAGGCGCTGGAAGATCCGCGCCGCCTGCTGATGGATCTGTAATCATGGCGACACATGTACTCTGGCAGGCCGATGTGGCCGATTTCGATGCCTGGCTGAAAGTGTTCCGCGAGGATCTGCCGATGCGCAAGGCCGCGGGCATCCGCGACCTTCATGTCTGGCGGGACCCCGATCAGAAGGATCACGCAATTGCAATGTTCGAGGTGGTGGATCTGAACAAGGCGAAGGATTTTTTCGGATCCGAGGAACTGGCCATGCATCACGAGCGCGGCGGCATTGCCCATATCACGATCAAGCTGTTGGAACCCGTCTAAGGACGAACATGCCCCGACCCGCCGATGCCGGGTCGAGCGGCCACCGGGCGATCCGGTCGAGTTAGGAGAATATTATGGCAAATTATGACGTCATCGTAATCGGCGCCGGACCCGGCGGCTATGTCTGCGCCATCCGCTGCGCTCAGCTGGGGCTGAAAACCGCCGTGGTCGAAGGCCGCGAGACGCTGGGCGGTACCTGTCTGAACGTGGGCTGCATCCCGTCAAAGGCGCTGCTGCATGCCAGCCATCAGCTGCACGAGGCCGAGCATAACTTTGCCAAGATGGGCCTGAAGGGCAAATCTCCATCGGTCGATTGGAAGCAGATGCAAGTCTACAAGGACGAGGTGATCGAGGGCAACACCAAGGGCATCGAGTTCCTGTTCAAGAAGAACAAGATCGACTGGCTGAAGGGAT
Source organism: Ruegeria sp. N11 (assembly GCF_056531525.1). Lineage (NCBI taxonomy): Bacteria > Pseudomonadati > Pseudomonadota > Alphaproteobacteria > Rhodobacterales > Roseobacteraceae > Ruegeria > Ruegeria sp. N11. Next base: position 46,789 of record NZ_JBQFLX010000002.1, read on the forward strand.
GGGGTTCGATCCCCGCTGCCGGTCAGGTCAAGGTGGGCGATGAGGTGCATGAGGCCAAGAACATCATCATCGCCTCCGGCTCTGAACCGTCTGCTCTGCCGGGTGTCGAGGTCGATGAAAAGGTCGTCGTGACATCGACAGGAGCGCTGTCGCTGGGCAAGATTCCGAAGAAGATGGTCGTCATCGGCGCCGGCGTGATCGGGCTGGAACTGGGCTCGGTCTACGGCCGCCTGGGGGCCGAGGTGACGGTGATCGAATTCCTCAAGGAAATCACGCCGGGCATGGACCCCGAGGTTCAGAAGACCTTTCAGCGCATCCTCAAAAAGCAGGGCCTGAAATTCGTCATGGGGGCGGCAGTCCAGAAGACCGAAGCCACCAAGACCAAAGCCAAGGTGACCTACAAGCTGCTCAAGGACGACAGCGAACACGTGATCGAAGCCGATACCGTGCTGGTCGCCACCGGGCGCAAGCCGTACTCGGATGGATTGGGACTGGACGCTCTCGGTGTTGAGATGACGCCACGCGGCCAGATCAAGGTTGGGGCTGACTGGCAGACCAATGTGCCGGGGATCTATGCCATCGGTGACGTGACCGAAGGCCCGATGCTGGCGCACAAGGCCGAAGACGAAGGCATGGCCGCCGCCGAGCAGGTTGCAGGCAAGCATGGGCACGTCAACTATGGTGTCATTCCCGGCGTGATCTACACCTGGCCCGAGGTGGCCAATGTGGGCGAGACCGAAGCGACCCTCAAGGAACAGGGCCGCGCCTACAAGGTCGGCAAGTTCATGTTCATGGGCAATGGCCGCGCCAAGGCGAATTTTGCTGCCGATGGATTTGTCAAAATCCTCGCCGACAAGGACACGGACCGAATTCTGGGCGCGCATATCATCGGCCCGGCTGCCGGCGATCTGATCCACGAGGTCTGCGTGGCGATGGAATTTGGTGCCTCGGCCGAAGATCTGGCCCTGACCTGCCATGCCCACCCCACCTATTCCGAAGCGGTGCGCGAAGCAGCACTGGCCTGTGGCGACGGTCCGATACACTCGTAGGGATCCACCAGCCTGAACCAAGGGATGCGAGGCTCTGCCTCGCGCTCCGGGATATTTGGGGCCAGATGAAGTTCGGATCCGCTCTTCATCTGGCTGAAAGTATCCCGGGGGAGTCGCGCGGTACGCGCGGCGGGGGCAGAGCCCCCGTTACCACATGGTTTTTGCCGCGCGGGCGCCCCATTCACGATCGTAGTCCGCGCCGCCTTCCTCGCCATCTGACGCTTCGGCCAGCATTTCGCCAATCGTTGGCAGATCGGTGCTCTCGCCCATGCCAGCCCAAGTTCCGGCCCGCATCAGGGCGCGGGCGCATTGGGTGTAGATTTCGTCTATTTCGATGACAATGACGGTTGTCGGGGTCTTTCCGAGTTTTTCAAACCCGTCACGCATTCCGGTATCTGCGGTCAGGCGCGCGGTGCCGTTCAGCCGAACGACGTTGTTCGACCCCGGCACCATAAACATCAGCGAAACGCGCGGGTCGCAGACGATATTGCGCAAGGAATCCAGCCTGTTGTTTCCACGCCAATCCGGAAGCGCCAGAGTTTTGGCGTCAAGCTCCAGCACCACGGGGCCATCATCGCCACGCGGGCTGCCATCGACACCTTCGGGGCCCACCGTGCTGAGAATACAAAGGCGTGAAGCCATGATCCATTTCCGGTAAAGCGGTGTCAGATGGCGCACCACCTTGCGCAAGGACGGCGCGCCGGGTTTGCCATAAAGCGCCTCAAGCGCGGCTATGTCGTCAATGAACTCCATCCGGATCAAACCCCACTTCCCGCATCAAACTGTTCGACCGCGTCTCGATCTCCTGTTCCAGCCGGTCCAGAAATTCGTCCCGGGCCACACCCGGTTCGATCTGATCCAGGAAATCGACAATTGCAAGGCCGGGCTTGCGCATGATCCCGGAGCGGGGCCAGAAAACGCCCGCATTGGTGGCTACCGGAACACATGGGAACCCGAGACCTTCATATAGCACCGCGGTTCCGACCTTGTATGGTTTCTGAACGCCCGGCGCGACACGGGTGCCTTGCGGGTAGATCACCAATTGTCCGGGTTCGGTGAATTCCTTTGCAACGTCCTTGACCATCTTCGCTACGGCCGCGCCCCTTTTGCCGCGGTTGACCGGAATGCACCCCAAGCGGCGGGCATACATGCCAATGATCGGGGTCCACAGAAGCTCTCGTTTCATGATGAACTTGCCGTGGGGGATGGCGCTGAAGATCATGATGATGTCGAGGAAGGACTGGTGCTTGGCGCCGATGACGACTTCGTCATGGGGGGGTGATCCGCGCACCTCGCAGCGGATGCCGACCATCCAGCGGGCCAGCCAAATCGTGCTGCGGGCGTAGGTCTTGCAGGCCTGCAATGCGCCGCGTTTGGTGAACAGGGCATAAGGCGCGAATACAATGCCAAGGATCAACATCCAGGCATAGATTGTGATCATGAAGATCAAAGAGCGAATCCATTGAAAACCTGTTCGCATCAGGAAAGCTCCTTTAGTTTTCTGCGGGCGGCGCTCCAGGTCGCGAAGAACGCAACCGTAGCACCCAGAAGCGGGATGACGGCCGGCAGCAACCATCCTGCCCCCTGAAAGCCGAGCCCGGTCAGAAACCCGCCCGCATCCGAGGTTTCGGGCAGCAGTGACACGCCGATCATTCCAAACAGTGTTCCGATCCCGGCCCCCAGCAGCGCCCGATAGGTAAAGCGGCGAACGAAGGCTCCGGCGATGAAACGGTCGCGGGCACCGACCTGGCGTAGGACCTCGATGATCCGGGCGTTGGCGGCCAACGAGGCATTGGCGGCCAGCGTGATCATGGCGGCGGTTGCACCGCCGATCAGCAGAATGGAAATCCAGCCCAGTCGCCGCACCGACATGGCCGCGTCAACCAGCGGCGCGCGCCAGCGCGTGTGGTCATCCAGAACCGCTCCAGGCACCTCGGCGCTCAGTCGGAGGCGCAGCCCGGCGGCATCCAGCCCCGGTTCGCCTTCGATAATCTCGATCAGTTGCGGCACGGGCAGCGTATCCAGTGGCAGATCGGGTCCGAACCATGGCGATAGCAGAGCGGCCTGTTCCTGATCCGTCAAGGCGCGGGCCGAGGCGACTCCAGGGGTCTGGCCAAGGACGGTCAGGGCGGCTTCGGTCTGGGCCGCAAGCTGTCCTGCAGGGGCGTTGATGCGCAAGGTGGCGGCACCGGCCAGTTCCGACGCCCAGCGATCCGCCACGCGGCCCGAAGCCAGCGACAGGGCCAGCGCAAATACCGCCAGAAATCCCATCGCGCCCGAGACGAACAGGGTCAGATGCGCGGTATACCCTGTGGGCGGAACCACCCGGTCGGCGCGTTTGTCGCGCGACAGCAGGTTGCGGATGGTGCCATTGCTCATAGATCGGCCCCCGCGAGCTGCAGCTTGCGCTGCGAGATCCGCAGAACACGCGCCTGTACCTGGCTTTTGGCGGCGCGGATCAGGCTGAGGTCATGGGTCGCGATCAGCACCGTTTTGCCCATCCGGTTCAGTTCGACCAGCAGGCGCAGCAGGCGCTGCGACATTTCCCAGTCCACATTGCCGGTGGGTTCATCCGCCAGCACCACATCCGGCGACAGGATCACCGCGCGGGCCAGCGCGGCGCGCTGGCGTTCGCCGCCCGACAGTTCCGGCGGATGCGCCTCAAGCCTTGATCCAAGCCCGACCCAGCTCAGCAGTTCTGTCAGATTGTCCTGTTCGGCCGTTTCGGCCCGCCCCGAAACCATCAGCGGCAGGGCCACGTTTTCCGCCAGTGTCATGTGGTCGAGAAACTGGCAATCCTGATGGACCACGCCGATCCGGCGACGCAACAGGGCCATCTGGTCGCGGTCCAGCCGGGCAATATCGCTGTCAAACGCGCTGAGACGACCGGATGTCGGCAACAGAGCGCCGTAGCATAGTTTGAGGAACGTGGTCTTGCCCGCACCCGAAGGACCGGTCAGAAAGTGGAAGGACCCCGGCGGCAGCTGAATCGACACGTCGCTCAGCAGTTCGCCGTCGCCATAGGTGTAGCTGACATTCTCCAGCTCGATCACAAGGTGCGCCCCCAGTTTTTTCTGCCGCTCTTCTTGCCCGAGCGCGGTTGCGGTTTCAATGCCTGCACCGGGTCGATTTGGTGACACTTGACCCGTGAAACCGAAATCGCCCTTTGCTGTTGGGTCTTAACGGAATATGGTTTCTTAAAAAACTACTATCAGGCCGATCAATCGGCCAGGAGGCAGCATGCGTCTTACGTGTCCCAATTGCAGTGCCCAGTATGAAGTTCCGGATGAGGTCATTCCGGAAGAAGGCCGCGACGTTCAGTGTTCCAATTGTGAAGAGACGTGGTTTCAGGCGAAGAACCCGGCTGAAGCAGCCTCTGCGCCCGAACCGGCAGCGCCGGATGCTGCAACCGATGAGGCGCCCGAGCCCGCATCGCCGCCAGCCGACGACTTGAACGAGCCCGCAGAGGCGCAGCCTGCCGAGGCCAAAAGCGGCGTCGACCCCTCTGTCGCCAGCATCCTGAAGGAGGAGGCAGCCCGCGAGGCGGAATTGCGGGCCAAGGAAGGGGGCGGCCTTGAAAGCCAGCCTGATCTTGCGCTGGAACCGGTCGCCAAACCGGCGCCTGCGACGCAATCCGTTCCCGTGGAAACCGCCGCCGATGCGGGGCAGAAAGACGCTTTGCCGGATGTCGAGGCGATCAATTCCAGCCTGCGCAGCGATGAGGTGAACGCGTCCGATACCGACGATCAGCCCGCGCCGCGCAAATCGGGCGGCTTTCTGCGGGGATTCTCACTGATCCTGATCATCGGCGTTCTTCTGTTTCTGGTCTACGGCAACGCGCAGCAGATCAGTGAAGCTGTTCCGCAGGCCGACCCTGTTCTGAAACCCTATGTCTCGCTGGTGGATCAGGCGCGTGTCTGGCTTCAGGCGCAATCCGGGGCGGTTCAGAACTGAGCCGCGCAAAACCAAGCGTCAGAAACGTTCCAGCAAGCGTTTGAGGTATTCCAGCTCGATCTTGGGCCGATCGGATTCACCGGTGCGGCGGCGGATTTCGTCCAGCAGTTCACGCGCGCGGCGATAGACGTCTTCCCCCTGCAACAGGTTGTCGTCGGTCGAGATCGACCCGGCAGCACCCGGGCTGCGGCCCAGCGGGTCACGGTTGTTGGCCTCCATGTCGCCTTCCTGCGAGCCCTGTCCCGGTTGGTTCTGTTGGTTCTGCGCCAGCGCCTCGCCCAGCGAGCGCATGCCCTCGCGCAGGGCCTCCATCGCTTCGGACTGTCGGTCAATGGCTTCGGCCAGATCGTCGCCGCGCAGGGCGTCTTCCGCTTCGTCCATGGCGCGACCGGCGCGGCCCAGCGCCTCGCGCGCCGCTTCACCTTCGGCGGTTCCGGCACCCGGCAAGCCCTGTTCCTGACGTCTGAGTTCCTCGCGCAGGGCCTGCTGGCGGTCTGCAAGCGATCCCTGGCCCTGTTGTCCGCCGCCGGCCTGATCGTCCGAGCCGTCACCCTGACCGCCCTGGCCTTCATGGCTCTGGCCCCGGCCCAGGCCACCGGAACGGCCTTCGTTGCCGCGGCTTTCGCCGGCCTGCGCACCGGGGTTGAACTGTTCCTGTAAATCCCGGAACGCCTGATCGCTGAGGCCCTGCTGTTCGCGCAGGGTTTCCGCAAGCCCTTCCATGGCCTGTTGACCCTCGGACTGTCCGCCCTGCCCCTGTCCTTGGGTCACGCGCATGTTTTCCATCATCTGCTGGAACTCTTCCAGCGCCTGCTGCGCCTCGGCCATGCGGCCCTGTTCCATCAATTCCTGAATACGGTCCATCATCCGCTGCAGATCGTCCTGTGTCATCTGCAGAGACTCGCCATTTGGGCCTGTCTGGTTCTCACCACCTTCACTGTTTTCCTGCGCCAGCCGCTGAAGCTGTCGCATGTAATCCTGCGTGGCTTCGCGCAACTCCTGCATCAGCTCGGCGATTTCCTCGTCACTGGCCCCATTCTTCATCGCCTCCGTCAGGCGCTCCTGCGCGCGGCGCATGCGTTCCAGCGCATCGGCCAGAGTGCCATCTTCGATCAGCACGGCCAGATCCCACAGGGCCTGGGCTATCTCGGCCTGCTGATCCGGCTTCAGGCCATAATCGGTGAACGTCTCCAACCGGCGCAGCACGACCCGAAGCCTCAGATAGGCGGTGTCGGACCGAAACAAATCCTCGGGGCGGTGGGACACGGCGCGCAGAACTTGCGCAATGCGCGGCGCATTGGAACGGGCCCACAACAGGTCACGCCGTTGTTCAATCACCGCGGCAGCCAGCGGGTCGAAGAAACGGCGCGCAGGTAAGGCGGTCTTATAGGGATCGGACCAGGTTTCCTGATCGGCGGCATCCCGTGCCATCAGGGTTATCGTGACCGGTAGGTGCGCCCAGGGATGTTCCGAGAAATCCTCGATCAGGTCTTCCGTGAAATCGGCCCGGTCGCCGGTGATCGGCATGGGCAGTTCAACAGTCACGGCTTCGCGCGGTTCAGGGTCTGCAGTCAGGCCAAAGCGGCGATCAACCGAGGCCAGATCAAGTTCGATCAATGCGGTGCCCGAGACCACGCCATAATCATCGCTTGCCGCAAAGGGCAGTTTCATCTGACCACCCGCCTCGGCTTCGGCCACATCGGTCACCGCAATCTGCGGCGCCGCGTCGGCAAGCAGGTTCAGCGCCCATTCGCGCCCTGCGGGGCCTTCGATCTTCAATTGCCCTGAATGTTCGGCCACGAAATCCTGTTCGGGATTGGTCTCGGCCTCGGCCCCCAAAAGAGACGTGGTCTCGGTCAGGCTATGTGCCCCGACTTCACCATAAAAGCGCAACGTGATGCGGCTGCCCTGTGGAAGCGTCAGATCGGGGCCCGGCTGATCGGCCAGATAGAGCGTCGGCAGACCGGTGTATCTGGGCGGTTCGATCCAGCCTTCCCAGCTTGGCCCCTGCCCCGCTGTCGCGGTACCGGGCGTCATCTCGGCCACGGATCCGATACGCCAGAACGACCCGAACAGGGTTGCGATCACCAGCGCCAGAAGCGCTGCATAGCGCAAGGCAAATGGGTCGCGGTCTGCCAGCCGAAGGTCAGGCTTTACGGGTTCGGCCTGCGCCACCTTTTGTGCCATGCGTTTCTGGTGTGCCTGCCACAGGGCGACCGAGGCCGCGTCCATGGAGCCGATGGCCTGATCGTCCACCAAGGCCTGGATCGGGCGTCCCGGCAGTGTTTCATCCAGCCTCACCAACGCCTCGGCGCGTGTCGGCAGATGGAATCGCCTGACCCCGAACATGAGCGCAGAAAGCAGTCCGATCAGCGCGACACTGCCCGCCGCCCAGACAAATTCGACACTGACAAGATCCTGCAGACCCAACATCAGAGCGGCCAAAATGGCCATCAAAATCGAAAAAAACGGCCAAAACGCGCGCAAAACCCGCTCGGCCAGCATCCCTGCGTGCGTCAGCCACAGGGACAGCCGGGGAATAGGCAGGTTTGATCTGTCGCTCAAGGCGGGCCTCCTGATCAGGCCCGTGCGATCATCGCGTCAGAGCCATGGGGGTATGGTATCGCGGTTTATGATTTCGTCAAAGCTTGGGCGTTCACGAATAACCGCAAATTGATCCCCATGCACCAGAACCTCGGGGATCAGGGGACGGGTATTGTATTCGCTGGCCATCACCGCACAATAGGCCCCGGCGCTGCGGAACGCGACCAGATCACCGGCGTTCAGCGGCGGCATATCGCGCTGCTTGGCAAAGGTATCACCGGTTTCGCAGACCGGGCCCACGATGTCATAGGGTTGCTGTTCGACCCCCGGCGCGGGTTCATGAACGGCGACAATGTCATGATACGCCTCGTACATTGCGGGGCGGATCAGGTCGTTCATGGCGCCGTCAAGGATCAGGAAATCGCGACCCTCGCCGGATTTCACATAGATCACCTTGCTGACCATCAGCCCGGCATTTCCGGCAATCAATCGGCCCGGCTCGATCTCGATCTCGCAACCCAGATGGCCCAGCGTTTTCTTGATCAGTGCACCGTATTCCACCGGCAGTGGTGGTGCGTCATTCGAGCGGGTGTACGGAATGCCGAGGCCACCGCCCAGATCGAGGCGACGAATATCGTGCCCTTCAGACCGCAGCTTTTTGGTCAGCTCCGCCACTTTGGCGTATGCCAGTTCGAACGGCTCAAGCTCGGTCAGTTGTGAGCCGATATGAACGTCGATGCCAATCACCTCCAGCCCGGGCAGGCTGGCAGCATGGGCGTAGACTTCGGAGGCGCGCGCAATCGGGATGCCGAACTTGTTCTCGGACTTGCCGGTCGCGATCTTGGCGTGGGTTTTGGCGTCGACGTCGGGGTTCACCCGCACTGTGATCGGCGCCACAACGCCCAGCTCCAGCGCGACGGCATTGATCACCTCCATCTCGGGCTCGGATTCCACATTGAACTGGCGGATGCCACCGGTCAGTGCGGTGCGAATTTCATCCGCCGTCTTGCCAACGCCCGAAAACACGATCCTGTCGCCCGGCACACCGGCTGCCTTGGCGCGCAGGTATTCCCCGCCCGAGACCACGTCCATTCCCGCACCGGCTTGCGCCAGCGTTTTCAGAATCGCCTGATTGCTGGCCGCCTTCATCGCGTAGCAGACAAGGTGGTCGGTGCCCTCAAGCGCGTCATCGAACAGCTGAAAGTGCCGCAGCAATGTCGCGGTGGAATAGACGTAGAACGGCGTTCCGACCGCGGCTGCAATCTCGGAAATCGGGACATCCTCGGCGTAGAGCGCGCCGTCGCGGTAGAGAAAGTGATCCATGACTGCGCGCTTAGACCAAAAAGGGCATTCGGAGCAAATGATTCCGGCGGAACCCTTATTTTGTCGTCGAAATTCCCACGCGGCCATACCCCGAGATGGAAATGCCCGAACCTCTGGGTTCCGCCGCCGGTTCAGAGCGCGGTTTGTAGTTTGGGTCGCAAGCTGCAAGGGCGGCCAGCGAAAGGATCAGAAGGAAGGTTTTCATCAAGAGTTTTTCGTTCTTTCGTTCGGCCGGTCAGACACCAAAGAACACACCGACGGGGCCGCGCCAGAACCCGACGCCTGCGCCGACGTGAACGCCATTTGATCCGACACCGACACTGGCGCTCATGGTTGGGGTGGTCGGCTCGCCGTCCGCACCGCACCCGGCCAGAGCAACTCCGACCGCGATCAGCATGAGGATGCGCATGACTTGTTTCACACCAGTCCCTTCCATCGCTCGGCCTGGGCGCGGACCTGATCCGGTGCCGTGCCGCCATAGGACTGACGTGAGTTTACCGAATTTTCGACGGTTAGGACAGAATAGACATCATTCGTGATATCGGCATGGACAGACTGCATATCCTCAATGGTCAGATCGGGCAGGTCGCAGCCCTTGCTTTCAGCCATAGCCACAAGCGCGCCGGTGACGTGGTGGGCGTCGCGGAACGGCAGGCCCAGAACGCGCACCAGCCAGTCAGCCAGGTCGGTGGCGGTCGAAAAACCGGAACCGGCGGCTGCGGCAAGACTGTCGCGGTTGGCGGTCATGTCCTTGACCATGCCCTCCATCGCCGCCAGCGCCAGCATCCAGTTGTCGGCGGCATCAAAGACCTGCTCTTTGTCTTCTTGCATGTCCTTGGAATAGGCCAGCGGCAGACCCTTCATCACCATCATCAGAGCAGTGTTGGCCCCGAAAATGCGTCCCACCTTGGCGCGGATCAGTTCCGCCGCATCCGGGTTCTTCTTTTGCGGCATGATCGACGATCCGGTCGAGAACCGGTCGGACAGCGTCACAAACCGGAACTGGGCCGAGGACCAGATTACCAGCTCCTCGGCAAAGCGCGACAGATGCACGGCACAGATCGAGGCGGTCGAAAGGAATTCCAGCGCGAAGTCGCGGTCGCTGACCGCATCCAGCGAGTTCGCCGCGGGGCGGTCAAAACCGAGCGCCTCGGCCGTCATGTGCCGGTCGATCGGGAAAGAAGTGCCCGCAAGCGCGGCGGCACCCAGCGGCGATTCGTTCATCCGGGCTCGGGCGTCGCGCACGCGGGATAGATCGCGGCCAAACATCTCGACATAGGCCATCATGTGGTGACCCCACGTCACTGGCTGCGCGGTTTGCAGATGGGTAAATCCGGGCATGACCCAGTCCGCCCCGGCCTCGGCCTGCGCCAAAAGCGCGCGGATCAGGGCCAGCAACCCGGTTTCCGCCGCGTCCAGCTGATCGCGGACCCAGAGTTTGAAATCGGTTGCCACCTGATCGTTACGGCTGCGGCCCGTGTGCAAACGGCCTGCGGGCTCTCCGATTACTTCCTTCAGGCGCGCTTCGACATTCATGTGGATGTCTTCCAGCGCGGTCGAGAACTCAAACTCACCCCGTTCAATTTCTGACAAAACGGTGAGCAGCCCTTCCCGAATGGCCTGCGCGTCACTATCAGTTATAACGCCCGTGGCAGCCAGCATGGCGGCATGGGCGCGCGAGCCTGCGATGTCCTGGGCTGCCATCCGCTGATCGAACCCGATCGAGGCGTTGATCGCCTCCATGATCGCGTCTGGTCCGGCGGCAAAGCGGCCGCCCCACATCTGGTTCGAGGATTGATCGGTCATGTTGGAAAACCCGGAGTTGATATGCGCCTGTTACGTCTGATCCCCCTTTATATGGCCCTTGCGCTGGGTGCAAATGCGGCTTTGGCCAGTGATGCCGAAACTCTGGCGCCGCTGCGGGACGGCAGCCTGAAACGGCTGATCCTGCACAAGGAACCCAAACCGGCCAAGACCATCGAGTTCCAGTTGGAAGACGACGGCGGGGTCGGCACACTTGAAGATTACGCCGGCAAATATGTGCTGGTGAATTTCTGGGCCACCTGGTGTGCGCCCTGTCGCAAGGAAATGCCCCAGATTGCAGAGTTGCAGGAAGAATTTGGCGGCGACAAATTTCAGGTTCTCACCCTGGCCACCGGTCGAAACACCCCTGCCGGGATCAAGAAGTTCTTCGACGAGAACGGAATCGTCAACCTTCCGCGCCATCAGGACCCCAGCCAGGCCGCCGCGCGTGAATTCGGCATCATCGCCTTGCCGATCACCGTCATCCTGAACCCCGAGGGACAGGAAATCGCGCGCCTGATCGGGGATGCGGAATGGAACTCGGACAGCGCCAAGGCGATCATCGCGGCGCTGGTCGGCACAGAGGGTGAAAGCTGAAAAAGACCATCGGTACAATCCGGTAATGTAGGCCCGTCCATTTCAATCTCGTGATATACTGTACCCGCCCCTCCTGTTGGGCGGGGCAGTTTGCGTTTTGGGAATGGAGGTGACGATGAGACCTGTGGTTTTGCTGATTGGACGCTTGCCGAATGTGATCGGGGATGTCGCGCAGCAACTGGATCACCTGCCGATTCAATGGCTGGGTGCACATGACCCTGAGGAGGTGCGGCGGCAACTGGACGCCGAACCCCGGATCGCATGCGCCATCATGGGTGCGGGGCTGGATGACAAGGTACGGGGTGAAATGGTTGGCATTATCGCCTCCCGCCGTCCGGATATCTGCATTCACCTGAAAGACCGCACATCGGGTCCCGAAGGTTTGGTTCCGTTCGTCCGGCGCGTGGTGCAGCATGAAATCCTGGAAAGTCTGGAAAAAGGCTGACGCGACGCCACCTTTGACAGTCCGTTATCCGCCTTGCAACTTGTCGGCGGGAGGACGGAATGCCGCTTGAAATCCTGCTGGTTCTGGTGGTCGGCGGTATCGCCGGAATTACCCTGTTGCTGCATGCGACGGGCAAATCCCGTTTGCGCCTGCTGACATCGGACACGGCGCGGTCGGAATGGCTGCGACATGCCCCGGAGGACTACATCATTGATGTCATGATTGCCCATGACGGCCATACGGCGCTGATCCGCACGGACGCTGGCAAGGGGCTTTTGTGGTCGTTCGGTGCGGATACCGTGGCGCGGCATTTGCTTGATTTCGACTGGATGGACCATCCCAAAGGCATCGAGGTTCAGTTTCATGATTTCAGCACCCCACGCGTAATCCTCAGCCTTGATGACAGCGAACGCCAGCACTGGCGTCTGATGATGGACCCTTCATGACCGACCAATTGAGCTTTCCCGACGCCGTGCAATGGGCCGTCCCGTTCTTCATCGCCGCCATTCTGGCCGAGTTCCTGTGGATCGCCATCAAGGGCCGCGGTGGGCGGTATGAGACGCGCGACGCAGTGACCTCGCTGGTCATGGGCGCGGGCAACATCGCCTCGGGCTTTATGCTGGGCTTCATCGCATACGCCTTTTTCATGTGGCTGTGGCGGATCACGCCGCTGGACCTTGGCACCTCGATCCCGGTGATTATCCTGTGCTTCGTGCTGGATGACCTGCGCTATTACTGGGTGCACCGGTTCGGCCACCGCATCCGCTGGGTCTGGGCCAGCCATGTGAACCATCACAGTTCGCAGCATTACAACCTGACCACGGCGCTGCGGCAGACCTGGACCTATACGTTCACCTTCATGATGGTGGTGCGCGCGCCGCTGATCCTGCTGGGGTTCCACCCCGCGATGGTGCTGTTCGTCGGCGGGCTGAACCTGATCTATCAGTTCTGGATTCACACCGAAGCCATCAGCAAAATGCCGCGTTGGTTCGAGGCGGTGATGAACACGCCCAGCCATCACCGCGCGCATCATGGCCGCAATGCGCGTTACCTGGATTGCAACTATGCCGGTGTCTTCATCATCTGGGACAAGATGTTCGGTACTTTTGTACCGGAACAGGATGATGACCGAGTCGACTATGGGCTGGTGCATAATATCGGCACGTTTAACCCGCTGCGCGTGGCCTTTCACGAATGGGTCGGCATCTGGCGCGACACGACGCAGCCCGGGCTGACATGGCCGCAGCGCCTGGCCTATTGCTTTGCGCCGCCGGGCTACAGCCATGACGGAAGCCGGAAGAATTCTGAGCAGATCAAGGCCAGCCATCTGGCCCGACATCCCGAAGATCGCGGAACGCCCGGATTTGAACATCTCGAGGAATTTCTGCCCGCAAAACAGGCGGAACAATCCTGAGCGCAACGACTACCTTACGCTGAATACTTGAAATTATTGGCCCGGGCTTCATATTAGAACGATGTTTTGATTTAGCGTGCCCGGAGGCCATTATGTCTCGTACAACGACCCTTTATACTGTTTTTGGCCTGACCGGCCTTGTCCTTGCCATGCTGACAGCCATTGGCGGAGGACCTTCGGTATTCCTGGGTTTGGGCTTTGCAATGATGACGCTGGGCCTTCTTGGGGCCCTGATCGGCGCAGCAACCACATTGCGCCAGACCAGCCGATCGGCCAAGTGATCCCCGGCACATAGCAGCTTTTACGCTTCTGTCTCGATTAACGTCAGATTCACTTCTTTGCTCTGATATGGGCATCAGACCCCTATCAATTTTACGCAAGGGTTGGGCGTGCCCATGCGGGACAGGAAACTGGCTGATCTGCCGGAAGGCGCGGACAATCCGCTGAACGCGGCGGTGGCTTCGCGCGATTTGTCGACGGTGCAAATGGCGACGGAGGCGGTGAAACACAAGCAATGCAAGCTGGCCTTTCAGCCGGTCATGCAGGCCAATGCCCCCCACGGCGTGGCGTTCTACGAAGGGTTTATCCGGGTGCTGGACGAAACCGGGCGGGTCATTCCCGCGCGCGAGTTCATGCCCGAGGTTGAAAACACGCCAATCGGGCGCGAGCTGGACTGTGTCGCGCTTGAAATGGGTTTGCGCACCCTGACGCGCAATCCGGGGATCCGACTGTCGATCAACATGTCGGCCCGCTCGATCGGTTACGCCCGCTGGTCGCGTATTCTTGAGCGGTTCATGAAAAATGACCCCGCTCTGGGTGAACGCCTGATCCTGGAAATCTCGGAAAGTTCGGCGATGCAGGTACCGGAACTGGTGGTCGATTTCATGGATCGTCTGCAGGCCCGCGGCATCGCCTTTGCGCTGGACGATTTTGGCGCCAGCAACTTTAGCTTTCGCCACTTTCGCGAGTTTCTGTTCGACGCGGCCAAGATCGACGGACAATTCGTGCGTGGTGTCAGCACGAACCCCGACAATCAGGCGCTGGTCAGAGCCCTGATCGCGGTTGCCTGCGAATTCGAAATCCTCGTGACCGCCGAATCGGTCGAAACCAAGCAGGATGCCGAGTTTCTGGTGGCCAGCGGTGTCGATTGCCTGCAGGGCTTTCTGTTCGGCGCGCCTTCGGTCAAACCGACGTGGAAAGCGGAAAAGACACAGGAGACAGGGACTTAACACCTGCCGCAACACATTTCAGCCTACGACCTGCCGCCCTGAGACAAGCTGCCCGTTGCTGCGCGTGCAGCATTGCGATATCCAAATGGTGCTGGAGCGGGGATCACGGGGCGCTCTTGATTGCAGGGGGATCCTCTACGATCTGCGCCGTCACATTTCCCACAGGACCATGACGGTAAAGGATTAATCGAATGACCAACGTAGTAATCGCATCCGCCGCACGTACCGGTGTCGGCAGCTTTGGCGGCTCGTTTGCCAACACCCCCGCCCACGATCTTGGGGCCGCTGTGCTTGAGGCCGTTGTCGAACGCGCGGGAATCGACAAAAGCGAGGTTAGCGAAACCATCATGGGCCAGGTTCTGACCGCCGCTCAGGGCCAGAACCCCGCGCGCCAGGCGCACATCAATGCCGGCCTGCCGCAAGAAAGCGCGGCCTGGGGCATAAACCAGGTCTGTGGCTCGGGCCTGCGTGCCGTTGCTCTGGGCGCACAGCACATCCAGCTGGGCGATGCCGACATCGTCGCCGCCGGCGGCCAGGAAAACATGACCCTTTCGCCCCATGCTGCCGCCCTGCGCGCCGGTCACAAGATGGGCGACATGAAATACATCGACACGATGATCCGCGATGGTCTGTGGGATGCCTTCAACGGTTATCACATGGGTCAGACCGCTGAAAACGTCGCCGAGAAGTGGCAGATCAGCCGCGACATGCAGGACGAATTCGCCGTTGCCTCGCAGAACAAGGCCGAGGCCGCGCAGAAGGCCGGCAAGTTCGCCGACGAGATCACGCCGTTCACCATCAAGACCCGCAAGGGCGACATCGTGATGGACAGCGACGAATACATCCGTCACGGCGCGACCATGGAAGCCATGGCCAAGCTGCGCCCTGCCTTCACCAAGGACGGTTCTGTCACCGCGGCAAACGCCTCGGGCCTGAACGACGGCGCGGCCGCAACCCTGCTGATGTCTGCTGAAAACGCCGAAAAGCGCGGGATCGAGCCGCTGGCCCGTATCGCATCCTACGCCACTGCCGGTCTGGACCCGTCGATCATGGGCGTGGGCCCGATCTACGCGTCGCGCAAGGCGCTGGAGAAAGCCGGCTGGTCGGTAGACGATCTGGATCTGGTCGAGGCGAACGAAGCCTTTGCCGCGCAGGCCTGCGCCGTGAACAAGGACATGGGCTGGGACCCGTCGATCGTGAACGTGAACGGCGGCGCGATTGCCATCGGCCACCCGATCGGTGCCTCGGGCTGCCGTGTTCTGAACACGCTGCTGTTCGAAATGAAGCGCCGCGACGCGAAGAAGGGTCTGGCAACCCTGTGCATCGGCGGCGGCATGGGTGTCGCCCTGTGCGTGGAGCGCGACTAAGTGCGTTGAGAACCAAATAGAAAAGGGCGTCCCACGGACGCCCTTTTTTGTTACAATCAAGCCTTACACCGTAGCTGCGACAATTTCGCTGAGCAGAAAAGCAAAGACCTGAACGAAACGATATTGCGCACCAATCTCTCTCAGAGTAACAGAATTACCAAGCCGACTAAATTTGGAGGACTCCTAAATGGCACGTACAGCACTCGTAACCGGCGGCTCCCGCGGCATCGGCGCAGCAATTTCCAAGGCGCTCAAGGCCGAAGGGTACAACGTTGCAGCCACCTATGCGGGGAATGACGAAGCCGCCGCGAAATTCACTGAGGAAACCGGTATCGCCACCTATAAGTGGAACGTCGCCGACTATGACGAGTCCAAGGCGGGTATCGAAAAGGTCGAGGCCGAAGTTGGCCCGATCGACATCGTTGTGGCAAATGCCGGCATCACCAAAGACGCCCCTTTCCACAAGATGACGCCTGAGCAGTGGCATCAGGTGATCGACACTAACCTGACCGGCGTGTTCAACACCGTGCACCCGGTCTGGCCCGGCATGCGCGAGCGTAAGTTTGGCCGCGTGATCGTCATCAGCTCGATCAATGGACAGAAGGGCCAGTTCGCGCAGGTGAACTATGCCGCAACCAAAGCGGGCGATCTGGGCATTGTGAAATCGCTGGCGCAGGAAGGTGCACGTGCGGGCATCACCGCCAACGCCATCTGCCCGGGCTACATTGCCACTGAGATGGTGATGGCTGTTCCTGAAAAAGTCCGCGAATCGATCATCGGTCAGATCCCGGCCGGTCGTTTGGGTGAGCCCGAGGAAATCGCGCGCTGCGTGGCGTTCCTGGCATCGGACGATTCCCAGTTCATCAACGGCTCGACCATCTCGGCCAACGGTGCGCAGTTCTTCGTCTGATCAAGAGCGATTGCAATTTTGAACGGGCCGGTCCAAATGGGCCGGCCCTGTCAATTTCAGATTCCCGAAGAGGCTGCCCCATGACCAGAATGCGCGCAACGGCCATTGGTTTTATTGCTGTGCTGCTGTGGTCCCTGCTGGCCCTGTTCACGGTCGGCTCGACACCGACACCACCGTTGCTGCTGAACGCCGTCTGCTTTTCAATCGGCGGCACCCTGGGCCTGATCTGGACCTGGGCCACCGGCGGAATGCAACAACTTGGGCGCGTACCCTGGACAACCTAACTGTTCGGAACGCTGGGTCTGTTCGGCTATCACGCCCTGTATTTCTCGGCACTGAGGATGGCCCCCGCGGCCGAGGCGGGTCTGATCGCCTATCTCTGGCCTTTGCTGATCGTGCTGCTGTCGGGGCTGTTGCCCGGCGAGCGGTTGCGCATCGGGCATCTGATTGGTGCCTGCTTCGGTTTCGCGGGCGCGGCGCTGATCATTGCCGGTGGCGGCAGCACCGGGTTTCAGGTGCAACACCTGCCCGGATATGCGCTGGCACTGATGTGCGCGTTGACCTGGTCGGGCTATTCCGTTCTGTCCCGGCGTCTGGGCGATACACCCACCAGTTCGGTTGCCGTTTTCTGCATGGCCGCGGCAATTGCCTCGGGCGCGCTGCATCTTGCCGTGGAAGAAACGCTCTGGCCCGCGACCGCATTCGGCTGGGCATCGATCCTTGCCCTGGGTCTGGGACCAGTCGGGCTGGCGTTTTATGTTTGGGATATCGGGGTCAAGCGGGGCGACATTCAGATACTGGGCACCGCGTCCTATGCGGCACCATTGCTGTCTACGCTTGCGCTGGTTCTGGCCGGGATCGCCGCCCCGTCCTGGGGTCTGGCGGTCGCGGCGCTGTTGATCACCGGCGGGGCCACAATTGCGGCGCGGGCCAGTCTGAAGTCCTAGTTCGCCCTGCCCTGAACTTGCATCGCCAATAACCTGTCGCGCCTTTGGTGCTTTCGGGACATTGGCGATACAGAGTGATTCAGGTCAGGTGCTGGACGCTTTAATTGGACAGGCGTTCGATCTCTTCCTTCAGCTTGAGCTTCTGCTTTTTGAGCTGCGCAATATGGAGATCATCAATTCCTGGCGAGCGTTGGGCTTTTTCCACTTCGAGACCGAGACTTTCGTGTTTTTTCTTCAGTTCCGTCAGATGTGCGCTCACGCTCATGGCGATCCTCCTTAGTTGGATGTCTGAGTATTACATGGGAAGTTGACCACATCGTTTCCAGCCTGTCACGCCGCAGACGCACAGAATCTGTCACAAATCCGACAAATTCGGCCGGTCACCGCCTATCAATCCGAAAATCCGGGCAGCGCGGCCCCGTTCCGCAGCACCGAAGTTACCTGGGGCGTATAGCTCTCACCGTCCCTCTCGTGCCGTGCGCCTTGGTGCAGGATCAGCGGGGAATGGAGCTGGAAGGCAGCGCGCCCCTCTTTCCGCGCGCGCAGAATGACCAGTTCGGCGTTTCGGGTCGCGCGCGGCGTCAGCGGCAGGACCTCGACTGAACCCAGTCTGCCGGCACAGGCCGACAACATGTCCGGCAGGCGTTCGGCCTTTTGGATCATGTGCAGATAGCCGCGCGGGGCAAGTCGCCTGGCGGCCACGCCGATCCAGTCCGACAGCGGTGTCTGCTCGCCCAGCGCCACCTGTCGCCCCGGATCCTGCGCCGGGCTGTGTGCGCCGGGGCGGTAATAGGGCGGGTTGGCGATAATGTGATCGAACTGTCTTTGCCTCAGATCATCGGGCAGATCGGTCAGGTTTGCCTGTATCACTTCCAGCGGCACATCGTTCTCTGCGGCGTTGCGCCGCGCCAGATCGGCGTAGGCGGGTTGCAATTCGACCCCCGTCAGGTGCAGGCCCGGCACGCGGGCGGCAAGGCAGAGGATGGCGGCGCCTGCCCCGCAGCCAAGCTCCAGCACGGTTTGGCCTGCCGTGGCTGGAACCGAGGCCGCCAGCAGAACCGGGTCAACACCTGCGCGATAGCCAGACAAAGGCTGCCACAGCCGCACGCGTCCGCCGAGGAACTCGTTGCAGCTCAGCTCGCTGTCGGAGAACCCGCTCATCGGCCTAAGGGGATGTCGTTGTCACGCATTACCCGTTCGGCGCGGATCAGGTCGTCGGCGCGCACCATCAGGCGGCGGGGGAAAATTCCTATACCGCCTTCGAGGATGCTCATATTTACGTCCATCTGAAAGCAGTCTATATCCTCGCCTTCAAGGAGAGCGGATGCAAAGGCCAGGATTGTCGGATCGGTGCTGCGCAATAGTTCTTCCATGGGGATGGATGTAAGGGCAAGGAGCGGCGGAAGTCGAGCCTTGTATCAGGAGTGTGATGAACGTCAGCACAATCTCGAAACCACATGAACGGCTGGCCGACATTCTGGCCGGTGAAATGGATGCGGTAAACCATCTGATCCGCACGCGCATGGCGTCGGAACACGCCCCCCGTATCCCCGAAGTGACCGCTCATCTGGTTGAGGCGGGCGGCAAGCGTCTGCGCCCCATGCTGACTCTGGCCGCAGCCCGTCTGTTTGGCTATTCAGGCGACCACCATGTGCGTCTGGCCGCGACGGTCGAGTTCATTCATACCGCCACGCTTCTGCATGACGACGTTGTGGACGAAAGCGCCCAGCGGCGCGGGCGGCCCACGGCAAACCTGCTGTGGGACAACAAATCCAGTGTTCTGGTTGGCGATTACCTGTTTTCCCGCAGTTTCCAGCTGATGGTGGATACCGGGTCGTTGCGCGTTCTGGACATTCTGGCAAACGCTTCGGCCACGATTGCCGAGGGTGAAGTGTTGCAGATGACGGCAGCCACCGACCTGGGCACCCACGAGGACATTTATCTGCAGGTGGTGCGCGGAAAGACGGCCGCGCTGTTTTCGGCTGCAACCGAGGTAGGCGGCGTGATTGCCGGTGCATCGGAAGAGCAGGTGAAAGCGTTGTTCAACTATGGCGACGCGCTTGGCATTGCCTTTCAGATCGCCGATGACCTGCTGGACTATCAGGGCGACAGCAAGGCAACCGGCAAGAATGTCGGCGATGATTTCCGCGAGCGCAAGCTGACCCTGCCGGTGATCAAGGCCGTGGCACAAGCCACTGCCGATGAACACGCCTTCTGGGAACGCACGATTGGCAAAGGCCGCCAGCAGGACGGCGATCTGGATCATGCACTGAGCTTGATGAACAAATACGGCACGCTGGAGGCCACCCGTTCTGATGCCATCGCCTGGGCTGCCAAGGCCAAAACCGCGCTGGAGTTGCTGCCCGATCACGAGATCCGGTCGCTGCTGCGCGATCTGGCCGATTACGTGGTCGCGCGCCTCAACTAAGCTGCGTTGCGCGACACCACCATTCGGAATGGGCCGCGCCGATCTCATAGGCCGCGAAATGCGCGGCCTTCATGGACGGGTAAAGCCCGAAACAGGTCGAGCCCGAGCCGGACATTCGCGACAGAAGAACACCGCGAGAGGCGTCGAGCTCATCCAGAACCCGCCCGATCTGAGGCGCAATGCCCATGGCTGGTACCTGCAGATCGTTGCGCTGGCCTTTCAGCCACGCGGCGCAGTCTTCCGCCGTTTCAAATGCAGGGATATCCTCGGGCATGGCCGGGTTGTCGCGCGTTTCCATCGCCTTGAACACGGAACCGGTCGGTACCCCGACGCAAGGGTTGACCAGAACCGCATAAAGCGGCGGCAAGGAAACTGGCTTGATCTGTTCGCCTATGCCCCGCATTCGCGCGGCTTTCGCCATCAAACAGACCGGAATATCAGCACCCAGTGACACCGGGTTCGGCGGCTTTCCGTTGCCCGATCCGGCGAGCACACGCAATGTCGCAGCCGCATCCGAAGACCCGCCGCCGATACCGCCCCCATGGGGCAACGACTTGTTCAGGGTAATTCGGCCTGTCCAGCCAACTGCATCCGCCGCCTGCCAAACCAGATTACGCTGATCGGATGGAACACCCCGGGCATGTTCACCGGTGACGTCTATGGAAAGGTCCGGGCCGGGCTCGAACGTCAGGTGGTCACCGATATCTGCGAACACGACCAGAGAATCCAGCAGGTGATAGCCATCTTCGCGCTGGCCGGTCACATGCAGGGTCAGGTTGATCTTGGCGGGGGCAAATGCCTCAGCCTTCATTGGCAACCTGAAGCGGCTCTGCGCCTTCTTCCGCCAGAACCGCGTCCAACCCGATCTCGAGCTTGCGCCGGATACGATCGGGATCGGCCTCACCATCGGTGTCGTCGGGGTCGATGAAGGACAGGGCGCGTTTCCACTGGAACTCGGCCTCGCGGTCGCGTCCAACGGCCCAGTAGACGTCGCCCAGATGATCATTGACCACCGGGTCGACCGGCATCAGTTCGATGGCGCGTTCCATATGCTCAACGGCTTCTTCATAGCGGCCGAGCCGGAACAGAACCCAGCCGAGGCTATCCACGATATAACCGCTGTCCGGGCGCGTGGCGACGGCGCGTTCGATCATTTCAAGCGCCTCGTCCAGCTTTTCGCGCCTTTCGACCAGCGAGTAGCCGAGGTAATTCAGCACTTGCGGCTGATCCGGGTTCAGTTCAAGCGCGCGGCGGAAATCCGCCTCGGCCTGATCCCAGTTCTTGAGACGCTCATGCGAAATTCCGCGGGCATAATGCAGAAACCAGCTGCCGCCCGCCCCGGTTTCGGTCAGCTCGATCGCCCGGTCGTAGGACGGCACGGCGGCGGCATAGTTTTCGTCCCGGCGCAACAAATCGGCCAGTGCCACATGAACGGACGGCAGGTTAGGGCGTTGTGCCGCCAGGTTCTGCAGAACTTCCGCTGCAGCGTCTTTCTTGCCTGCGCGCCCCAGAACCTCGGCCCGGCCCAGTTCGGCAACGTGAAAATCGGCGCTGTCGGAAGGCACTGTCCGATAGGCCGCAACTGCAAGATCAAACTGTTCCAGATCGTCCAGCAGCTCTGCCCCCAGCAAAATCGCGTCGACGTGATCGGGGCGCAGAAAGGTCGCCACACGTGTGTAGAGCAGAACATAGTTCTGTGCCGCTTCGCCATTCAGTGCCGCGCCAACCGAAAAGAAAACCTCGGCCATGCCGTCCCGCACCGAACCTATATGTGTGAAAGGCAGGGTTTCGCCGTCGGTCAGACGCGTCTCGTAGCCTTCGATGGTCGGGTCGCTGCCTATGGAAAACACTTCGTCCAGAAATGCCAGCGCATCGGCATTGCGGTCCAGTTGCGACAGGACCTCGGCCCGGGCAAGTGCAGCGCGGCGGCTGAAGCGGGCAATGGTTCCGTTGTTTTCGGCAAAAATTGCCTCAGCCCCTTCGAAATCGCCCACGGACGCAAGGGCCATTGCCTTATGATACAGCGAAAACTCCCTCAGACCGTCCTGCGTGGAAACCTTGTCAAACTGCTCCATCGCTTTGGTCATGGCGCCCTGCGCCATGTAGGTCCAGGCAATCATTAGCCCGTCAACCAGCGGCCCGACGCCTTGCGTTTCCGGATCAAGCGCCAGAAACGCGTCATATTTTTCGTCTGCCACCAAAGTCGCCGACAGCACCATGCGCGCGGCCTGGCTTGGCAAGTCGTTGTCCACGATTTTCTGCGCGACGGGCAGGGCCCGCTGGATCTCGCCCAGCGCGAGACGGGCCACGACCACGCTTTCCAACAGGTGCAGGTTTTCCGGATCAAAGCGCAGGGCCTGCGAGTAGTATTTCTCGGCCGCCGTATAGTCGCTTTCATAGATCGCCTGACGACCCGCAAGATACGCCCCGGCGCCAGTATCGGCCAAAACCGGAACGGCAATAGGGGAAGAAAGCACTGCAGCCAATGCCACGCGTCGAACCAGGGAAATCACCAGAATTCTGCCTCGCTATCGTTATCTGAACGACAAGCTAGGGCTTTGGCCCCTGAGAGGCAATGGCAGAGCCTTCACGACGCCGCCATTGCCCGGGTTTTCGCTTACATGTTTGGATAGTTCGGCCCGTCGCCGCCCTGCGGTGTGGTCCAGGTGATATTCTGGCTGGGATCCTTGATGTCGCAGGTCTTGCAGTGGACGCAGTTCTGGAAGTTGATCACGAATCGCGGACCGTTTTCATCCTCGACCATCTCGTAGACGCCCGCCGGGCAGTAGCGCTGCGCCGGTTCGTCGAACCTGGGCAGGTTGACCTTGACCGGGATCTCGGGGTCGGCCAGGCGCAGGTGGCAGGGCTGGCTTTCCTCGTGATTGGTGGCCGCGAAGGAAACGTTGGTCAAACGATCGAACGACAGCGTTCCGTCAGGTTTGGGATAGTCGATCGGCTTGTGCTTGCTGGCATCTTCGGTCGATTCCGCGTCGTTCTTGCCATGACCCAGAGTACCCAGTAACGAGAAGCCCAGCGTGTTGGTCCACATGTCCATGCCGCCCAGCACCAGCGAAGCAGTCAGGCCGTATTTCGACCAAAGCGGCTTGACGTTGCGCACCTTCTTGAGGTCGCTGCCGATTGCGCCTTCGCGCACGTCGGCCTCGTAGGCGGTCAGTTCGTCGCCCGAGCGGTCGGCTTTGATGGCGTCATAAGCAGCCTCGGCTGCGGCCTTGCCCGACAGCATCGCGTTGTGGTTGCCCTTGATGCGCGGCACGTTGACCATGCCCGCAGAACAGCCCAGCAGCGCCACGCCGGGTGCGACCAGTTTCGGCATCGACTGAAGGCCGCCTTCGGTGATCGCGCGGGCGCCGTAGGCCACGCGCTTGCCGCCTTTCAGCAGTTCGGCGACCATCGGGTGATGCTTGAAGCGCTGGAATTCCATGTAAGGATACAGGTGCGGGTTCTTGTAGTTCAGGTGCACCACGAAACCGACATAGACCTGATTGTTTTCAAGATGATAGATGAACGACCCGCCACCTGCGTTGCTGCCCAGCGGCCAGCCCATGGTGTGCGTGACCGAGCCTTCCTTGTGCTTGGCCGGGTCGATCTCCCAGATCTCTTTCATGCCGACGCCGTATTTCTGCGGTTCTTTACCGGCCGACAGGTCGTACTTGGCGATGACTTCCTTGGACAGTGAACCGCGGACACCTTCGGACAGGAAGACGTATTTGCCGTGCAGTTCCATGCCCGGTTCGGTGTTCGGACCATAGGAACCATCCGCTTCCAGACCAAAGACACCGGCCACCACGCCTTTGACTTCGCCATTGTCGCCGTAAACCAGTTCAGAACACGCCATGCCCGGGAAGATCTCAACGCCCAGCTCTTCGGCCTGTTCCGCCATCCAGCGGCAGACATTGCCCATCGACACGATGTAGTTGCCATGGTTGTTCATCAGCGGTGGCATCGGGAAGTTGGGGATGCGGATCTTGCCCGCCTCCCCCAGCATGTAGAAATTGTCTTCGTGCACAGGCACGTTCAGCGGCGCGCCCTTTTCCTTCCAGTCGGGGATCAGCGCATCCAGACCGCACGGATCCAGTACCGCACCCGACAGGATATGCGCGCCCACTTCCGAGCCCTTTTCCAGAACAACGACGTTCAGGTCGGCATCCAGCTGTTTCAGACGAATGGCCGCCGACAGGCCCGCGGGGCCTGCGCCCACGATCACCACATCGTATTCCATCGCTTCGCGTTCAATCTCGGCCATCGCGGGCTCCTTAGCTAACTTTCGGAATTGGCGCTTTCACTGCGTGGTCTGCGCAATTTTGTTTCACGGCTGATTACCCGGTCGGCAAGACCTTGGTCAATCAAAACACGGCGTAAAACAGCAGCAATACGGCAGTTCAGCCGTCTGGTGTATCACCCATGAGATACCTGGGACCGCTACCATTGGATTTTGCCCGGTCATCGGGGTTGTAAAGGGCGCATTTCGGCAGGCTGAGGCAGCCGCACCCGATGCAGCCATCCAGATTGTCGCGCAATCGTGTCAGGGTATCGATTCGCTGATCCAGCCGGGCGCGCAGGGTGGTGCTGATCTGCTTCCAGTCCTGCGGTGTGGGGGTGCGGTTTCCGGGCAGGCCCGACAGCACCTCTCGGATCTCCGGCAGGGTCAGGCCGAATTGCTGGGCGATCATGACAAAACTCAGCCGCCGGATATCGGCACGTTGATAGCGACGCTGCCCGCCTGCATTGCGCCAGGGAGCAATCAGGCCCTGCGCCTCGTAATACCGGATGGCTGAAACAGCCAGTCCGGTGCGCCGGGCCAGTGCGCCAATTGCCAGCCCTTCGGATGCAGCCATCGGAACCTCAAAAAAATTTCTTGACCTAAAGTTAGGTTTAGAAATTACGGTGAGTCGTGACAAGCCTGAATTCGCAAAGGAGATCCCATGATGGCGACGCTTGAACACACCAATTTCACTGTCCGCGACCCAAAGGCTTCGGCAGACTGGATGGAGAAGGTCTTTGGCTGGAAAACCCGGTGGGAAGGTCCGGCAATCGCTGGCGGCTATACGGTCCACGTGGGCAGCGCACACACCTATCTCGCGCTCTATGCGCCGGGCAAACCCATGCGCTCGGGTGAGAACAGTTACGATTATGTCGGCGGGCTGAACCATGTCGGCGTGCTGGTCGAGGATATCGATGCCACTGAAAGCAAGGTGCGCAAAGCGGGATTCAAGCCGCACAACCATGCGGATTACGAACCCGGCAGGCGGTTCTATTTCGAGGATGACAACG
Organism: Ruegeria sp. N11; assembly: GCF_056531525.1. NCBI lineage: Bacteria > Pseudomonadati > Pseudomonadota > Alphaproteobacteria > Rhodobacterales > Roseobacteraceae > Ruegeria > Ruegeria sp. N11. The sequence continues at coordinate 72,091 of NZ_JBQFLX010000002.1, forward strand.
GCATCGAATTCGAGGTGGTGCAGTATGATTGAGTTGCTGTGGCTGGGAACCGAAGCGCATCACTGGCGCAGGGGCGACCTTCTGGGGCATCGCCGCAGGTATGCCTTGCCCCATCCAGACGGCGCGAGTTCGCGAATAAAGCACCGGAACCGCTGAGCCCCCTTGCATTTCACGCTGCATTTGGGTCAGGTATCTGACGACCCATCATTCGCCCCGACGCTTTGAGCGGCGGGGCGACTCAATTTATGCGTGGACGAAGACAAAATGGAAAAAATTCCCATGACGCCCGCGGGCAATGCCGCGCTTGAGGCGGAATTGAAGAACCTGAAGTCCGTCGAACGCCCGGCGATCATCGAGGCCATCGCAACGGCGCGGGAACTGGGCGACCTGAAGGAAAACGCCGAGTATCATTCGGCCCGTGAAAAACAGGGTTTTATCGAAGGGCGCATCAAAGAGCTGGAAGGTATCCTGTCGCTAGCTGACGTAATTGATCCGGCCAAACTGTCGGGCGCGATCAAGTTCGGCGCCAAGGTCAGGCTGGTCGATGAAGACACCGACGAAGAAAAGACCTGGAAAATCGTGGGTGAATATGAGGCCAATATCGAAAAAGGCCTGTTGAACATCAAATCCCCCCTTGCCCGCGCCCTGATTGGCAAGGAAGAGGGGGACAGTGTCGAAGTCCGCACCCCCGGCGGTGTGCGGTCTTATGAAATTCTGAGTATCGAGTACGCCTGATCGGAGCGTTGATCATGTCGGGGTCCAATCCTGACCGCGAAACCAAGCAACCGACATCTCTGGGCATCTATGATCGCCCCGGAGCGCCGTCGGTGAGCGGCATCGAGATCGCGGCTGTTGTTCTCAGCCTGATCTGGCTGGTTGTTTCAGTGGTTTTTCTGGTGCTGCCCGGCCGGGTCGAAACCAGCAGTTTTATCGTCACGCTGCTTGCAGTGTTCATGCCCGTGGCCATGATCTGGGTGGCGGCCATGGCCATGCGCGCCAGCCGTGTCATGCGCGAGGAAAGTGCCCGACTGCAGACGGCAATCGACGCGATCCGAAACGCCTATGTCACACAGCAGCAGCGCGCCGCCAGTACGTATGAGCCCGCCGTCAGCAAGAAGCTGGATGAAATCGCGCAGACGGCGAAGAAGACCGAAAGCGCGTTGGCTACGTTTTCTTCCAAGCGCCGCGAACCTGTGCGCAGGGCGGCACCATCACCGGGAGACCAGACCTCACTTGCGCTTGGCACACCAGCGGAAGACATCGCGCGCCCTCTGCCGACCGGTATCTTTATCCGTGCCCTGAACTTTCCTGAAACACAGGACGATGCCGAAGGGTTCGACGCCCTGAGGCTGGCGCTGAAGGACAGGAAGACCGCACAACTGGTGCAGGCCTCGCAGGATGTGCTGACCCTTCTCAGCCAGGAGGGGATCTATATGGACGACCTGCGTCCCGACATGGCCCGACCTGAAATCTGGCGCCAGTTCGCGCAGGGCGCACGCGGCCGTGCAGTGGCCGCTCTGGGCGGCATTCGGGACCGGTCCTCGCTGGCCTTGACGGCAGCGCGGATGAAGCAAGACCCGATTTTCCGCGACGCCGCGCACCATTTTCTGCGCCGGTTCGACAACATGATCGTGGAATTCGAGCCCATCGCCAGCGATGCTGAACTGACCGCGCTGGGTGAAACCCGAACCGCCCGCGCATTCATGCTGCTGGGGCGTGTCGCCGGTACGTTCGACTGACAGGCCGGGCTACAACCCGAAACTGGCATATGGAATGAACCGGACGGGGTCGCCGGGCCGGATATGACGCGCGCCGTCTTCGATCTCGACCAGTCCCTCGGCCCAGCTGAGGCCGCTGATCCGGCCCGAACCTTCTGACGCAAATACTTCGGCACGACCGTCCCGGACCCGAGCACGCAGATATTCTCGGCGACCAGGTTTCTTGCGTTTTTCAAAGCCGGCGGGCAGGTCAAACGCTTGCGGTTCCTGCCAGCCTTCACCGGCCATCAGCCCCAGGGCCGGGCGCGCAAAGATCAGCGTGCAGACCAGTGCCGCGACCGGATTGCCCGGCAAACCGAAGACCGGAGTGCCCTTCCACATCCCCAGCGCCAGCGGACGGCCCGGTTTCAGCGCAATGCGCCATTCATGCATCGCCCCGGCCTGCCGCAGCAGAGCGGAGACATGATCTTCGTCGCCGGAGGATGCGCCACCACTGGTCAGAATCACATCGGCCCGCTCGGACGCCTCGTCCAGCCGCGTCGCCAGCGCGTCACGATCATCGGCCACACGGCCCAGATCGACCGCAGAGAATCCCATCCGGGCTGCCAGAGACAGCAACATCGGGCGGTTGGCATCGAATATCTGCCCGGGTCCGGCGGGCTCTCCGGCTTCGACCAGTTCGTCACCGGTGGACAGAACCGCCACGCGCAGGGTCTTGCGCACCGGAACCTCGGCAATTCCCACTGCTGACAGCAGCGCCAGATCCGGGGGTGTCAGGCGGCGACCTGCGGCCAAAGCCAGATCGCCGGAGGCCACATCCTCGCCTGCCTTTCGGGTATTCGCGCCCTTCTTCAAAGGGCCGTGAAAGGCAATGTGGCCGTCCTGAACGGTCACATCCTCTTCCAGAATGACGGTATCCACACCCGCGGGCAGAGCCGCCCCGGTCAGAACCCGAAGGGCCTGACCGGGGGGAACGGTGCCTTCAAACGGTATACCCGCCGCCGCGCGCCCTTGGATCAGGGGCAGAACCTGTGCGCCTTCTGCAAAAGGCCCTACAAACCCATAGCCATCTACCGCCGTATTGGGTTGCGGCGGATTGGAGCGTTTCGCGATCTGATCCGCCGCCAGAATACGACCTGTCGCCTGCCCCAGTGGCACGGTCTCAGCCCCCTTCACCACAGCAAGCCGGTCCTGCAGCAAGGTCAGTGCCTCATCGACCGGGGTCCAGTCCACGCCTGCGGGCAGCGCAAAGCAGTCGTTTTGCAATGGCGGTGGTGTGATATTCGGTTTGTCCTGTGGCACGCCCAAAATCCATCCTTCTTCGGCTGCGCTGACGGTCAGCAGCCGGTTCAGTTCCGCCTCTGGCATCTGCGCCAGAGACATCGCGACCTGTTCGACCTGCCAGGCATCCCTGATCCGGTCATCGGGTTCCCTGCCCAGTGTCAGTGAGGGCCAGATTTCGACAAAGGCGACCGGTTTGTCCAGCACTTCGAACGGCCAGACGGCCACCTGCCCTGCAAATCGCCGGCGCAGGCGGGACAGAACCGGCAGCCCGGTCATCACCTGCCCGCCAACCGCACCGGATCCGCCCATCTGCCAGCAGGTGAAGCTGCCCTTGGCCAGAATTTCCACCTGTCGACGATCCGGGAAGGGATTGTGGTAGTCCGTTTTGGTCTTTGGCAGGCCCGGGACTTCGCGGGCCAGACCGTTGAACCAGAATGGCCCCTTGCCGCCGAATCCCTGGTTGATCCGGCCGGCAAGGTCGAAACGGTTATTGGCCTTTGGCGCGTCTTCGATCCGGTGCTCGAACCAGTCCCACAAGACCAGCGGATCGTCCGAGCCGGTCAGCGCGCGGGCAAACCCCCGGGGATAGCCAAACGGGAAGTCGAACCCCAGACACAGACGACGGCCTGCGCTCAGTTCCGTTTCGATCAGCCTTGTCAGCCAGTCTTCCGCTACTTGCCGGTTGCGCAGGTACTCCGCTTCGCCAGGGCCCCCATCGCGTACCACGCACCCCCAGATCGCATCCTTGCGGGGCGTTAGCCCGGTGTCATTTCCACCAAACCAATCGACCATCGCAAAGGTGTCGAATGCGGTCACAAACCAACCTCTTGCAGGATGAACGCAGCAATGCGCGCAGTGTCGTTCAGGTCAAAGACCGGGCGATCCAGATCCAGTGGCGTGTCGCTGGCCACCGCCCGGATCGTTTCATCCTTTAAAGCGATCAGCGGGTTGCCGGGTTCGGCCCGAAATGCCTCGACCTTGGGGTGGCCTTCACGTTTGTATCCTTCGATCAGGACCAGATCGACCGGTGATAGCCGGGCCAGCAGCGAGTCCAGAGACGGCTCGGGTGCGCCGCGCAGTTCCTGCATCAGGGCGACACGCTGCCCGGACGCCAGCAGAACCTCGGAGGCGCCGGCATCACGGTGACGGTTGCTGTCGGTGCCCGGCTGATCGACGTCAAAGGCATGATGCGCGTGTTTGACGGTTGAAACCGTGAACCCCCGTCCGGTGATCTCGGCCACCAGTCGCTCCATCAACCCGGTCTTGCCCGCGTTTTTCCAGCCGGTGACGCCGTAGACCCTCATGCCTGCTCCGGCAGGGTCTGCGCCCTTTCGAGGTCTTCGGGCGTGTTCACGTTGAAGAACGGATCGAAAGGGTCTGCCGGAAACAGCGCCTCGCGACCGTCATGTTTATCGGTCCACAAGACGACCTTGCGCAGCCCGTCCTGCAACGCGGCCCGCAGATCGTCGCGCAATGCGACTGGCCACAACCCGAATGTCGGGTGCCGGTTGACCCGCTTTCCACCGCCGGATTTCAGAGCTTCGTCACCCGTGCGCGGGGTCGTCGCCAGTACAAGCGGATGCGCCTGTCCTTCAGCCGCCTGCATCAGCCGCGCCACCAGATCGCGGGGAAAGAACGGCGTGTCGGCAGCAGCGGTGACGATGCTATTGGCGCCCTGCTCCGCGGCCCAGTCGAGACCGGCCAGAACACCGGCCAGCGGACCGGCAAAACCTTCGATTGTGTCCGGCAGCACAGGCAGGTTCAGGGCACTGAACCGGGACGGATCGCCATTGGCGTTCAGCGCCAGACCATCGACCTGCGGCGCCAGCCTGTCAATTACCCGGGTCAGCAGGCTTTGCCCGCCCAGTTGCAGCAGGCCCTTGTCGCCTCCGCCCATCCGGGTGGCCAGACCGCCTGCAAGGATCACGCCCTTTGGTTTGGTCATCCTGCGCTTTTCCTGCGATGTTTTTTGTCCTCAACCGCCACGGACGAGGGGTTGATATCCCGAACAAGACGATCCTCGCCGGACAGGCATACGAACCGCTGGCCGCGCATCCGACCGATCAGGGTCAACCCGACCTCACGTGCAATTTCAACGCCCCATGCCGTGAATCCCGATCGCGAAGCCAGAACCGGAATGCCCATCATCGCGGTCTTGATCACCATCTCGGACGTCAGGCGGCCCGTGGTGTAGAGGATCTTATCCTCTGCCAACTCACTCTCGGACAGCATCCAGCCTGCAATCTTGTCGACGGCGTTGTGGCGGCCCACGTCTTCCATATAGACCAGCGGGCGGTTTTCCCGGCACAGGACGGTGCCGTGAATCGCCCCGGCCTGAAGATACAGCGACGGGGTGCGGTTGACCCGGGCCGCAAGTTCATAAAGCCATGAGGTGCGGACCGAAACCTGCGGCAGGCGAACATCCTCAAGCCCCTCCATCATGTCGCCAAAGACGGTTCCGACTGCGCAACCGCTGGTGCGGGTCTTTTTCTTCAGCTTTTCCTCGTACGAGGTCTGGCGCGCTGTGCGAACAACCACGGTTTCCAGATCGTCGTCATAATCGACGCCGGTGATCTCATCATCCGCCAGCAGCATCCCCTGATTGCGCAGAAAACCCAGCGCCAGATATTCGGGGTAGTCGCCGATGGTCATCGCCGTCACGATCTCCTGCGCATTGAGGAAAATCGTCAGCGGGCGCTCCTCGACCACCGAGATCTGGCTGACCTCGCCGTTCTGGTCCACGCCTTCCACCGCGCGGGTCAGGCGGGCCGCGCCGGGATCAGGCGCGATGATGTAGTCCGACAGGTCCGTGTGCGTGGCCAATTGCAACCCTTTCCTAAGACCGCTAGTTGTGCTGGCGACACCATAGGATCTAGCCATGGCAGACACCACATCCAAGTCTTACTTCTGGAAGGGTTTTCGGGACGGCACGCCGTTTATCTTCGTGGCCATCCCCTTTGGCACGCTGTTTGGTGTTTTCGCGACCGAGGCCGGGCTGGATATCGTTCAGACCATCGCGTTTTCCGCAACGGTGTTTGCGGGTGCCGCGCAGTTCACCGCCCTGCAACTGTTGCAGGACAACACGCCTACGGCGATTGTGCTGATCTCGGCGCTTGCGGTGAACCTGCGGGTGGCAATGTATTCCGCCTCGCTGACACCTTATCTGGGGGCCGCCCCGTTGTGGCAAAGGGCCATTGCGGCCTACCTGACGGTCGATCAATCCTATGCTTGTGGGATCGTCCAGTTTGAAAAAGAGCCGAAGATGACTGTACCGCAGCGGATGGCCTATTTCTTTGGCTCGGTCACACCGATCACCCCGCTTTGGATATTCGCCACCTATCTCGGGGCGGTGCTGGGCGCGCAAATCCCGGAAAGCTGGGCGCTGGATTTCGCCCTGCCGATCACGTTTCTGGCCATGATTGGACCAATGATGCGGACGCTGGCGCATGTGATTGCGGCGCTGGTTGCGATCATTGTCGCCCTGCTGGCCGTTTCGGTGCCATTCAATCTGGGCCTGCTGATCGCTGGCGCGGCGGGCATGATGGCGGGCGCGCAGGCCGAACTGATGCTGGAACGCAGGCTGGAGCGGAAAGAGACATGACCCAGATTGACCCGGCAACCATGTGGATCATCATCGTCGGCCTGGCCGTCGGCAGCTTTGCCCTGCGTTTTACCTTTATCGGCCTTGTCGGAGATCGCCCCATGCCGCCGTGGCTGCTGCGTCATCTGCGGTACACGGCGGTGGCGATCATTCCGGCGCTGATCGCACCACTTGTTGTCTGGCCCGCCGCAACCGAAGGTCAGCCGGACCTGCCCCGCATGGCTGCCGCCGTGGTGGCGCTGTCGGTCGGTCTGGTCACCAAGAATGTTCTGGCGGCAATCTTTTCGGGCGCCGCCACGCTGTACGGGTTGCTCTACCTACTGAGTTGAGGTCGCGTCCAGTTGATTGAGGCGCGCGTTGTTCGCAGCCAGTCCCTTTTGCAGGTCCGCGTCGTCGTATTCACGGTATTCTTCCGTCACCACGCCCGGAATCTGGGCGAACTGTTCCGACAGTTTGACCGGGTAGAATGTGACGTCGATCTGTTCGAACCCCGGCACTTGCCTCAGGATACTGGCCGTCGAATGGGCGCAATACGCGCTGGCGACCGGGCCGGACTGCTTGGCCAGTTGATAGGCGATCTCGGCCTGTTGCGGCGTGACCTCGATGGTCTGGATGCGCGCATAGTGCGTCTCGCGCGCGTGCGAGCTGCGATAGGCGCGTTCGACAGCGGGCGTGATACCGTATAGGACATCATCCTTGTTCGGAACCACATCCGCACGGAACGATCCCGCAGGGTCAAAGATCACCCGCTCGCTGGCGCTGATCATCAGCGACGTATGCGCACCCGATCCGGTCCGGGTGTTGATCATCGTGTAAAGCGTCAGCGTCGACGGGCCGGGGTCACGGTAGGACCGTGCAGCGACCTCGGCCAGGTCTGCCTGCGGACGATTCGATCCGGTGCAGCCAGCCACGGTCACTGCCAGCAGGCAGGCAACAATTATTCTGAGCACGGTTCGCCCCGTTCAGGTCAAGACGCGAAAACCGCCAGGAACAATCCCAGGAAAGCAATGGCCACACAGCACCAGACTGTGGCTTTGACGAACCCTTCGAAGGTTTTGGTTTGAACTGTGATGTCCATCTCGCCGTGCTTGTGTTCGGCCATGTCGGAAGACTCCTGAATTCGCGTGTTTGGGCTTTGGATAAAGGAAAACGAAAGCGCTGTCACCACGTCATTCGCGCGCAGGTGACTGTGACCCGAATACCGAACAGCCCGGGAAACCAAAGCCCCATCGCCATGGCAGGCCGGAACAGGGGCCGCCACCAAATCGCACCGCCATATACATGGCATCCGCGGTGACCGAATGGGCGGTTCGGACCTGCTCGGGTGTCACCCCGTAGCGATCCGCGTATTCTTCGGCATGTTTATCGCCGTGTTGTTCGACGCAGGCGTGCAGTGCATCGTCCGCCGACAGGCGGGCGTCATAGCTGTCTTCGGCCCGCGTTGCGCCGCCGGCGTTGTGATAGGCGCTGTCATGGGTAACGCAGCAATATTCCCACGGAGGGTCGTTTTCATAGCGTGCGGCGAAGCTTGGGATCATGTCAGCCACCAATCGCCAGCTGGCCGACAGCCCGCCCGAGCAGCCATCGGTTTCAAATGGCGCCGCTTCAGCCCCGGCCGATTGTGCCATCAGGGCCTGATGGCCGGGCATCTCGATGCCGCGCATCAGATCTTGCGCGGCGGCGGATGTGCCAAGGGCGATCAGGACAAGCGCCGGTTTAAGGGCTCGCATCGCGCATCGCCTCTGTGTCCACGGTCATCCCGAACTCGGTGGCCAACCACAGCAGCAAACGTTCCGCCGGACCCATCTCGGCTCGGACGCGCAGAACCTCGCGGGCCATGGCAGGCCGGTCGGTGATCAGACCATCGACGCCCATCGACGCCAAAGCCGACATCTGCAACGGATCGTTCACCGTCCACACATACAAATCCTTGCCGGCAGCATGGACAGACCGGATTAGCCCGGGTGTCGCCATCGCCGCGTTCACCGCCAGAAAATCGCCATCCAACCCCGACAGATTGCCAACTGCGGTCGCGGCCAGAACACCGGCGCGCCATTCCGGGCGAAGGGCCTTCATCTTCTGCACCGCCGGATATTTCAGGGACATTGTGGCGATGCCGTCCTGCATCCCCATTTCTTCGACAATTGTGGCAACCCGGTTTTCCAGATCGACGTCATGGCCGTAATATTTCAGTTCGATGATCACCTTCGATCGGCCTTTTGCGGCTTCCAACACCTCACGCAGAGTCGGCGTGCGTTCCGAGGCGTATTCGGGTCCGAACCAACTACCGATGTCGATGTCCGCGACGTCGTCCATTGTGACATCCCAGACCTTGAGGTTGACGCCCGCCAGTTTCATGAAATCGCTGTCATGGGCGACGATGACCTCACCATCGGCCGTTTCCTGCACATCGATCTCAACCCAGTCCGCGCCATCCTCAATGGCCTTCAGAACGGCCGCCATGGTGTTTTCGGGACGCAAGGCCGCGGCCCCACGGTGGCCGATGACATCCGCGTGGTCGGGGGCCTGTACCTGTTCAAGCAACCGCTGCCCGAACCAGCCACCGACCAGCACTGCAAGGACGGCAGCCCCCAGAACACCAAATAGCGGCAACCTCAAGTTGCCCGGTTCGGGGTGGAGGATGTCTGACGTTTTTGCCTCGAAGAAACCGTCCAGCAGCACCGCCAAAGCGCCCAGCGCGACGGCTGCCAGAACAAGACCGGCCAGCGACCAGAGCGCGGCAATCACCAGCGTGTAGGTCAGTGCCAGTTGCAGACGACCACCTGGTTGCAGGGGCACGAGATCGAACAGAAACCCGGCCACAGCCGCAATTCCGGCTGCGATCGCAATGCGAATACCCAGCCACTGCGCCAATTCGATCTTGAGGCGTCCGCGTTTGCCCTCCATCCGCCCGGTGCTGGCCTCAAACGCGTCTGCGGGATTGCAGCTTTCAAACAGAACCAGATGCAGCGACAGGGCCCAGGCCGACAGCCTGCGGATCAAAACCCAGGCCAATGCCAGAACGATTAACCCGATCAGCAAAACCGCCACCCAGAACGAGGGTGGCTGGAAGGTCAGGTAATAGTTGATGTCGTATTCCGTCAGTGTCCACCACGCGACAACGGCGGCAATGGCTGCAAAGGGCAGAACCAGCAGCAACACGCGCAGGACAAACCGGACTGCAAAGCCGAACAAAGCGGGCAGTCGGGACAGGATCAGCCGGATGGCGGAACTGCCGGCGCGCCAGGGATCGGCCTCGCCCATGCGCAGAGAACCCGCCATGACGGAGAAGACAAACACTTCGGCCAGCAGAAACAGGCTGAGCGCAAGGATCGCCGCGATAAAGCCCACCGGGGACAGGATGAACCCGGCAATGGCCTGATCGGTCAGGGCGCTTTGATTGGACAGCGACACCGCCAGTTGCACGGCTATCGCCACGCCCGGCGCAATCAGCGCCACCAGCAAAAGTCGCACCGCAACATAGATCGGTACGAACACCCGACGGCGCGCCCAAGCCCCCCGCCAGGCCTCTGTAACGGTTGAGAAATGTGTCACGCGGCGCTCTCCTGAATGATACGCTCATTCAAGGCTGCGATTGCGTGAATTGCAAGCGGGACTGTCAGCTTTCTTCCAGATCCGCAGCCAGCCGAAAACCGATGCGGTTGGCAGGCTTGTCCTCGACCGATTTGGGCAGCGCGCGCAGCATCACGTTCAACTGGCTGACATGCTGTACCAGTTGGGTGCGCGCACCGGTGGCGTCCGAGCCGAAAAAGGTGATCACGTCAGGGTCGAAATAACCCATCCCCTCGATCCGCATCACCCCGGCATCGCCGCCGGTGAAGCCCATGGCAACCTCCTGATCGCCGTCCAGCGTCTTTTCAAAATTCTGGATATACAGGATCAGGCGTTCATAGGCCCACTGCGCCGGGCTTTTGGTTTCGACCGGTTTTTTCAGGCGGCCGGGAAGATCCTTGTTGCCCGATTGCGCACTGGAGTTGGCGTGGACCTCGTAACAGCGTGGCAATGCGGCGGATTCTGCGGCCTCGGCCGAGGTTTCGATCTGATCCTGCATGGCTTACCCTTTGCGCTGAAACTCCCACGCCCCGTCCGCGCGGCGCGACCGGGTTACAGCATCAATGTGGTAGAGATGGTTCAGATGTGCAACCGCCTCGACCAGCGCGAGACCGTATTCACCTTCGCCAATCGGACGCTTGAACAGGGGGGCAAAGCACTCGGCGGCAGAATTGGGCCGGTCCAGATGATCCAGCAGCCGCCGGAGCGCGCCGTGATGATTGTCGACCAGTTGCCGCATGCGAACCGGCAATCCGGTGAAGGGCAGCTTGTGCCCGGCCAGCACCAGATGATCGGGACGCGCCAGCGCCGACAGCCGCTCGCAGGCTTCCAGCCACTCGGCCACCGGATCCGCCATGGGTTCGGTGACATAGACACCCAGATTGGGGCTGATCGAGCTGATGATCTGATCGCCGGACAGGACAAGATTGTCATCGCGGCTCCAGAACGTGGCGTGTTCGGGCGCATGGCCATTGCCCATGTGAACGTCCCAGTCACGCCCGCCCATGCGGATCACGTCGCCCTGTTTGATCCGGGTATAGCCCAGCGGCATCGGATAGACGGTGTCGGCAAAGTTGAAGGGCCGGTCCGACATGCGCTTTGCCAGAATTTCATGCGCCATGCCCGCGCTGCGGTAGTAGTCCAACGTTTCTTGCGGCCAGGTTTCCTGCACGTCCAGCGTCAGCATCCGCGAAAACAGCCATGCGGTGCGGCTGGCCACCAGTTCAGCGCCGTGTTCGGTCTGGAACCACCCTGCATTGCCAACATGGTCGGGGTGATGATGCGTAACGACAACACGGGTCACAGGCTTGCCCGCCAGTGGCCCATCCATCAGCGTTTGCCAGATGCCACGCGACTTTCTGGACGAAATTCCGGTGTCGATCACCGTCCAGCCGTCGCCATCATCCAGCGCATAGACATTGACGTGATCCAGCGCCATGGGCAGCGGCAGGCGCAGCCAAAGGACGCCTTCGGCAATCTCGATCGCCTCACCGGGGGCCGGAGGGTCCGGCCAGGGGTAGTGCGTCGTCAATCGTTGCTCACCATCCTTCATGCCAGCAGCTCGTCCACGTTGAGCGCGAAGATGTCGTCCGCACCGTTTTGCGCCTGTGCCAGTAGGCCCGCATATTCGGGCAACAAAGCGTTGATGTAGAACCGCGCCAGCTTGAACCGCGGCCCATCGGGTTCCGCCAGCGCCGCCGCCAGATGATAATGCGCGCCCAGAACCCTCGCAAAAGCTTGCAGATATGGGACGGCCCCGGCAAAGCGGTTGTTCATTTCCGACTGGGAAACCAGCCATTCGGTGACCTCACGCAGGCTTTCGGTGGCTTCCCAGACCGGGCCGGCCAGTTCCGGCATGGTGGCTCGCGCCTGTTCTGCGTGATCTTCGATTTCATCCAGCAGCCGTGCCGCAGCCTCACCGCCGTCCATCATTTTGCGGGCGACCAGATCCATCGCCTGAATGCCATTGGTGCCTTCGTAAATCGCGGTCACGCGAACGTCGCGGTAATACTGGGCCGCTCCGGTTTCCTCGATAAAGCCCATGCCGCCGTGAACCTGCACGCCGGTTTCAGCGACACGCATGCCGGTCTGGGTGCCAAAAGCCTTACCAATCGGCGTCAGCAGTGCCGCGCGGGCCGACCAGTCCGCATCGCCGGTCGCGTTGGCCATGTCGATGGCCACTGCATTGGCCAGCAGGATGGCCCGTGCCGCGAACACATCCGCGCGCATTTCCATCAGCATGCGGCGCACATCGGCATGGTCGATGATCGTACCCGAGGGCGTCTTGCCCTGCCTGCGCTCAAGCGCGTAGGCCAGCGCATGCTGATAGGCGCCTTCCGCAACGCCGACGCCCTGCCCGCCAACACCCAGACGGGCATTGTTCATCATCGTAAACATCGCGGCCATGCCGCCATGTTCCTTGCCAACCAGCCAGCCCCTGGCCCCGTCATATTGCATGACGCAGGTCGGTGAGCCGTGCAGGCCCATCTTGTGCTCAAGCGACACAACCTTCAGATCGTTCGCCACGCCCGGATTGCCGTTCTCATCCGGGATGAACTTGGGCACCAGAAACAGGGAAATTCCCTTGGTCCCGGGAACGCCGTCCGGCAGGCGCGCCAGCACCAGGTGGCAGACGTTTTCCGCGAAATCGTTGTCGCCCCACGAGATGAAGATCTTCTGACCCGTCACCGCGTAGGTGCCATCCCCGTTCGGTTCCGCCTTTGAGGCCAGGGCGCCCACGTCCGACCCGGCCTGCGCCTCGGTCAGGTTCATCGTGCCGGACCATTCGCCCGACATCAGTTTGGGCAGGTAAAGCTCTTTCAGCTCGGCGCTGGCATGATGCTCCAGCGCCTCGATCTGGCCCTGGCTCATCAGCGGGGCCAGTTGCAGCGAAAGGCAGGCCGCGCTCATCATCTCGTTCACTGCGCTGGTCAAGGTCATCGGCAGGCCCATGCCGCCATATTCAGGATCGCCGCTTATCCCGATCCAGCCCCCTTCGGATATCGCCTTCCAGCCATCGGCATACCCCGGAGACGAGCGCAGAACCCCGTTTTCCAGCCGCGCCGGTTCCAGATCACCGGGGCGTTGCAGCGGGGCCATCACTTCTTCGCACATCCTGCCTGCTTCGGTCAGAATGGCGCTGACCACATCCGTACTGGCCTCTGAAAACATCTCGGTGGCTGCGATCTGGTCGAAGTCGATCACGTTGCGGAACAGGAATTCATAATCTGGGACTGGGGCGCGATACGTCATGGCTTCCCTCGGGGCTGTCAGTTCGGTTTGCGCAGGCGGGCTTGGAATCATCCGCGCACGGCACTATGCATCTGGGCTCGAAGGCATTACCTACTCTTCCCCATGTTACAAGCAATCAAAACGCGGCGTCACCAGTCATGATCCCCCACGGCACACTCGACCTGAGCGCAGATCCGGCCGGCATTTCGCGTGCGGCGGATCTGCTGCGGCAGGGTCTTCTGGTCGCGTTTGCGACCGAGACGGTCTATGGCCTGGGCGGTGATGCCCGTAATGGCGAAGCGGTCGCCGCGATTTATGAAGCAAAGGGGCGGCCCAGCTTCAATCCGCTGATCGCGCATGTCGCATCCGTTCAGGCAGCGCAGCGGTTCGTCCACTGGTCCGATCAGGCCGATCGACTGGCCGCCGCGTTCTGGCCCGGGCCTTTGACGCTGGTCCTGCCGCTGCGCGACGGACATGGCATTTCATCGCTGGTCACAGCCGGGCTGGACACGCTGGCCGTCCGGGTGCCTGCGCATCCCAGCGCGCGGGCATTGCTGGCCGAATTCGATGGTCCGGTGGCCGCACCATCCGCCAACCCCTCAGGACAGATCAGCCCGACCACCGCCGAGCATGTGCGCGCCGGCCTGGGTGGGCGTATCGCAGCCATTCTGGATGACGGCCCCTGCGGTGTCGGGCTGGAATCGACCATCGTCGGCCTGGCCGGAGAACCGGCGCTGCTGCGTCCGGGCGGCGTGGCGCTGGAACAGATCGAGGAAGTTCTGAACACGCGACTGCATCATCACCAGCCCGGGGACCTGCTGACAGCGCCGGGACAATTACAGTCTCATTATGCGCCGGACGCGCCTGTTCGGCTGAATGCGCTGTCCCGACAGGGCGATGAAGTCCTGCTGGGCTTTGGGCCGGTCGACTGCGATTTGAACTTGTCGGCTGATGGTGTTCTGACCGAAGCTGCGGCCAACCTGTTTTCTGCCCTTCATGCGCTGAACACAACAGGCCGCCCGATTGCGGTCTCCCCGATCCCCGACCATGGCCTTGGGGCGGCAATCAACGACCGGCTGCGCCGCGCGGCGGCCCCGCGCGACGGCTGATCAGGCGCGTCCTGCGCTGGCCGACAAGGTCAGGGGATCAACGCCCAGGGTTGCCAGCGCGGCTTCCCACTTTTCGTCATCAGCGACATCGAACACCAGTTTCGAGGTTGCATCGGTCGTCAGCCAACCATTCATGGCAATCTCGTCCTCAAGCTGGCCCGGGCCCCATCCGGAGTATCCCAGCGTCAGCATCGAGTTCAAAGGCCCCCGCCCCGAAGCCAGATCTTCCAGCACGTCCAGCGTGGCCGTCATGCTGAAATCGGTCGAAATCTGCATCGAGTGCAGGTTGGCTTCGTAATCAGCACTGTGCAGGACGAAGCCGCGCGACATCTCGACCGGACCGCCGAAATGGACCAGACGCTCACCTATGACGGGAATGTTGCAGGCAATATTGAGCTGCCCCAGCAATGTCTTGATGCGCAGGTCCGACGGTTTGTTGACAATCAGCCCCATGGCGCCGTCTTCACCATGGCTGCAGATATAGACAACCGAGTGGTCAAAGCGCGGATCGCCCATTCCCGGCATCGCAATCAACAGTTTTCCGGTAAGATCCATAAGCCGCCGTTTCTGACTGAGTCCTGTCTCAACAATGAACCCGTGGGACCACAATTGGCAAGGGATCGTCCGACATTTAGCGGTATTTCACCCCAGTGACCGGAACGTGACTTGGATTCGCGCGCCAGAGCGCGCATTTATGTAGTATGCGATCACTTCTCAGACCCGCCGCAGTTGCGCTGACCGCCTGTTTTGCCCTTGCCTCGCCTGCCCTGTCGCAGAGCGCGGGCAAACCTGTGCAACTGGATATTCTGGATGGCGGGCGCACTGCCAACGGTACCTATCTGGGTGCGTTGCGCCTGACCCTGAAAGACGGGTGGAAAACTTACTGGCGCGCGCCGGGCGATGCGGGCATCCCGCCACAGTTCGACTGGAAAGGGTCGCGCAACGTTGGCGACATTTCGATCACCTGGCCTGCGCCGGATGTTTTTGACCAGAACGGGTTGCGCTCGATCGGGTATCAGGATCAGCTGGTCCTTCCGGTCGAGATCACGCCAAAGAATCCTGCCAAACCAGTACGTCTGCGCGGTGAGATGGATCTGGGCGTGTGCAAGGATGTCTGCATCCCCGAGCGGCTGGGTTTCGATCATACTCTGGACAAGAACGCAGGACGCAACCCGGCCATTGCCGCCGCATTGGCACAACGCCCCTATTCCGCCAACGAGGCCCGTGTGGCCAGCGCCAAATGCCACCTGTCGCCCACAAAAGATGGCATGCAAATCGAGGCGCGCATCACCATGCCGTCGGCCGGAGGGACCGAGGTCGCCGTGATCGAGCCGGGCAATCCGGCTTTGTGGGCCGCACATCCCGAAACCCGGCGGCAGGGCGACACGCTGATCGCCCGGACCGAGGTGGTCAATGCATCGGGCAGCCCCTTTGCGCTGGACCGGTCAGCCGTCAGGATCACCGTGCTGGGCAGCAGCCACGCGGTTGACATTCAGGGATGCAGCGCGGGCTGATCCGGTGATGCAATACCCAAAAATCGGCGCTCTGGCCGTTGTTGTCCATCAGGATCAGGTGTTGCTTGTACAGCGCTGCAAGCAACCGGATGCCGGACTTTGGGGATTTCCCGGCGGTCATGTCGAATGGGGCGAGACCGTGATGCAGGCCGCGCAGCGCGAGCTGCACGAAGAAACATCGGTGATGGCTGAACCTCTGCAGTATCTGGACAATCTGGATCTGCTGCGTCGTGATCCCAACGGGCAGGTTCTGTCGCATTACCTGCTGGTCGGCGTAGCCTGCCGGTATCAGTCCGGCGATCCGGTTGCCGGCGATGACGCGATGGACGCGCGCTGGTTTCCCATCGATCAGATCACGCGCGGCGAATTGAGTATGAGCGCACGTGTCGCCGACCTGCTGGAGACCGCATTGGACGGGGTCAAGCCCCGATCCGGCCTCTGAGCCGCGCGTAAATCAGACCGGAAAGCGCAACGCTCAGCACCAGGATCAGCGCCGCACCAGCAACGAACACACCCAGTCCCATACGTAGAACCGCAGAACCATCTTCGCCGGGGTAAAAGTCGGTCAGAGCGGTCAGCGGCGTGCCCGCGACAGCGGGCCACACCATCGTCACCGCAAACCAGGCCAGCAATGCCAAACCGGTTATGACAATCATCCCTTGCACCACCCTATCCGGCGCGCGCAGGGCGCGACGCATTGAGGTCATCGGACGTGTCACGTCATTCAGGATGGCCAGCAGCGCAGGTACAAGCAACAGAACCAGAAGCATTCCGAACCCAAGACCGTAGACCAGCGTGATCACTGTGGGCTTGAGGAACTGCGCCTGCTGCGAGCCTTCGTACAGCAGCGGAGTGAGACCCAGAACCGTGGTCAAAGTGGTCAGCATCACCGGCCGCAACCTGTCGGCTGTGCCTTCGACAATGGACGGAAACAACCCTCTGTCCTGTTGATAGGCGTCGATGGTCGTCACCAGCACGATGGAGTCGTTGATGATTATCCCTGTCATCCCCAGCAGGCCCACGACCGTGAACATGCTAAGCGGTACAGCCCAGATGTAGTGGCCCCAGATGGCACCCACGAGGCCAAATGGAATGATCGCCATGACCAGCAACGGCCGTGTCCAGCTTGCAAAGACCCAGGCCAGAACCAGATAGATGCCTGTCAGGCACAGGATCAGACCGGTGCGCGCCTGCGACAGGAAATCATCTTCCTGCTCACTCAGCCCCGACATGCGCCATTCGACCTGCCGTTCGGAGGCGATTTTGGGCAGGATTTCCTGACTGAGGGCGCGTTCAATTTCAGCGGCGCGATCGGGGTCATCTTCAGAGATGTCGCCATTTACCGAGACCACCCGCAAGCCATTCTCGCGCCGGATCGTGGAAAAGCCCGACTTTCGCTGAACGGAAACGATATCGGCCAGCGGTACGTATATCCCTTCGGGCGACCGCATCAGTGTGCGTTCCAGAAAATCGGCCGTCAGTTCGCTTTCGGGCAGTTCAACCCGTATTTCGGCGCTGCGCGGACCATCTGGAAAGGTTGCGGCCTCGATGCCGTTCAGGCGGCTGCGCAAAACCCGGCCCAGCGTTTCAATCCGGAAGCCCAGGGCCTGACCCTGTGCTGTGAGTTCCAGGATGAAGTCTTCCTTGTCATAGGCCAGATCGTCCTGCAGCGCGGAAACCTCGGGGTATTTCGACAGTTCGGTCTGCAAATCCTCGGACGCCGATTTGAGCGTGTCGATCTCAGCCCCATAAAACTGGACATCGATCGCATCGCCGCCCGGGCCGGACCGCCAGCCACGAAACGTGACAAGCTCGACCTTGGGGTGGCGCGGAACATATTCCTGCAATTCGCCGACAAACTCGAAACTGGAATAGGGGCGCTGATCGGCATCGATCAGTTCGATGGAAATACCCCCCAGCAGCGACCCGTCCTTGCCGTCTGCCGCCGCAAGCCCATAGCCCGGCGTGTCGCCGATCTGGGCCAGCGCATATTCGATTGGATTGCGCCCATGGCGCTCCGCATAGATCTGACCCATCTCTTCGGCGGCCTGCTGCAACATGCGCATCATTTCCAGCGTGTCATCCCGCGTCGCCCCTTCGCGCATGATGAAGCTGCCTGTGACCGAACCACGCTCGGGCGCGTTGAAAAAGCGCCAGTTCACATCTCCACGGATAAACAGAGCGACCTGACTGGCCAGAATCACCACCATCACCGCGACAACCACATAGCGGGCCCAGACCACCCAGGCGATCAGTGGTCGGAACAGGTGGTCGCGCACCCAGCGAAAACCCTTGTTCACCACCCGGTTGGGCAGGTCATACCAGTGTTCCTTGGCCGAGTGTTTTATGGCATGGGCCATATGGTTCGGCAGGATCAGGAAACACTCGATCAGTGAGGCGATCAGGACGGCAATCACGGTAAACGGGACATCGCGGATCAACACCCCGAAGCGCCCGCCAACCAGGGTCAGGCCAAAAAAGGCGATAACCGTCGTGACTGTTGCAGCAAAAACCGGCATCGCCATGCGCCGGGCGGCCCGTTCTGCTGCAACCATCGGTGCCTCGCCCAATCGACGTGCACGGAAATCGGCATGTTCACCGACCACGATGGCGTCATCGACCACAATACCCAGTGTGATGATCAGGCCGAACAGTGAAACCATGTTGATGGACAGCCCGCCGATATACATGAACGCGATCGCGGCGGACATGGCGACGGGAATTCCGGCTGCAACCCAGAACGCAATACGCGCATTGAGAAAGAGAAACAGCAGGCAGACCACAAGACCCAGGCCGAGCAGACCATTGTCGACAAGAATGTTCAGCCTGTCGGTGATGGCCTGCGCCCGGGTCCGGATCAGTTCGATCGTGACACCATCGGGCAGACTGGCTTGCATCTCGGCGACGACATCCTCGACCCGATGCTGGATGTCGATCGCATCCCCAAGATTCGAGCGATCGACGCGGATCGACATGGCCGGGTCGTCATCGACGAAATAGCTGCGATGACGGGTGACGCCTTCGACGAAAATCCGCGCCACATCGCCGACCACCAGCTTCGCGCCGTCCTCGAACGTGCGCAGCGCAATGCCTTCGATTTCTTCGGGCGTACGTTTTTCTGTGCCGGCTTTGATGCGTGCATTTGCCCCAGTTACCAGCCCCGCAGGGCTGGCATTGACCTCGGCCGCAATGGCCGAGGCGATTTCGGACAGGGTGATGTCATTGGCAATCAGCTGCGCGGTCGGCACCTCGACCACCACACGCGGCGCGGCAATGCCGCGGATCGATGTTCGGGTCACACCGGCTGCGAACAGGCGGCTGATCAGTTCATCGGTGAAGTTCGCAAGCTGTTCGGTCCCGACCGGTCCGGTCAGTACAACGTCCGTGACGCGGTCCCGCCAGGCGCCGCGCCGGATAATGGGCTCGTCAGCGTCGTCCGGCAGATCGGTCACAGCGTCAACGGCGGTGCGCACCTCCTCGACGGCCCTGGCCATGTCCCAGTCCGGTTCGAACTCCATCCGGATGCGCGAATGTCCGGGATGCGAGCTGGATTCGGTGCTGGTCACGCCCTCGACAGCCAGCAGGGCCGGTTCCAGAACCCTGACGATGGCACTGTCCATATCCTCGGGGCCGGCCTGATCCCAGTTGACGGTGACGTCCACCCGTTCCAGCACCACATCGGGAAAGAACTGCGCCCGCATGTTCGGAATCGCGGCGGCGCCCAGAACCAACATCACCAGCAGCAAAAGATTGGCCACGGTCCGGTGTCGGATGAAGTAGCTCAGGATACCGCCTGCCGCACCGGGGATTTCGCGCATCATGACGCTTATCCCCCTGTCGGGCTTTCAAGACGGCGCACCAGCGATGCAGGCACTTTCGTCTCGCTCAACTGGCCCAGCACGCGGGCCTTGGCGTCCTGCGACATGCCTGCACTGGCTTCGACCTGAGCCACAAGCTGCGCGCGTTGTTCATCCGACAACTCGACCATATCCGTGTCCGGTTGCGCCCGGGCTTCGGCCCGCAAGGGACGAACACGTACGCCCGCGCCTAGCAACGGGGTGCGCCCGATCACCACCTCGCGTCCTTCCAGCCCCTGCCCGCGCAGCAGAACCTCATCGCCCTGTCGGCGGATCAATTGCACAGGCAGCGCCTCAAGCCGGTCGCCATCACCCAGCACCAGTACGGTGCCAAACGCATCAAGGGCCGTCGACGGCAGGCGAACAACATTCTCGACGGGTTGTTCCTCGACCGAGACCGTTACGAAGTCACCGGGTTTGAAGCCAAACGCATCATTCAGGCGGGCATAGATCAACCGACCGGTCTGCCCTTCCCCCGCCGATCCGCTGTCGCGGCTGATCCGGCCAAGGGCGACCAGGTCGGTGCCGGTCACTTCCAGCGACACGGAAACGGGGGCTTTGATCAGCTCGCCCCGCGCGTCCAGCAGGCGCACATACTGCGCGGTCGACACCCGAAACGCCACTTCCAGCGCGTCCGGATCGACCAGTTCGGCCAGTTTTTCATTGGCCGTCACCAATCGGCCCTCGACCAGTGTGACATCGGTCAGCGTGCCGCCAAACCGGGCGCGGATCGTCATGTCGTCCAGATCCCGCTCGGCCGCTTCTAAGGCGATCCGCGCGCGGGCCAGCAACGTGGTGGCCTGATCGACGCGGGATTCGGCCTGCGCCAGTGCGATCCGCCGGGCCAGAACCGATTGCTGAGCCGACGCTGCGGCCAGTTCAGCCTCTTCCACGCTGGCGGCGGCACCAACGCCACGGCTTTGCAGATCCTTCTGGCGCTGCAGGGCGCGTCCGCGCAACTCGGCCTGAGCTTCGGCCGAGTTCAACTCGTCCTGCGCCAGCAGCAGCGACCGCTCGGCATCGCGCTCTTCGAACTGGGCATCCAGCAGATCGGACTTGGCACGGTCCAGCGCCGATTGCGCATCGGCGGGGTCCAGTTCAACCAGTACCTCGCCAGCGGACACAACGCCGCCATCTTCGAATTCCTCGGCCAGGGATACAACCCGCCCGCCCAGAGCTGCGCGCAACTCAAGCCTGCGGCGGCTTTGCACTTCGCCAAACGCATCCAAATAGGGGATTACCGTTTCCACCAGCGCGGGTTTGACGCTGACCGCAAATACCCTCTCCTGCGCTGGCGGGCGGTTTTCGTCCGTGGTCAGCACATCCTGCAGCGCATTTGCGATCATCTGTGCAGCCACAAACAACAGAGCCAGCGTCAGGGACGCCAGAAAGACACCGACAAGGCTTTGCCTCAGAAATCGCATCAATCATTCACCCAAGTTGCAACAGGCTGCCATACGCGAAATGTAGCTGGACCGGAAAATAAGCCAAGCCACAAGGCGGTTATTAGGACTTGAACGTGTGACCAGTCTACTTCCGTCGCAGATGTTCGTCCAATCGGGGCATTATTTCCACAAAATTGCAGGGGCGATGCCGGTAATCGAACTGTTTTTCCAAAATCCCGTCCCAAGCGTCCTTGCACGCGCCGGGACTACCGGGGAGGGCAAACAGATAAGTCCCGCCCGCCACGCCGCCTGTTGCGCGCGACTGAACAGCCGAAGTGCCGATCTTTTCCATCGAGATGATGGTGAAGACGGTTCCGAACGCCTCGATTTCCTTTTCATAGACGTCGCGATGCGCCTCGACCGTGACATCACGCCCCGTCAGGCCAGTTCCTCCGGTCGACAGGACGACGTCAATATCGGGCTCGGCGATCCAGGCGCGCAGCTGATCTGCGATCTGGCTGCGCTCATCCGGCAGGATTTTACGGTCAGCCACAGTGTGGCCGGCCCGTTCAATCCGGTCGACCAGGGTCTGGCCTGACCGGTCTTCCTCGACCGAGCGCGTATCTGACACGGTCAGAACGGCGATACGGACTGGGATGAACTCCATGGTTTCATCAATGCGTGACATTTGGCGTCAGGCCCTTTCCATGATGGCAAGCCGGATCGCCAGAGCGGTGAAGATGCCGCCACTGACCCAGCCCAGAATTCTGGACGCGCGCGGGCTGTTGATCAGCATTTGACCCGCGCCCCCGGCAAACACGCCCACCAGCCCGTTGATAACGAACCCGCCGATGGAAATGATCGCCCCGAAGATCAGGAATTGCAGCAGAACGGACCCCGAGGCGGGGTTTACGAATTGCGGAATAAAGGCGAGGACAAACAGAATGACCTTCGGGTTGGTCAGGTTGACCAGAAACCCGTCGCGAAAGGCATAGCGTGTCGGTTTTGCCAGACCTTCGGCCGAAATCGCGCTGTGCCGTATTGCACCCCATGCCAGATACAGCAAATAGGCGACACCCAGCCAGCGGATCGCGTCGAACACCCACGGAACAGCGGCAACAACCGCGCCCAATCCCAGTCCGGCCAGCGAAACATGGATCATCGAGCCCATTGAAATTCCGGCGCTGGCGGCAATCGCGGGTTTTGTGCCGGATCGCAGCCCCTGCCCGAAACAGAACATCATATCCGCACCCGGCGTGAGGTTCAGTGCGATGGCCGCAGGCACAAAGGCCAGCAGCGTCACGGTCTCGATCATGCGCGGAACTCGAACCAGTTGACTTGCGGACCGAGATTGGCGACCTGCGACCGGCCGATCGAACCGCGATACCCCCAGCTGTCATGGATATGGCCACCAAGCACCAACGCGGGCTGAATCCGTTCTATTGCATTCCGGATGGCCGTTGACCCGACAGAAAGCCCCTGAGATGTCTTATCGCCGTACCCTTTCGGCGGTGAATGCGCGATCAGGATGTCGGTCCCGACGCATCGTGCCAGCATTTCGGTCGCATCGCCTTCGGTCATGTCACAGGACCAGTCGCCAAAAGGCGTAACCGGCACGCCGTAACCCAGACCGAACAGCCGCAGCCCGTCGACGGTCATACCGGACCCGTGCAGCACATGCACCCCGTCAGGGACGGCATCTGCCAGCTCTTCCGCGCTTTCGGCATTGCCCGGCACCAGAACCATCGGTGCAGCGATACCGGACAGCATGGCCATCGCTTCGTCCAGACCCTGACGCATGTTGCAGTAATCCCCGGCCCCAATCACCAGATCGGCCTCTGCACTGGCCGCAACCAGATCGGCGGCGCGGTTGCGCGCCATATGCAGGTCCGAGAACGCCAGTATTTTCATCGCTTCGCCTCCAGACACGCCCTGAGTTCCAGCAGATCGACCCAGGCCTGCCGCTTCATCTGCGGCTGCCGCAGCAGATAGGCAGGGTGAAACATTGGTATGACCGGCAGATCCAGCGCCTGTTCCCATTTCCCGCGCAGCCGCGTGATGCCGCGTTTGCCCAGCACGGCCTGACAGCTGATATTGCCCATCACCACAAGAACCTCAGGGTTTGCCAATGCGATATGACGCTGCAGAAACGGCTTCATCATGCCGATTTCCTCGGGCTTCGGATCACGGTTCTGCGGCGGGCGCCATGGCAGGACGTTCGTGATGTAGACATTCTCGGCCCGGTTCAGATCAATGGCAGCCAGCATCCGGTCCAGCAATTGCCCGGCGCGACCCACAAACGGCTTGCCTTCGCGATCCTCATCGCGGCCTGGCGCCTCGCCAATGATCATCACCCGCGCGCCGGGGGTGCCATCCGCGAACACCAGCTGCCGCGCTCCCCGCTTCAGGTCGCACAGATCGAACGCATCCATCGTTGCGCGTAATTCCGGCAGCGACCCTGCCCCGCGCGCGGCTTTTTCGGCAACCGCAATTGGGTCCGCCTGTCGCGGCTTTTCTTGCGACGAATGTTCAACAACCTGTTTCCGGGCCTTCGGCGCGGTATCCGGCAAGGCATAGCGGTCAACCGGCGCGTCACCGATAGCGTCGGTGACGCCCAGTTCAACCTGCCATTCCAGCAGGGCGCGCGCGGTATGATGGTCCATTGCCGATTCCATGCCTCATAATCTAACCAGCTTTGGCCCGAGGGAAAGCGAATAGACCTTGCCATGGCACCCGGTCGCACCGACGATGGTCATGTTCATGCTGATTGCTCTGAGATATATCCTGCTCCTGCTGCTGTTCAACGTCTTTGGCTGCGGCCCGGCCATGGCCACCTTTCACGACAAGCACGGACAGTGCCGCGCAGGGCAGTTCCAATGCGGCAGCACGTGCTGCAGCGGAGGCCAGCGGTGCAGCTTTGACGGCCACTGCATCCGCGCAGGCGGAACCTATTGCGGCGGGGGCCGGTCTTGCGGGCCATTTGAACGCTGCGTGGCAGGCGGCACCCGCTGTGCGCCTGCAGGGGCAAACAAATGCACGTCACGCCTGGATTGTCCAAGCAACAGTTTCTGCAACGGGCGCGGAGAATGCGAACGGATCACGCCCGATTTCAACCCCGGGCTGCCAAGCGCCTGCGACGATGGAAATGTCTGTTCTGCGGGATCGTCCTGTCTGCCGGCTGGCGGTTGCTCCCGCCCGGGCTGGTTTTTGTGCGAAAAAACCGGATCGCAGTGTCGTCCCGGCTTCAAATGCTCCAGAAATCAGGGCTGTGTGCCGGTCCGGGCCATCGATTGCGGTTATGGCAAATGGTGCAAACCCGGCGAGCAGTGCCTGCCGAAAGGCGGGTGCGAGAAACTGCCCGAGAGCTCTGATCCTTAGGTTGCCTTGCGCTGCCTGGCTTCTTATAAGCGGCCCGATTGTCAGACAGGAGCCCGCCCATGCGTTTCGCCCATCGTCACCTTCTTGGCATCGAGCATCTGTCGCAATCCGATATCACCGCCATTCTGGATCTGGCCGAGAAATACGTCGACATGAATCGCCAGTCGTCGAAACACTCGGATGTGCTGGCGGGGCTGACCCAGATCAACATGTTCTTCGAGAACTCGACCCGCACGCAGGCAAGTTTCGAGATTGCGGGCAAGCGGCTGGGCGCGGATGTGATGAACATGGCGATGCAGGCCAGTTCGATCAAAAAGGGCGAGACGCTGATTGATACGGCTATGACACTGAACGCGATGCATCCCGATCTGCTAGTGGTGCGGCACCCGCATTCCGGCGCGGTCGATCTGCTGGCGCAGAAGGTGAACTGCGCCGTGCTGAACGCGGGCGACGGGCGGCACGAGCACCCGACCCAGGCGCTGCTGGACGCGCTGACCATTCGGCGCGCCAAGGGCCGGCTACACCGTCTGAACATCGCCATTTGCGGAGACGTGGCCCATTCCCGTGTGGCACGCTCGAACCTGATCCTGCTGGGCAAGATGGAGAACCGCATCCGCCTGATCGGCCCGCCGACGCTGGTGCCTGCGCAATTCGCCGAGTTCGGAGCCGAAATCTACGACGACATGAACGAGGGCCTGAAAGATGTCGACGTGGTCATGATGCTGCGCCTTCAGAAAGAGCGGATGGATGGCGGGTTTATCCCTTCGGAAAGGGAATACTACCATCGCTATGGTCTGGACGCCGCCAAGCTGGCGCTGGCAAAACCCGACGCGATCGTCATGCACCCCGGCCCGATGAACCGTGGCGTCGAGATCGACGGCACACTGGCCGATGACATCAACCGGTCCGTCATTCAGGAACAGGTCGAGATGGGCGTCGCAGTGCGGATGGCCGCGATGGAACTGCTGGCCCGCAACCTGCGCGAGGCCGCATGAGCGATCTGACTGTCGCCCCCCACGAACGCGGCGTGATCCGCCTGTTCACGCTGGACATGCGTTCCGAAGAGGCGAAGTTCCTGCGCGAACCGGGCGCTGCCGATCAGGTTCTGGGGGTTGACGGACTGGACCCGGACCAGATCGACGTCTTTCCGGTCTCGGACCTCGAAGACCTCGGGCTTTACGGCTATCTGAACGAGGGCTGCGGCGTCTCTGCCGACCAACTGGACCGCGCCGCGTTGGACGCCATCGAAGGCTGGGTGATGGTCGTGCGCAGTGCCGCCTTTGGCGACCGCCCGGTAACACTGACGCCGGACCCGAGGCTGCACCTGACCGGTCTTTATACCGAAGAGGCCACCAACTGGACCGGCGGCCCGATCGAAACCGAAAGCGCGAAACCGTTCTCGGCGCCTCAGGTCGCCCCTGTAGATGACAAGCCACGCCGTATGGGGTCGGCCATTCTGGCTCTGATGATCTTGCTGGTAATCGGAGGTGTCCTGTGGCTGATCCTGTAAGTTTCGCACCGGACAAAGGCGCCTATATCCGCACCAACGCCTGGCTCGCTGCCGGGGCCATGGCGTGTGCGATGCTGGTTCTCTGGCTGATCGGCAACCCCTACGTCTGGACCGGCGCACCCGCCGGGCTTGCCGCCATCGGCATCCGCGCCTGGTATCTGGCCTCCGAAGAACTGGTTGCCACATGGCAGATGACGGATACCACCCTGACCGGCCCCGGCCCCCGCAATGTGCCGCTGAACCAGATCGATGCGGTCAACATCCTAGGCAGCTTCGTCCAGATCGTCACCAAAAGCGGTGACAAACATCTGATCAAATACCAGGCAGACCCTGCCGCCACCAAAGCCGCAATCGAAAGGGCTATTTCATGAGCACCGTTCTCTTCTCAAACGCTCGCCTGATCGACCCTGAGGCCGGAACGGATGCAACCGGGTGGCTGCAGGTCGCCGAGGGCCGGATTGTGGCGCGCGGAGAGGGGCAGGCACCGGTTTGCGACTCCCAAATCATCGACTGCGGCGGCCACTGTCTGGCACCGGGTATCGTCGATATTGGCGTCAAGGTCTGCGAACCGGGTGAACGGCACAAGGAAAGCTATAAATCCGCAGGTCTCGCCGCTGCTGCCGGAGGTGTGACCACCATGGTCACCCGGCCCGACACCAGCCCCGCCATCGACACGCCGGAAACGTTGGAATTCGTCACCCGCCGGGCTCAGGCCGATACACCGGTTAACGTGCTGCCGATGGCCGCCCTGACCAAGGGCCGCGAGGGCCGCGAAATGACCGAGATCGGTTTCCTGCAAGACGCAGGAGCCGTTGCGTTCACCGATTGCGATCACGTTATCGCCAATACCAAAGTGTTCTCTCGCGCGTTGACCTACGCGAAATCCTGCGGCGCGCTGGTCATCGCGCATCCGCAGGAACCGGGCCTGAGCGCCGGGGCCGCCGCGACCAGTGGCAAGTTCGCTGCCCTGCGCGGCCTGCCCGCCGTATCGCCGATGGCCGAGCGGATGGGGCTGGACCGCGACATCGCCCTGCTGGAAATGACCGGTGCAAAATACCACGCCGACCAGATCACCACCGCCCGCGCCCTGCCCGCACTGGAACGCGCCAAGCGCAATGGGCTGGACATCACCGCCGGGACCTCGATCCATCATCTGACGCTGAACGAGTTGGACGTGGCCGACTATCGCACCTTCTTCAAGGTCAAACCCCCGTTGCGGTCCGAAGACGACCGGCTGGCGGTGATCGAGGCGCTGCGCACCGGGTTGATCGACACGATCAGCTCGATGCACACGCCACAGGACGAAGAAAGCAAGCGTCTGCCGTTTGAAGAAGCCGCCTCGGGCGCGGTGGCGCTGGAAACACTGCTGCCCGCCGCGCTGCGCCTTTATCATGCCGAGCAGCTGGACCTGCCGACGCTGTTTCGCGCCATGGCCCTGAACCCGGCGAAACGGTTGGGCCTGGAGTGCGGTCGCCTGTCCGAAGGCGCACCGGCCGATCTGGTGCTGTTCGATCCCGATGTCCCCTTTGTGCTGGACCGGTTCGCCCTGAAATCCAAGTCGCAGAACACACCGTTTGACGGCCAGCGGATGCAGGGTAAGGTCACAGCGACTTTTGTCGCTGGCAAAGAAGTTTACCGGAGAACCTGATGCCCCTGATCGACAGTACCATGACCCAACTGATCCTGTGGGCTGTGATCGGTTACCTTATGGGGTCCGTTCCCTTCGGCATGATCATCGCCAAGGTCATGGGACTGGGCAACTTGCGCAGTATCGGGTCCGGCAATATCGGCGCCACCAATGTTCTGCGCACCGGCAACAAGGCCGCCGCCGCGCTGACCCTGATTTTCGATGCGGCCAAGGGGGCGGTGGCTGTTCTGCTGGCACGTTCACTGGCCGGAGAAGACGCAGCCCAGATTGCCGCCCTGACCGCTTTTCTGGGACATTGCTTTCCGGTCTGGCTGGGCTTCAAGGGCGGCAAGGGTGTCGCGACCTTTCTGGGCCTGTGGCTGGCGCTGGACTGGCGGGTCGGAGTTGCCTGCTGTCTGAGCTGGCTTGTGGCGGCGGCGATCTGGAGGATCTCCTCGGTTGGCGCGCTTGCAGCGGCGGCCCTGCTGACGGTTTGGATCGTTGTTCTGACGGATGGCGCGACGTTCATTCTGGGGATAATTCTGACCCTGTTGGTCTACTGGCGGCACAGTGCCAACGTCGCGCGTATCAAGGCCGGGACCGAGCCGAAAATCGGCAAATCGTGACCCCGCCAGACGAATTTCTGAACGCGTTCTTTGCCCTGCCCATGGGCACTTTCACCGGGACGAGCCGCAACGGGCGTTATGTCGTGTGCCGCCAGACCGTGGCGAAAGGCAAGTCGCACAAGCTGGTGGCGCATCAGCTGGACGGCACAGATTTCATCAGCCTGAACCTGTATCAGACCAAGAACAGCGGTGCGCTGCTCCGACCCTGCGAGATGTCTGCAGCCAAGGTGATCGCGTTCACGATGGCGCTGGTGCCCGATCCGCAACCGGTCGGCTGAAACCTTCGTTCCCGCACATCACCTATTCATAACCGCACAATCACAATTGATTGCTTTGAACGTGAACAGCCCGCTTCCCAACTGGGGTGTTGTGACGGCCAATTACCGACCGCACAGGACAAAATCACGAGGGAAACCAAGGTGCAATTCCAACGCCATCTGGTGACCCGGTTCACGAAAGGTGAAGCAATGAACAAGATCAAATCCCTTATCGGCGGCGTCGCGCTGTCTGTTGCAATTGCAAGCTCGGCCATGGCGGCGGGTGTTGAACTGAACGCAAGTTCGACCGGCCTGGCCTTGCAGGGCTACGACCCGGTGGCCTATTTCACCGCAGGTGAAGCGACCAAAGGCGACTACCGCATCACCGCGCTGCACAACGAAGCCCTGTACCGCTTCTCCTCGGAAGAAAACAAAGCCGCATTCGAAGAGAACCCAGAGGCTTATCTGCCGGCATATGGCGGCTACTGCGCCTTCGGCACGGCCATGGGCTTCAAGTTCGACGGTGATCCGAACTACTGGAAAATCGTTGACAACAAGCTGTACCTGAACCTGTCGGCGGACATCCAGGAACGCTGGGAAGGTGACATCCCGGGCTTCAACGAAAAAGCGGACGCGAACTGGGAAACCATCGCTCATAAAACCCCTGCTGAATTGCAGCAGCAGTAATTTTCTGATCCTTTCAGAACAAACGGCGGCGGAGATTTCCGCCGCCATTTGCGTTCAGGGTTCAAGAACCGTGCTGCCGGTCGTCTGGCGCGCCTCCAGCGCCCGATGCGCATCGGCGACCTGTGACAGGGCAAAGCGCTGATCGATGTGCAGCCTGACTTCCCGGCCTTCGACCTTGCCGAACAGACGCCGGGCCATGGCCTGGCATACCGAATGATCCGCGATGTGGGTGAACAAGGTCGGGCGGGTGATCTTCAGAGAGCCTTTACGGCCGAGTATGCCGATATCCACCGGTGGCACCGGTCCGGACGCATTGCCGAACGAAATCATCATGCCCAATGGTTTCAGGCAATCCAGAGAACCTTCGAACGTATCCGCGCCGATTGAATCCATGACCGTGTCCACCCCCTTGCCGTGGGTGATCTCGGCCACGCGTTCGGCAAAATTTTCGGTCCGGTAATTGATGCATTCGGCGGCCCCGTTGAACCTGGCCAACTGGCATTTTTCATCCGTGCCCGCCGTGCCGATCAGGGTGATGCCCTCGGACTTGGCCCACTGGCACGCGATCAGTCCCACCCCGCCGGCAGCGGCATGAAACAACACCGTGTCGCCGCGTTTCAGGGGCGTCGTCCGGTGAAACAGATATTCGACCGTCATCCCTTTCAGCATCATGGCAGCGGCGGCATCGAACGGAATGCTGTCGGGCAGCGGGCAGACCTGCGCCGCCGGCATTACGCGTGCCTCGCAATAGGCGCCCGGGGGAGCCGCTGCATAGGCGGCTCGCTGACCGGGTTGAAGGTGGGTCACGCCCTCGCCGACGGCTTCAACCACCCCGGCGGCCTCCATGCCAAGGGCGTGTGGAAGTTCCAGCGGATAAAGGCCGGTCCGCTGATAGACATCGATAAAATTCAACCCACAGGCGTGATGCCGAATGCGAATCTCTCCCGGACCGGGATCGCCCACGGGCCTGTCTTCGATTCGCAGAACTTCGGGGCCGCCGGTTTCATGAATGACCACGGTACGTGCTGTTTGCTGCATGCTCACCTCCTTGCGCCTGCAACCAAGCTAACATGACTGAGGCACAGGGCAATTGACCTGTCTCAGAATTATGGCGGCGCAAAAGAAGATACTGTGCTATAGTGATTTCACACGTTGTCGGCTGATCCGGCCACGACCCCCTGCGCCGGACATGATCCGAGACGCAACCTCGTTAGGGGAGGGGATGAGTATGGCAAAAACAATCGGTAATCCAATCAGCTGGGCCGCCAGAAACATCAGTGCGTCCGGCGATCATATATCGGAAAGCGTATCGCGGATCGGAAGCGCCGATACCAAGCACCTGCCGGTGGTTCAGACGCTGACACTTCAGGACCTGCGTTCCTGCCTGAAAGCCGGATATCAGGACTTTCTGGAAACGCGCGCCGACGCGATCTTCGTGGTGCTGATTTACCCGATTGCCGGGCTTCTGATGGTCGGGTTCGGGCTGAACATGAACATGGTGCCACTGCTGGCGCCCCTGATTGCGGGCTTTGCCCTGATCGGCCCGGTCGCAGCCGTGGGTCTGTACGAAATCAGCCGCAAGCGCGAACAGGGCGAAGTGGTTCAATGGCTGGACGCGTTCGGTGTCTTCCGGTCGCCGTCCTTCGGTGCCATATTGGCGCTTGGCTTCTACCTGGTCATGTTGGTGCTGATCTGGCTGATGGCCGCACAAGCCATCTATGCACAGACGCTGGGACCGGAACCGCCCGCCTCTCTGAGTGTGTTTGCAGCGCAGGTGTTCACAACCGGCGCAGGCTGGACCATGATCGTTGTCGGAACCGCCGTCGGTTTCCTGTTTGCGCTTGTCGCCCTGGCGATCAGTGTTGTCAGCTTTCCGCTTCTCCTGGACAAGCAGGTCGGGCTGCCGGTGGCTGTGGTAACGTCCTTCCGCGTGACGCGCCAAAACCCGGGTGTGGTGTTGACCTGGGGCTTCATCGTCGCGGCCCTGCTTATTCTGGGGGCCATCCCGATGCTGCTGGGCCTGATCGTGGTGATGCCGGTTCTGGGCCATTCGACCTGGCATCTGTATCGTCGGGCCATCGCCTGACGCGGTCGCGCGCGGGGCACCCCCGCGCGCTGTTCCCTTAGCCTGCGACGTTCAGAACGATCTTGCCAATATGGCCCGAGCTTTCCATGCGCGCATGCGCTGCCGCCGCTTCGGCCAAGGCAAACTCGCTGTCCATCACAGGTGAGATCTTTCCGGCATCCAGAAGCGGCCAGACCGCCTCGCGCAAGTCCTGCGCGATCTTTGCCTTGGCCAGATCGCTTTGCGGGCGCAGGGTGCTTCCGGTCAGGGTCAGGCGTTTCACCATCATCATGGCAAAGTTCAACTCGACCTTCGGACCCTGCAGGAACGCGATCTGCACCAGACGTCCATCCTCGGCCAACGCCTTGACGTTGAGCGGGATGTAATCGCCCCCCACCATATCGAGGATCAGATTCGCCCCGCCTTCGACCCGCATCGCCGCCACGAAATCTTCGTCCCGGTAGTTGATCGCCTTTTCTGCTCCTAGCCGGACACAGGCTTCGCATTTCTCGGCAGATCCGGCTGTTGCAAAGACCCGTGCGCCAAAGGCATTGGCCAACTGGATCGCCGTTGTGCCAATTCCGCTGGATCCGCCATGGACCAAAAACCGCTCACCGGCTTTCAGCCCGCCGCGCGTGAAGACGTTGGACCAGACGGTGAAGAAGGTTTCGGGCAGGCATGCGGCTTCTTTCATGCCCATACCATTTGGCACAGGCAGACAATGGGCGGCGGGCGTCGCGACATATTCGGCGTAACCACCGCCTGGCAGAAGCGCGCAGACCTGATCGCCGAGTGACAGCCCTTCAACCCCTGATCCGATGGAAACCACTTCGCCGGAAGCTTCCAGGCCCGGCAGATCACTGGCGCCCGGAGGGGGATCATATGCACCTGCGCGCTGCAGCGCGTCGGGGCGGTTCACCCCGGCATAGGCGACCTTCAGGATTACCTGACCATTGGCCGGTTTCGGAATCGGGCGTTCGGTCAATCGCAGAACATCCGGGCCGCCAGGCTCGGATATTTCAACGGCGCGCATCGTCTGGGTCATGGGCAAATCTCCTTTGCCCAATGCCTAGCAGGCAATTTCTGGAAGGCCCAGACGCTTACTTGCGCGGATTCAGCATCCCGGGCAGATCGGTCCGCATTTTCATCGGCGGCTTCACCTGCCCGGCCAGCCAGTTCGGAACCGCAAGGAACGGCTTGAATAATGGATTGTCGTTCACCTGTGCCTTGAGCTTCTCGAACTGCATGACATTGTCGATGCGCCTGTCCAGAAACTCCCATGTCTTCTGATGCGCGGGGGCCTCATCACCCAGCCAGAACAGCAGGGTCGAAGAATACACTCCCGACAGGGTGGCGCGCTTAGTGTACCAGTTCACATCATCGGAAGTGTCGCCAAGCGTATCCCAGATCAGGTCGCAGGTCTGCCACAGGGCCTTGGCCCCGTCTGCCGCATGAAGGGGCAGCGCAAAAAGGGTCATACCCTTGCGGACCAACTCCTTATCCTCGACGGCCTGCAACCGAAAGCGCACTGCGGCAGCAACCCGATCGCGGAATTTCAGATCGCCCAGATCTTCGGATTTCAGACGTTCGACCATGACTGCATCGCCGCGTGCGTGGAAAGCCAGCGCCAGATCGACCGCGCCACGCGGACAGATCGCGCGCGCCAGACCTTCATCCATGTCACAGTCCGCAATAGCCGCGCGAAAGCCCACCTCGGACCAGCCGTCAAACGGAACGTGGGTCAGCATCGCGTCCAAAAGCTGTTGCTTTGCATCTTCATAAGTGGTGGTCATAGCGGTTCTCCGGTTCTCAGAGCCAGTACTAGACAAGATATAACGACTTTGCTATACGGCCAACTCCTGCAATTTCCTTGCAACTCTATCTAGAAAGGTGGTGACAACCACATGCAGGTTAGTGTTCGCGACAATAACGTCGATCAGGCGCTTCGGGCCCTGAAGAAAAAGCTGCAGCGCGAAGGCGTGTTCCGTGAAATGAAGCTGAAGCAACATTTCGAGAAACCGTCCGAGAAAAAAGCGCGCGAGAAAGCTGAAGCGATCCGCCGTGCCCGTAAACTGGCACGTAAGAAAGCACAGCGCGAAGGTTTGCTCTAAGCACCTTGCTCGTCCAGCTTTGGATGACACTATTTGACGACCCCCGAGGCCCCGCCCGGGGGTTTGTCGTTTTCAGGGGGCATCGCCCGTTTGCCGGTTACATTCCGCCGACCCGTGGGACAGACCGCGCGACAAGCTGCCATTTTCCCATAAGCAGCATTTTGCCCGGCATTTTGCAGCGCAGCGAATCCTGCCCGGAAAGCGCTGCGTCGCCGTAAACCGCCGATCTTTCGACAGTCTCTATCGCTGTCGCGCCTTGCACCTCTAAGTGGCGTCGTCCGAAAGGACTCAACCATAAACGGAGGCAACAATGTCGACTGCAAACACGTTCGAACGCGAAATGCTGGCGCTGATCAATCAGGAGCGCACATCCCGCGGGCTGAACCAGCTGAAACTTGAAACCCAGCTGAACGACTCGTCGGAAAACCACAGCAGCTGGATGCTCAACACGGATACCTTCAGCCACACCGGATCGGGCGGATCGAGCGCGACTCAGCGGATGGAAAATGCCGGGTTCGACCTGGAAGGCAGCTGGCGCACCGGCGAAAACATCGCCTGGCAATCCGAACGGGGTGCCCCAGGCATCAGTGACGATGTTGCCCAGCTACATCAGGGTCTGATGAACAGCCCGGGCCACCGCGCCAATATCCTGAACCCTGAATTCGAGTATATCGGTATTGGCATTGAAACCGGGGACATGCAGGGATTTGACGCGGTCATGGTCACCCAGAACTTTGCCGCAACCGATGCCGCTGTTCTGCCGGACACCGGAGAACCCTCGGCACCCGACCCGGAGGAAACGGATA
The DNA here is from genome assembly GCF_056531525.1 of Ruegeria sp. N11. Classification (NCBI taxonomy): domain Bacteria; kingdom Pseudomonadati; phylum Pseudomonadota; class Alphaproteobacteria; order Rhodobacterales; family Roseobacteraceae; genus Ruegeria; species Ruegeria sp. N11. The sequence continues at coordinate 106,430 of NZ_JBQFLX010000002.1, forward strand.
CCGAGATGACGGGAACAGATGTAACTGAGCCAGAGGAGCCGGATGGCGAAACGACCGATACGGAGGTGACGGAAACGGAAGAACCGGAGACCGAAACGGAAGAGCCGGGGACTGAAACAACGGACACGGACGAAACCGAGACTGAGGAACCGGAGACCGAAACAACTGACGCGGATGATACCGAGACCGAAGAACCGGAGACCGAAACAACTGACGCGGATGATAGCGAGACGGAAAATCCGGAAACCGAAACGCCCGATATCGAAGTGACCGATTCAGGCGAACCAGAGTCCGATTGTTTTGACGTACAGGCCTTTCTGGACGAGATCGCTTCATTCCTGGAAAACCTGCAGGCCCAGTTCGATCAGTTTGATTGGGATGGCACCGAAACCGCAGGCGACGAAACCGGTGACATGGATGACTTTGATCTTGTGACGGGTGAAGACAGCGAACAGATGGAAGACCCTGCTGATACCGGCATGGTCGCCGAAGACGGCTGTGACTTCATGATGTTCAATATCTTCAACGTAGACTGCATGATGGACGCCGCCTGATCCGACGTTCCGGTGCGAGGCTGGACAACCAGCCTCGCACAACGTCATCAATAGATCTTTGGAACGTAAAGCTCATCCGGCAGGATGCGCCGTTCGTATTCGGGATTATATCGGCGGTCGGGCAGATTGACCTTGTCCTGCGGCACGTCTTCGTAGGGGATCTTGGTCAGCAGATGCTCGATACAGTTCAGCCGCTCGCGCTTTTTGTCATTGCCTTCCACAATGTACCAAGGTGCCTCGGGGATATTGGTGCGAAAGAACATGTCCTCCTTGGCCTTGGTGTACGCCTCCCAGCGGATGCGGGATTCCAGATCCATGGGTGACAGTTTCCACTGTTTCATCGGGTCGTGAATCCTCATGAGGAATCGCAGTTGCTGTTCTTCATCGGTGATCGAGAACCAGTACTTCAGAAGAATGATCCCCGACCGCACCAGCATCCGTTCAAATTCGGGAACGTCCTGAAAGAACTGCTCGACCTGGTTTTCATTGGCAAAGCCCATGACGCGTTCGACACCGGCCCGGTTGTACCACGAGCGGTCGAAGAACACGATTTCGCCCGCCGCAGGCAGATGCGGAACGTATCGCTGAAAATACCATTGGCTCTGCTCCCGGCGGCTGGGCGCGGGCAAGGCCACAACTCGGGCGACGCGCGGGTTCAGGCGTTGAGTGATGCGTTTGATCACCCCCCCTTTGCCGGCGCTGTCACGGCCTTCGAACAGAATGCAGACCTTGGCGCCGGTGTGAACCACCCAATCCTGCACCTTGATCAGCTCGGCCTGCAGGCGCAGCAGGTTCTGAAAATAAACCTTGCGGTCCAGCATGTCGGGATGCTGGTCCTTGTAGATCTTGCGGACCTCCATCGAAAGCATTGGTTCGCTGAACTCGATTTCGAAATCTTCGTCCAGCGTGTCTTCCAGTTCCGCCTCAAGCCAATCTTTGGGGGTACTGTTGTTTTCGTATGTCAAGGTCTGCTCCTTATCATTCGTCGGGTCTGGACCGTACCGGGCAAGTGTAACTGCCGGATGTCACCGAAAATGCGGTGACATCGCCAAATCCCCGGGCAAGTGGCGCTGACCTGACAGGTGCAGACCACGAAAACAGGGCCGTTGTGCGGTCTTTGTCCTGAATGTGGACCCATGGTGCCGGGGATACAAGCGTTAGAATTGACGCAATGCCAACAGGTTGAAACCAATAGGCCAGAGCGATATTGCCATTTCCCGCAATCAGGCGGCAACAATGCCGGCATCGAATGCATGAGGCTTTTGTGGACCATTTTGTTTCTCTGTTGCCCATGATCTGGCCATGGGAGGTCCTGATAACCGCTCAGGTAAGCACCTTGGCCGGGCATCTGCGGCTGGGTCTTGCGTTGCTTTCGGTTTTCGCGGTCGCCGCGCTGCTGACCGGGCTTCTGGCGCCGCTGGCAACCGGACTTGCCGTGTCGGGCTTGATCGGGGCCTGGTGTCTGCATCGACTTCAGGGCCGGTGGGTTCTGGTCGGGCATCTGGCGTTGATTGTCTGGTGCATCGCACTTGGCGCACATCTGCTGCCCGGATTTCGTAATCTTCTGGTCCTGGATCAGGTTCGCGCGGGTCCAGACAGCGCGCTTTTTTCAATGCACCTGAATCTGGACAAGCCACTGGTGTTCTTCGCGGTTGTGCTTGCTTGCCCTGCGATGTTGAGCCGAAAATCTCCGGTACGCTGGATGCCTCTTGCACTTGGTCTCGTGACTTTGCCGCTGCTCTTTGCGACAGGATTACTGACTGGGGCCGTGCATCCGGAAGTCGGCCTGCCCGAATGGTGGCTGACCTTTGCCCTTTCCAACCTGTTCCTGACCTGCCTCGCGGAAGAGGCCTTCTTTCGTGGCTACCTGCAAACGGTCCTTGCGACCCAGTTCGGGTCTGCCGCAGGAATTGCGGTCGCAAGCCTTCTGTTTGGCGTGGCCCATGCGGGCGGTGGCGTCCCTCTGGTCCTGTTTGCATCACTGCTTGGGCTGGGCTGCGGTCTGGGTTATTTCGCGACGGGACGAATTTGGGTTCCTGTTGTGATGCATTTCGCCTTCAACGCCCTGCATCTGGCCCTGTTCACCTATCCCGGCCCAGCCTGAAGATCACACGGGCAATGCGGTGGTCTTGAAAACGGTCCGCAGCGCAAAGGAACTCTGCATCTGCGCCACGCCGGGCAAACGTGACAGGTATTGCCGGTGGATACGGGCAAAGTCCTCGGTGTTTTCCGCGACGACCTTCAGGATGTAATCCGCTGTACCCGCCATAAGATGGCATTCCAGAACATCCGGTATCCGGGATACTGCCTTCTCGAACGCATCCAGAACCTCTTCGGCCTGACCCTGCAACGTGATCTCGACAAACACGGTTGTCGGAACGTTCATCTTGCGCGCATCCAGCAGTGCCACGTAGTTGCGGATATAGCCTTCGACCTCCAGCCGCTGTACACGTCTGTGGCAGGCAGAGGGCGACAGATTCACCTGCTCTGAAAGCTCGGCATTGGACATTCTGCCATTGCGCTGCAGGGCGGCCAGAATCTTTCGATCAGTCGAATCTATGCTCATTCACGCAAATCCTTTGCAAGATTCTGACAGTATATCGAAGAATCCACCGAAACAAACCTAGTTTCCGGGCAAAGTTTCACAGAAATTGCGGCGGTGAGTGCCCATAATTTAGGCAGTTTATGGATGGAGAGCCCAAAATGAAAATCGGTTGCCCAAAGGAAATCAAACCTCAGGAATTCCGTGTCGGCATGACGCCCAACGCCGCACAGGAAGCTGTCGCGCGCGGCCATGAGGTCATCATCGAAACCGGAGCCGGCCTGGGATCCGGCTTTGACAATGACGCCTATACCGCTGCCGGTGCCAGCATCGTCGACACCGCGGCCGAGGTGTTCGCGACGGCGGACATGATCGTGAAAGTCAAGGAACCGCAGGCGGTCGAGCGCAAGATGCTGCGCGAAGGCCAGCTGCTGTTCACCTACCTTCACCTGGCCCCCGATCCGGATCAGACCCGCGACCTGCTGGACTCCGGCTGCACCGCCATTGCCTACGAAACCGTGACCGACGCCAATGGCGGCCTGCCGTTGCTGGCCCCGATGTCCGAAGTTGCTGGCCGTCTGGCCCCTCAGGTCGGCTCGTGGACGCTGCAAAAGGCCAATGGTGGCCGCGGGGTTCTGATGGGCGGCGTTCCCGGTGTTGGCCCGGCAAAGGTCGTCGTGATCGGCGGTGGTGTTGTTGGTACCCACGCCGCCAAGATCGCAGCCGGCATGGGCGCGGACGTCACCGTTCTGGACCGTTCACTGCCACGTCTGCGGTATCTGGACGACGTCTATGGCGGCACGTTCAAGAACCAGTACTCGACCGCTGGCGCAACGGCTGAACTGATCCAGACCGCAGACATGGTGATCGGCGCCGTTCTGATCCCCGGCGCAGAAGCTCCCAAGCTGGTCTCGCGCGCACAACTGTCCACAATGAAGCCGGGTGCGGTGCTGGTGGACGTGGCCATCGACCAGGGCGGCTGCTTTGAAACCTCGAAAGCCACCACCCATGCGGAACCGATCTACGAGGTCGATGGCATCATGCACTATTGCGTGGCCAACATGCCGGGCGCGGTTGCGCGCACCTCGACCATCGCATTGGGCAACGCGACCATGCCGTTCATGCTGGCGCTGGCGGACAAGGGTTGGAAACAGGCCTGTCAGGATGACCCGCACCTGCTGAACGGTCTGAACGTTCACGCCGGGCAGCTGACCTATTTCGCGGTCGGCAAGGCGCTGGGAATTGATGTCGTCTCTCCCAACGTAATTGTTAAATCCTAAGCCCTCCCGCCGTTGAAAGCGCCCGCTGATGCGGGTGCTTTACAGCGTTAGGCATAGCGCCGCGCCTCCGGGCGCGGCGCCGGACCCAACAGGAGAAGGGCATTTCCAATGCCCGCCCGACGGGCGGGAGCCATCAGCCCTGTTTCTGGATCTCCACTGAATGCGGATAGGGGATCGATACACCCTTGGAGTCAAAGGCTTCCTTGATCGTCTTGGTGAGTTCGAACCTGACGTCCCAGTAATCCGCCGCCGCACACCACAGGCGCGCCGTCAGATCGACCGAGCTGTCACCCAGATTGGTCACACGCACCCAAGGCTCCGGATCACTGTGAATACGTTCATCCGCCTTGGCCACATCCAGAATAATATTCATCGCCTCATCTGCGCTGTCGCCATAGTCAATGCCAAACACCAGATCGACGCGGCGCGTATCATGTGCCGAGTAGTTGGTGATAATTGATCCCCATGACTGGCCATTCGGAACGATGATCTGCACGTTGTCCGGCGTCACCAGTTCCGTCGTGAACAGATTGAGGTCTTTTACGGTTCCCGCCGTCCCGCCGATATCGACATACTGGCCCAGCTTGTAGGGGCGGAACACGACCAGCATGACACCAGCGGCCAGATCGCTCAGCGTTCCCTGCAGGGCCAGGCCGATGGCCAGCGATGCGGCACCCAGAATGGCCACGATACTGGTCGCCTGGATCCCAAAGATCCCAAGTACGGCAACTACAACCATCGCGAGAATGACCCATTTGATGATGCTGGCGGCAAAGTTGCCCAATGTTGGATCGATCTGAGGTGTTCTGTTGATCCGGCGACGGACCATACCGCTGATTGCACCCGCTGCGATCCAACCCAAAATCAGAACAATCAGCGCCTTGCCTGCATTCAGCACAACCGGCAGATAGCCGTTTGTCATTTCTACAATCTGGTCCATTTCCATTCCCGATCACTCCCTAAGCCGCAGTTTTCGCTATTATTAAAACAGATACCTATACATCTGCGCAGATCCCAAACAATTGATGCAGCAGCAGACACTTTTTCAGCACGCCGCGAGCCTCCGTACGTTTATCCGGTTCGCTCTGGCCTGCCCGCGCTTCTTCGGTCCGTTCTTTTTGCCTTTTTCGCGCGTTCCTTCGCACGATTCACCAGTTTGTCCAGCAGGGGCAAACCCCAAGTGTTGGGATTTCGTATAGGATGACTGCGCCATTCTCACAAACGCGCAATCATTTTCATGGGAAAGGCGGCATGTTTTTCCCCAGTGATGCCAGTGGTTGGGATCCGATCGGCCACGCGGAAGACGCCAGTCGGCAGCAATCAGCGCGGACCGGGGCCGTTTGCAAGGACGCCTGCATTCAGACGGTAAATCCGAGGAAAATGACCTGCGTTCGGTCCGCAGATCACTTCGGCAGCGCGCCGGTCAACACATACCGCAGGACACCGACAACCTGTTCCGGTGTCTCGGTCACGGCCAGCGCGGCAGCGTCCACCTCTTTCAGCGCGTGCTGATGATCTGGCCCGTGCATCACGATCAGAGACTTACCCAAAGCCGCCGCATAACCGGCATCAAAGGCGGCGTTCCATTGCTTGTATTTGTCGCCAAACCGAACCACGACCACATCCGCATCGGCGATCCCCTTGCGCGTTCTGATGGCGTTGACCATCGCGCCTTTGTGGTCATGCCAGTATTTGTCCGGCTCGGCGCCCAGAATGGCAACGCCGCAATCGTCACTGGCCGCATGATCCGTCACCGGGCTGTTGAACCCGATGCTCAGCCCCTTGGCACCTTCGATGATCTGTTCACGCCAGTCCGTATGGATTTCCCCGGACAGATAAACGTTCAGCATGGCTTTCTCCTCTCCAGACAACAAAGGGGCGCAACCGCCCCTTCATCTTTTTGAAAATACTCCCGCCGGAGGCGGACTCCATCAGCCCCGCAGCGTACCGCCCGTGGCCTTGGCGACCTTTTCAACGATCTTGGCGCTGACGGCTTCGATGTCTTTTTCCTTCAGTGTCTTGTCCGTCGGCTGAAGTCGCACGGTAATGGCCAGGGACTTTTTGCCTTCACCCACACTTCCACCGATAAACTCGTCGAACACACGCACGTCCTCAATCAGCGCCTTGTCGGCACCTGCCGCAGCATTGACCAGTGTCAGGGCCTCGACCCCGGCATCGACAACAAAGGCAAAATCGCGCTCGACCGCCTGCAGGTCACGCAGTTCCAGCGCCGCGCGGGTGGCGCCGGATTTTCGGGGCAAAGGCACCTCGTCCGGCCAGATCGTGAAGGCCATTGCCGGGCCCTTGATATCCATCGCCTGCAGGACGCGCGGGTGCAGTTCGCCAAATACACCAAGTACCTTCTTCGGGCCCAGACAAATCCTACCGTGACGACCCGGATGCCACCAGGTGTCACCGTCACGCAGAACCTGAACCTTGGCAGGTGCGCCGATCGCGGCCAGAACGGCTTCGGCATCCGCCTTGGCGTCGAACGCGTCGACCGGGCGCGACGCGCCATGCACATCCTTGGGGCCATTTCGACCGACCAGCAGGCCGGTGATCTGGGTCTTCTGATCGCCGGGTTCGCCATCATGAAAAACCGGACCGACCTCAAACAAAGCCACGTCCGCGTACCCACGCGCCTGATTACGGGCCGCAGCCTGCAGCAGCCCCGGCAAAAGGTCCGGGCGCATATGGCTCATCTCGGACGAGATCGGATTTTCCAGCTTCGTCGTGTCATCGCCCCCGCCAAACAGCGCGGCCGAGGCCTGATCGATGAACGTGTAGCTGACGCATTCGTTGTACCCGAGCGCCGCACAGGTGCGTCGCGCCATCGACTGCCGCCGCTGCGCCGGGGTCATCACCGGCTTCGGAATGCCGTCTGTGACCCGCGGCAATGGCTTTCCCTGCAGCTTGGTCAGGGATGCAATCCGCGCGACTTCTTCCACCAGATCGGCCTCACCCATGACATCGGGGCGCCAGCTGGGAACATGGGCCATCTCGCCTTCCAGACGAAAGCCCAGCCGGGTCAGGGTCTGGCGCTGCTCGCTTTCAGGGATGTCCATGCCGACCAGGGACCGAACCCGCGCCGCGTCCAGCTTGTAGGCGCGCGCGTGGTTCGGCGCCTTGCCTGCCTCGACCACGTTCGAAACTTCACCGCCACAGATATCAAGGATCATCTGCGTCGCATGCTCCAGCCCTTCACGGGTGTATTCCGGATCGACGCCACGTTCAAAACGGTAACGGGCATCGGAATTAATCCTGAGCGCCCGGCCCGTCAAAGCAATCTGAACGTGATCCCAAAAGGCGCTTTCGAGGAAAACGTTAACGGTCTCTTCGGTGCAGCCGGTTTCCTGCCCGCCCATGATGCCCGCAATCGATTCCGGGCCCTTGTCATCCGAAATCACCATCATGCCGGGCTGGATAGTGTATTCCTTCTCGTCTAGTGCCACCAGCTTTTCGCCGCCTTTGGCGCGGTGAACGCGCAGGTTGCCCTGCACCTTGTCCGCGTCGAAAACGTGCAGAGGGCGGTTGTGGTCAAAAGTCATGTAGTTGGTGATGTCCACCAAGGCCGAAATCGGGCGCAGACCGATTGCCTTCAGCTGATCCTGCAACCATTGCGGGCTGGGGCCGTTCTTCACGCCCCGGATCAGACGGCCGGTGAAATGCGGACAGCCATCCAGCGTGTCCTCGTCAATCGTCACCTTGATCGGGCTTTCGTAGTCACCCGGGACCGGCACGTAGTCACGTTGTTTCAGGGTGCCGATGCCACGCGCGGCCAGATCGCGGGCGATCCCTTCGACGCCCAGCGCGTCCGGACGGTTCGGAGTGATCGCAATCTCGATCATCGGATCGACTTTCGAGGGGTCATTCTCGGCCAGCCAATCGACAAACTTGTCGCCGACTTCGCCTGAAGGCAGTTCAATGATGCCATCATGTTCATCCGACAACTCAAGCTCGCGTTCAGACGCCATCATGCCGAAGCTTTCGACGCCTCGGATCTTGCCCACGCTGATCGTCAGGTCCAGACCGGGGATATACATGCCGGGTTTGCAAACAACGACCGTGATACCCTCACGCGCATTCGGGGCACCGCAGATGATCTGCAACTCACCCTCATCGGTTTCGACCTTGCAGACGCGCAGCTTGTCCGCGTCGGGGTGTTTCTCGGCATGTTTCACATAGCCGAGCCTAAAGTCCTTCAGCCGGTCCGCCGGGTTCACGATCTCTTCGACCTCAAGCCCGAGATCGGTCAGCGCCTCGGCGATCTCATCAACCGAAGCGTCAGTGTCGAGGTGGTCTTTCAGCCAGGACAGAGTGAATTTCATTGCACGGGGCCTTTTTTGGCAAACATCCAGTCGGCAAAGGCAATGGCAAAGATTGCGCCGGGGTGCAAGCGCTGCGCGTCACGGATAGCTGGGGGTGCGGCCCAAAAGCTCATCCAACTGCCGCCCGATCCAGCCATGGGGGATGAAATGCCCGCCGGGATGGGTATCCAGCGTGACCTGCCCGCGCGCGCAATCGGTCCATTCCACCCGGCTGAGGGTCAGGATCGGCACGACACTCCAATCCCCGCGCGGGGCCGCGTCTGTGCAGCCGTATTTCTGCCGCCACAAAGCCACCGGATAGGTCGTATCGCCATTCGCGCCATACGGAAAATCCATCACCGTATCGCTGAGCCCATGCACATGGCGCACCTCGCGCGGGGCCTGCGGGCAGTCCTCGGTCTGGCGGATCGAACCCGCAACAGCCAGCAGCGCGGCAACATCGTTCCCCGACTGACAGGCATAACGCCACGCCATCGCGCCGCCAAAGGAATAGCCCGAAACATAGATGCGATCCGGATCGATCGGGTATCGCCTGGCCACATCCTCAAGCACCCGGTCGGCAAAAGCCACATCATCGGTGTCCGACGTCCAGAAATCCCAGCTTTTGCCCAACCCGTTCGGCGCCACCAGCAACGCGCCGCGCAGTTTCGTGGCCCCGGCGATGCGCTCGTGGTTCACCACAACCGTCCCCTGCCGCGCCCAGCCATGGAAATGCAGCAACACCGGCAAGGGCGTCTCGGCATCCCAGCCATCGGGTTCCAGCACATGATACGAGCGATCACCGACCTGACAGGCGATATCGCCGTGACAGGATTCAATGGCGGTGGCTCGGGTGGCGATCAGCAGGAAGAGGCAGAGCAATCGGTAAATCATCCGTCGAACCCTAGCGAGCCTGCGCCCGCTGTCACGTCACAACCCCGTGGGCGCATGTAACAAGCCGCGCTGTCGCCAGACTGTGAGGTGGTCGACCTTGAACTTAATTCAGCGGATACGACGACAAGCTCGCAGCACCCCGGGAAAAGCGCTTCAGTTGTCGACATCTTCCGCAGTTTGCGATTGCTGCTCGCCCTCTACAACAACTGCCTCATTTGGAAGGATAAAATTGACAATATCAGTCACATACAGCCCAGCGTAGTATGCAGCTAGCACAGCCAAAACTATTGTCATCCCAGAATAGGGTTTTTTAAGATAGTGTTGGAAAACGACGCCTTCCGCATCGCGTTCAATTCTATCACCATCCAAGAAAACCCCGGAAACATCGAAGCTATCTATTCCAAAAATCGTCAACTTCGAAAGCGATTGCGTACCCACGGAGGAGATTTTTAGTTCCACGTGGCCATTTGCGCTTGGCAGCTTGTCAACAGCAACACTAGGTTCGATCAATAGACTTGAAGGCGCAGCGTTCAGCAAAACTGTGACGTTCCTAGCGGGAGCATTTCCGCTATTTGCCAACCCTAAACAGAGCGCTTTTCCCCCGTCAAATAAGCCCTCACGTAGAGAATGCCGAGTATCTGGCGACATAATTGTGCTGTCTTCATATGATGACTCGATGAGTTGAGAAATCTCACCAAAGTAGCCTTCACGTCTTGGTATTTGGTTTGCATACAAAACAAACCATCTAAGGTTGGCACGACTGCGACTTCTTTGCCAAAGCCAATTGACTACCAACCCACCAATAATCGTTGCCAGTATCCCGGCCAAAAACGCCGGAAACACTTCGCTCACCGAGACAAACCACCATGCAGATTCGGCATATCCAGCGCCGCGAACCCATAATGCCTCAACCAGCGAAGGTCTGAATCAAAGAACGCCCGCAAATCCGGGATGCCGTATTTCAGCATCGCCAAACGGTCGATGCCGATGCCGAAGGCAAAGCCCTGATAGACCTCCGGATCAATGCCACCGGCGGCGATCACTTTGGGGTGGACCATGCCCGAGCCCAGAATCTCCATCCAGTCGTCGCCCTCGCCGATCTTCAGCTGACCGTTATCCCAGGAACAGCGGATATCGACCTCGGCCGATGGCTCGGTGAAGGGAAAGTGCGAGGCGCGGAAGCGCAGTTCGACGTCGTCAACCTCGAAGAAGGCTTTCACGAACTCTTCCAGAACCCATTTCAGGTTCGCCATCGAGATGTCCTTGTCGATGGCAAGCCCCTCGACCTGATGGAACATCGGCGTGTGGGTCTGGTCATAGTCGGCGCGATAGACACCGCCCGGGCAGATCACGCGGATCGGCGCGCCCTGTTTCTCCATCGAGCGGATCTGCACCGGCGAGGTATGCGTCCGCAGCACATGCGGCGGGCGGTTGTCGCCTGCGGCGCGGTGCATGTAGAACGTATCCATTTCGGCCCGCGCGGGGTGGTGGCCGGGGATATTCAGTGCGTCGAAGTTGTGCCAGTCGGTTTCGATCCGCGGCCCTTCGGCCACCGAGAAACCCAGTTCGGCAAAAATCGCGGTCAGTTCCTCGGTCGCCTGGCTGACCGGATGAATCGAGCCCTGACGGCGGGCGCGGGTCGGCAGGGTGACGTCCAGCCATTCGGTGCGCAGACGCTCATCCAGCGTGGCGTCGGCCAGAGCGGCTTTTTTGGCGGATAGCGCCGAGTTGATCTCATCCTTCAGGGCGTTCAGCGCCGGGCCTGCAACCTGGCGTTCCTCGGGTGTCATTTTGCCCAGCTCGCGCATCTTCAGCGCGACTTCGCCCTTTTTGCCCACGGCGGCCACGCGGATCGCTTCGAGCGCGTTCTCGTCGCCTGCGTCTGCGATCTGACCCAGATATTTTGCCTTAAGATCGTCCATGACGCTTCCTGACTTTGGCCCCTGAATGCTGTTGCGGACCTGCTATCACAGCAGCCCGCGAAAGCAAGAGGGCGCGCACATTCAGGCGGAACGTAACAGCGCGGTGGTTCTGTCCTGCCGCACCGGGCGCGCAGCAAGACCATATGCCTCGGGGTGATTGCGCAGCTGGGGAAATAGCGCCAGCAACTCGTCCTGAGTGTCCGATCCCAAACCCGCAAGCCCCTCCTGCCCCGGAAAAAAGCTCTCGGAGATCAAGCCAGAGGTGGTGACAAGCTGATGGCGGTCAAACAGCAGGTGGATGTACCTGACAATGTCGCAAGGGTATTGTGTCACGGTGGTGCCGTTGACCAGAGATATCGCGGGAACCAGTACCTCATCTTCGCCAAACAGCAATTCGGCCTGCCAACCGGTGATCAGGATACGATGCTGGGGAGAGACCAGAATATCGGCCTCGGCCCCAAGTGTACCCGCGTGGATCCGGATCGGCGCAAAGCGGCCACGACCTGAGACCGTGCGCCCGCCAACCCAGCGAACCGGCAGCGGCCCGGCGTCGATTGTGTGCACCAGATCACCCAGCCGCAGATTTTCGACAGCGCAACGTCCGTCGGGCGTCTCCACCATTGTGCCCGCCGTGAAACAGGCCGCACCACTGTCGCCGGGGGCCACTGACCCGTAGGTCAGGATATCCGGATCGGGCTGATTGAATTGCAACGTTGTCGTGGTCTGGTTCGGTCCGACCAGAACCGGCAGGTTGACCGAAGTCTGCCCCGCCGCAAGCCCGTTTTGCGCGACGATGTTCGTTGTGCCGCCACCGATATCGTAAAAATCGATGACCTGACCAGTGTTCGTATTGGTCAGTGCATAAGTTTCGTAGTTGGTCGGCCCGCCCCCGTTGGGGTCTGTCAAAAGGATCGGGAAGTCATCCGCCGATATGACAAAAACAAGCTCATTGTTGTCGGCATCGACCGACATCTGAACTGAGGGATGATCCAGCGGAATTTCGATCCCGACCTGCCCGTTTGCCTGGTAGAACGAGACCGTGAAATCTGCCGGAATCTCATCTGGGCGCAGTGCGACTTCAAGAAATTCGTTTACGCCCGAACTGGCGGCGTAGGCGTTGGAATAATGAAGTTCACTGATACGGGCCATGGATCACTCGCGCGACGGAATGCGTGCTAGTATCTGACGGCCCGCAAGAAGTACAAGACATTAGGCCTGTTTTGGCAAATCATGCCTTAACGCGCCCGATGGTCTCAGTAGCTGTATTCAGGGTAAATACGGGTCAGATCGCCGTTCCAGTCTCCATAGAAGTGATCCAGCAACTCGTCTGCCGGAATCTTACCGGTCTCGATACTGTCCTTCAGCGCATTCAGGAAATGGGTCTCATCGGGGACCAGACCTCCGGCGCCGGGGCGGGCACGGGATTTCAGGCCGGCCTCGGAAATGGCCACCACTTCGCGTGCCAGATCATGCATGCTGATGTTGCCAACCCGCGCCTGCAGCCCGTCTTTGGCGGCCTCAACCCGCAGCGCCTCGCGGGTTTCCGCGTCCCAGCCTTTGACCAGATCCCACGCCGCATCCAGCGCGCCCTGATCGTAGGTCAGCCCGACCCAGAAGGCAGGCAGCGCGCACAGGCGGCGCCACGGGCCGCCGTCGGCACCGCGCATTTCCATGAACTTCTTGATCCGCGCTTCGGGGAAGGCGGTGGTCAGGTGGTCGGCCCAGTCGGACAGGGTCGGGGTTTCCCCCGGCAGCGCCGGCAGTTTGCCCTGCAGGAAATCACGGAAGGACATGCCCAGAGCGTTGATATACTGTCCGTCGCGATAGACGAAATACATCGGCACATCGAGCGCATACTGAACGTAACGCTCGAACCCGAATCCGTCCTCGAACACGAAGGGCAACATCCCGGTACGGGCATCGTCCAGATGCCGCCAGATGTGGCTGCGCCAGCTTTTCTGTCCGTTGACCTTACCTTCAAAGAACGGAGAGTTTGCAAACAGCGCCGTTGCCACCGGCTGCAACGCCAGTGCCACGCGCAGTTTCTGAACCATGTCGGCCTCGGAGCCGAAGTCGATATTGACCTGTACCGTGCATGTGCGCCGCATCATGGCGCGGCCCATGGTGCCGACTTCTTCCATATAGTCGTTCATCAGCCGATAACGGCCCTTGGGCATCAGCGGCATCTGGTCATGGGTCCAGATCGGAGCCGCCCCCAAACCAATGAAACCGACACCAATCTCGTCGGCGATATCCTTCACCTCGCGCAGGTGAGTGTTCACCTCGTCACAGGTTTCGTGGATGGTCTCCAGCGGAGCACCCGACAATTCCAGCGCGCCGCCCGGTTCCAGGCTGACATTCGCGCCGTCCTTTTCCAGACCGATCAGATGCCCGGCTTCGCGTACCTCGCTCCAGCCGTGACGGTCGCGCAAGCCTTCAAGCACCGCAACGATGGACCGGGTGCCTTCAAACGGCAGCGGTTTCAGCGTGTCCTTGCAATACCCGAACTTCTCATGCTCGGTACCGATACGCCAATCGGCCTTGGGCTTGCAGCCCGATTCCAGATATTCGGCCAGTTGCTCGTGGCGTTCGATCGGCCCGCCGCCGGACTGGGGAATGGACATGAACCGCGCTCCGCTCCTGAAGTGTCTGTTGCTGGGTCAGTCGTGGTCGCAAACGCGGCCAGTGTCAATGCAGGCGCATATGCGAAGGGCGCGAGGGCGTGCGTTCCCAGATTACCACCGGATGCGCCGATCCGCCGTTGAGTTCCGACAACATCTGTTCGGTTTTCAGCCCCGGCAGGGCCGAGAACACATCAAACAGCGCCTCGGCGCCTTCGGCGTTCACAGGAATGTGAAGTGCGGGCTGTCCCGGCTGGTCCAGCACCCAATGCGCCGGGTCCGAGGTCGGGTCCAGCGCCAGCCTCTCGATTTCGCGCGCTGCGACAATGCCGCCATCCAGAGGCCCGAGATAGGTGATCTGCCCCTCATCTATTGTCACGACACCGGGACCACCGGCACCCATGCGGAATCGCACCCGCTGCACCCCGATCACCGCCAGCGCCACCGCCACGGCGACCAAAATCCATCCCATCCAGCCCAGCAGCCCGCCGGGCCCGCTAATCCAACTCAGGCCTACCAGAAAAACGGCGACAGCCACCAGCACTTCGCGCCAGCGCCAAAGGGCCAGTTTCGCTTCCGGGCGGATGAAACTCATGCGGCGGCCTCCTTTTCCGTCTTGAACAGGTTCACCGAGAACTGACCTGCCCGAACAAATCCTACTGCGATATAGGCCCGCGCCGCAAAATCTGAAGCGGCAAAAAGTACGGCACGTGACACACCCTTTGCGCGCGTCTCGGCCAGATGCAGCGCGACGGCGGTTCGGGCATAGCCGCGGCGGCGCAGTTCAGGCGGCGTATAAACCCCGCCGATCTGAACCACGTCTGGCAAAACGGCGTTGAAACCGGTCATGCAGACAGGTTGGTTGTTCAACAACAACGCCCGGTGGCTGTCCAGGCTCAGATACCCGTCAATGTCGCGCTCGGCCTGATGTTGCGCCTGATCCGAGTCCTTTCCCAAGGATTCCAGATGGTAGCTGTGCCGCCAGTGAACGGCCAGCGCCCGGTCAATTGCCGACAAGGGGACAAGGCGCGCTCCCGGCAGGTCTGGAATAATCAGCTGTTCCAGTTCCAGCGAAAAGGCAGGCTCATCCCGGCTGAGGATAGCGGGTCTGTTTTGCCAGCCAGCCAGTTGCAAAATGCGCCGGGCTTGGGCGGCCTCACCGATCACACCGATGACCGGGCGGCTTTTCAACATCTTTAGTACCGCTTCAAGCTCGGCATCGGTGCAATCCCGGCACTGCGGCAACAGCATTCCTTCGTTCGTGATGGCCAGAACGGCGCGCGGCGGCTCGCCCAGCATCCAGACCTTTAGGGACCGGGGTTCCGATCCGTTCAGTCCGAAATCCCGCAGATTGGCCAGCGGAAACATTGAAGATTGCAGGTGACGGCGCAGAAATTCCTCGATCGCGGGCAGGTCGGCCGCCTGCGCCAAACACCAGGTCACGACCAATCCCCCAGCGCCTGCTGCCACATGGTCAGGGCCGCCACAGTCGCAGTATCCGCGCGCAGAATGCGCGGGCCCAGACTGACCACATGCGCATAAGGCAATGCGGTCAGGCGGTTGCGCTCACGCTCGGAAAACCCGCCCTCGGGACCGATCAGAATGGCCCAAGGCCCGCCCTTTTCCTGTTCGGCCAGACGCCGAGCCGAGCCTACTTCCGCCTCGTTGCAGAACATCAGTTGCCGCCCATCGGGCCAAGCATCCAGCACACGTTCCAGGCGCTGCAGCTCGCAAACTTCGGGTACGAAGGTTCCGCCGCACTGTTCGGCGGCCTCAACCGCATGGGCCTGCAAACGGTCCTGCCGGATGCGTTCGGAATTGGTGAATTCGGTCTGCACCGGCATGATCCGAGCGGCACCCATTTCCGCCGCCTTTTCAACGATGAAGTCGGTGCGTGCCTTTTTAATCGGCGCGAACAGAAACCAAAGGTCGGGCGGCATCTGCAACGGTCTTGTCTGTTCGACACAGGCCAGCGTGCCGCCGCGTTTGCCTGCCTCGGCCACCTCGGCCAGCCACTCTCCGTCCCGACTGTTGAACAGGGCAACGTGCCCCCCGACAGCCAGGCGCATGACGCCGAACAGGTAATGTGCCTGCTCGCGCGTCAATTCAACGGATTGCCCCCGACCCAGAGGGTGCTCTACATACAGTCTGATTTTTGCACTCATGAGACCTTACATATGCAAGGCAATGCCCCAACACCAGATGGTCAGGTCGCCGATGCCGTCAGCGGCAACTGGGTCGACACCCATGCGCCCGCCTTTGCGCGGCCCTACCTGCGCCTCAGCCGCGCGGACCGGCCCATCGGCACGTGGCTGCTGCTGATTCCCTGCTGGTGGGGCCTTGCGCTGGCAATTCTCAGCGACGGAAACCCACGCTGGGAGGATCTGTGGATCGCCATCGGCTGCGCCATCGGAGCCTTTCTTATGCGTGGTGCAGGCTGTACCTGGAACGATATCACCGACCGCGAATTTGACGGGCAGGTGGAGCGCACACGGTCCCGGCCGATCCCGTCCGGACAGGTCAGCGTTCGGCAGGCCGTTGTCTGGATGGGCCTGCAATGCCTGCTGGCGCTGGGGATTCTTCTGACTTTCAATCAGGCGGCCATCGCCATGGGCGTTCTGTCCCTGTTGCCCGTGACCATCTACCCTTACGCAAAGCGGTTCACTTGGTGGCCTCAGGTCTTTCTGGGCCTGGCCTTCAATTGGGGCGCGCTGCTGGCCTGGGCCGCCCATAGCGGCACGGTAGGCTGGCCCGCAGTTACCCTGTACCTGTCAGGCATCGCCTGGACGCTGTTTTATGACACCATCTATGCCCATCAGGATGCCGAGGATGACGAACTGATCGGCATCAAATCCACTGCGCGGCTGTTCGGGACGGATACGGCGAAATGGCTCAAGTATTTTCTGGTCGCAACCGTCGCGCTTATGGGACTTGCCATCATCGATGGCGCGGCCCAGCAGGCGTCCATCATGGCACTGGTCGTTGCCCTGACCGGGCCATGGGCGATGGGCTGGCACATGGCCTGGCAATTGCGCGGGCTGGATATCGAAGACAACGCCAAACTGTTGCAACTGTTCCGGGCCAACCGCGACACCGGCTTGATTCCGCTGATCTTCCTCTGCGTCGCGCTTCTGCTCTGATTGCACCCCAGGCCACGCCTCTGTAAGAGTCCCGACCAATCGCCCGAGGAGTCCCGAAACCGCACATGCGTTTGCCTTTTTCCATCGCTGTTGTCCTGATCTTTCTCGTGTCGGGCGGTTTGTCGCTGCTGGCGGCCAGTTATGCCGTGACAAAGGTCGAAGAAGCTTCGGAATTTGCCGTGCGGCGGGCGCTGGATCTCAAGGGTCACGACTGGACCGAAGTGCATTCAGACGGGCTGCGCGTGGTTCTGACCGGCACCGCTTCGGACGAGGCAACGCGTTTCAACGCGCTGACCGCTGCCGGAACCGAAGTCGATACATCGCGTGTCATCGATGAGATGGAAGTTGCGCCCACCACAACGTTGGCGGCACCGCGGTTTTCGACCGAAATCCTGCGCAACAACAGTGGCATCTCGGTCATCGGTCTGATCCCGGCCAGCGTGGATCGTGACGCCATGATCAGCCAGTTGGAAAAACTGGTTCCAAACACCCCCGTGTCAGATCTGCTGGAAACGGCTGACTATCCCAAGCCGAAGGGTTGGGACGACGCGTTTACTTACGCGCTGAGCGCGCTGGCGAAGCTGCCCCGGGCCAAGATCTCGGCCAGCCCCGGGCTGGTGCGGATCACGGCCATCACCGACAGCCAGAAGGAAAAAGAGATGCTGGAGCGCGACCTGACGCGCGCAGCACCGCCAAGCCTTCGGATCGGCCTGTCGATTTCAGCACCGCGCCCGGTGATCACACCTTTTACGTTGCGCTACCTGATCACCGAAGAAGGGGGGCGTTTCGACGCCTGTTCGGCGCAGGATGACGAGGCCCGTCAGACAATCGTGGCCGCCGCGCAAGCAGCAGGATTGTCCGGTCCTTACCATTGCACCATCGGGCTGGGTGTCCCCTCGCCTCGCTGGGCCCGCGCAGCCGAACTCAGCATCGGGGCGCTGGCCGATATCGGGCAGGGTTCGGTGACCATGTCCGATGCCGACATCACGCTGATCGCGGCGCAAGGCGCGGACCCCGCCACATTCGACCGGGTCGTGGGTGAATTGGAAAACGCATTGCCGGAAGTGTTTGCCCTGCACGCCGTTTTGCCCGAACCAGATGCCCAAGACCAGGCCGGCCCGCCCGAATTTTCCGCAACCCGCAGCCCGGAAGGCCTGGTGCAACTGCGCGGGCGTGTCGGGGATGAAACCCTGCGGGACATGGTCGACAGTTTTGCCCGCGCGGCCTTCGGCTCGGAACAGGTGCACGTGGCAACCCGCATTGTTCCCGATCTGCCCGCCGACTGGCCGCTGCGGGTGCTGGCCGGGCTTGAGGCGTTGTCGGAACTGCAAAACGGTGTTCTGACGGTCACGCCCGAGGTGGTGGAACTGTCCGGTGTCAGCCATGAGGAAGATGCAAAGGCCCGCATAGCCGGGCATCTGTCTGACAAACTGGGTGAAGCGCAGGATTTCACCCTGTCGATCACCTATCAGGAACCGCCCGAACCCGAAGATGCCCTGCCCGATCCGGAACTTTGCGAATCCCGGATTGCCGAGATTCAGGCGACAGGCAAGATCGCGTTTGAACCCGGTTCGGCCACCGTTGCCACCGAATCGCGGGATACGCTGAACCAGATCGCAGAGATCCTGCGGGAATGTGGCCCCATCCGGCTTGAAATTCAGGGCCACACGGACAGTCAGGGCCGCGAAGAGATGAACCAGCAGCTGAGCCAGTCCCGCGCCCAGTCCGTTCTGAGTGAGCTGCGCGCGCGCCGGATCCCGACGGCAAGCTACTCGGCCGTCGGCTATGGTGAAACGCAACCCATCGCGGACAACGACAGCGAAGAAGGCCGGGAAGAAAACCGCCGCATCGAGTTTCGCCTGATCCGGCCCGAACCGGTTGCGGACAGGGAAACCGGGTTAGATGCGCTGGAGGCAACGCCATCCGAGCCTGAAGAACCGGAAAACAGCGCATCTGATGCGGATGCAGGGGATCAGTAAAGTGAACAGAACCGAATTCATCATCGCCACTGCCGTTATCCTGTTTGCAGCTTTCTGCATGGGCTGGTTCGCCAACTGGCTGGCTCATCGTCTGTCCCGCGTCCGCCAAAGCGACGTCGCTGATCTGGACCGTATGAGCCAGGAGTTACATGAAGCCGAAGAAACCCGCGATCAGGCGATTACCTACCTGCAACAGCGCGAGGCCGAACTGTCCAACCAGCTGACCCAGACCGAAGCCGAACTTGCCGCCGCGATGGACGGCCTGCGCGCGGCGCGGCAAGAAGCGGAAGAACTCCGCGGGCGGATAAACAACGCCGACTGAACCTTGGCGTCGACTGCACAACCTGAGCTTGCCTCAGGACAACAGTAAACAAGATCGGCGTGTTTTGGCCGGTCTGTTTCTTTCGCCTTCAATATTGACGACAAATTCAATACTACGAATTGGTGTGTTTTTACCTACACACATCACTGTCCACTATCCAGAAAATTGGAGTGTACTATGAATTTCCAAGATACTTTGAAAACCGCCACAGTGCTTTGCGCATTTTCCGCAACCTCAGCCCTGGCTTCCGGCGATGTCATCCCCTCGGAAAACGATACGTTTTCAAATTGGGGGAAGAATCCGGATGGACCATCTTTGTAGATGATACGCGCGGGTCCTGCCTGATCGAGCGCATGGACGAAAACCAGAACGTCGTTCAAATGGGCCTGACCAAAGACCATGAGATGGGCTATCTGGGGGTTTTTACGAAGAATGACATCGGCCTGAAAGGTAAGAAGGAAAAGATTTTCCTGTCACTGGACGGCAACGTTTATGAGGCCGAAGCGCACAAGAAAACCAAGCACCTGGCCGATGGATATACCGGCGGGTACATCCTGGCGAACAACGCTCAGTTCGTTGACGACGTCATCAACAAAAACGAAATGATCGTGTTCCCGGAAAAGGAATTCGCATTCACCGTCAACCTGGATGGAACAAAGAAAGCCATTGAGGCAGCACGGACCTGCAACGCGGAACAATCCAGCTAATCTGCCCTGACACGCGCCGGCATCCGCCCGACGGGTGCCGGTTCGCGTATTACCAGCGGGTCAACGCGTCTTCGTCTTCATCTTTCGCGGCCACCCACTCTGCCCCGCCCGAGGTGATCTCTTTCTTCCAAAAGGGCGCGCGGGATTTCAGATAGTCCATCAAGTACTCTGCCGCCTCGAATGCATCCTTGCGATGCCGCGCAGCCGTGGCGACCATCATGATCCGGTCCCCCGGGGCCAGCCGCCCGTGGCGGTGGATTACCAGAACATCCCCCAAAGACCAGCGTTCCTGAGCCTCTTCGGCGATCCTGGTCAGCGCGCGCTCGGTCATGCCCGGGTAATGCTCAATCTCCATCACATCCAGATCACCCGTGGCCAGATCGCGCACGATACCGGTAAAGGTCACGATGGCGCCGTTGGCTGAATCTCCTGACGCAAAAGCGTTGGCTTCGGCGCCAAGGTCAAACGCTTCTTCCTGAACGGCAATACGCATCGCGTCAGCCGCCGGTCATGGGCGGAAAGAACGCCACTTCACGCACACCGGCCAGCGAGGCGTCAAAGTCCGAAAGTTCCTGATCCAGCGCTACCCGCAATGCGGACAGGTCCGCAAAGGCGGCGGCATAGCGGTCTTCTCGCGCGCTCAGCTCGGCCACAAGGTCGGATACGGTTGCGGCCTCGGTCTCGACCCTTTCTTTCGGCAGACCGATGCGTTCGCGCACCCATGCGAAATACAGCACATCCATCGCTCAGCTCTCCTTCAGATGCGGCATGGCTTTACGTAGGTAGTCGTAGCCCGTGATCAACGTCAGAGTGGCCGCGATCCACAACAACCAAAGCCCGATCCGCCCGGACCAGAACATCCCCTCAAGATGCCAGCGCAGGCCGTTCAGGTCCTCGATCTCGCCCATCAGGACCCGATCGAGAGTTTCGGCATCCATGCCAAAGGACCCCATCACAAAATGGTGCTCGAATATCCCTTGCGAAAAAAGGATGGCAATCGCCACCATCTGCGCAGTGGTTTTCCATTTGGCCAGCTTCGTGACTTTCAGCGTCCCGGCCACGTCACCCAGATATTCACGCAAGCCCGAGACGAAAACCTCGCGAAACAGGATGACGGTCGCGGGCAGTACCAGCCAGGGCGTCCAGTGCTCGGCGGAATAGCCGACCAGAATCATCAGGGCGATCACAACCATCGCCTTGTCGGCAATCGGGTCCAGCATGGCCCCGATCTTGGTTTCCTGTTTCCACGCACGCGCCAGATATCCATCGAACCAGTCGGTGATGGCGGCCGTCAGAAACAGGATCAAAGCGAACCAGTCCGCCCAGGGGCGGGTGAAATACAGAAACATCACGGCCAGACCGGGTGCCGCCAACAGGCGCAGGACGGTCAGGATATTGGGCAGGTTCCACTTCATGGATCGACACTACATCGCCACTTCGGGACAGAAAAGACAGCCATGCAAAAAACTGACCCGATCACAGGCGGTTGCGGCACTGGTGGTCAAAGGGTCGCAAGCCGGACATCTCAACCAGATACAGCTTGGCGCGCGCGCGCTTTGCCGTCAGATTGGCGTGCGGACCGGTTGGGGAACGACAGCAGCATGACACCGCATATTCAAACGGACCCCCGGTCAAACCTGATCGGCAGTTTATGGATGATCTCGGCAATGGCGCTGTTTGCGCTCGAGGACGCGCTGCTGAAAAGCGCCTCGGCCGCGTTGCCGATCTGGCAGGTCCTGATTCTGTTCGGCGCGGGCGGTGCGCTTGTGTTTGGAATTGCCGCCTTGCTGCGCGGCACGCGGCTGTTTCAGCCTGACGTGCTATCGCGCCCGATGAAGGTGCGCGTGGTCTTCGAAATCCTTGGGCGTTTGTTCTACGTGCTGGCCATTGCGCTGACACCCCTGTCTTCGGCCACGGTAATTCTGCAGGCCACGCCCCTTGTCGTGGTCGCCGGAGCGGCCCTGTTCTTTGGTGAAACCGTCGGCTGGCGGCGGTGGAGCGCAATCCTGATCGGGCTGATCGGCGTCGTGATCATCATCCAGCCGACCGGGGACAGTTTCTCGGCCCTCTCCATCCTCGCCGTGTTGGGAATGCTGGGCTTTGCCGGACGCGATCTGGCCAGCCGTGCCGCACCCGCGTCGCTGGGAACCGAAGTGCTGGGGTTCTATGGCTTTCTTTGCATCGTCGTTGCCGGTTTAGCCTATCGGTTCTGGGAAAATGTGCCGATGGCCGCTTTGACCCTGCACACAAGCCTGCACCTGGTTGGTGCCACACTGATGGGCACAATCGCCTATGCGTCGCTGATGAAGGCGATGCGCACGGGCGAGGTCTCGGCGGTCACGCCCTTCCGCTATTCCCGGTTGTTGTTCGGTATCGGACTGGGGGTCGTCATGTTTGGCGAGCAATTGGACCGGACCATGTGGACCGGCAGCGCGCTGATCGTTGCCTCGGGGCTGTACATCCTGTGGCGCGGGCGGAAGGTCTAGCCCTTGTCGTGGAAGTAATCGTAAACCTTCTGCGCCAGCCCGGCTGAGATCCCCTCGACCGCCTTCAGGTCTGCCAGATTGGCTCGGCTGACGGCCTTGGCACTGCCGAAATGCGCCAGCAACGCCCGTTTGCGCGCGGCGCCCACCCCCGGGATTTCGTCCAGAGGTGTCGCGCCCACCGCCTTGGCCCGTTTCGCGCGATGTGTTCCGATGGCAAACCGATGCGCTTCGTCCCTTAGGCGCTGAATGAAATACAGCACCGGGTCGTTACGTTTCAGCGCAAAGGGGCGCTGACCGATGCGGTGAAATTCTTCTTTGCCGTGATCTCGATCAACGCCCTTGGCGACACCCACCATCGGGATGTCTTCCACGCCATGTTCGACCATAATTTCGTGCACGGCACTCACCTGCCCAGCGCCGCCATCGATCAACAGCAAATCGGGCCAAAGCCCCTTGTCCCGGTCTGGGTCCTCCTTTTGCAGACGGGTGAACCGGCGGGTCAGAACCTCTTTCATCATGCCGAAATCATCACCGGGGGTCAGATCATCGCCCCGGATGTTGAACTTGCGATAGGCGTTTTTCATGAAGCCTTCCGGGCCCGCAACAATCATGCCGCCCACCGCGTTGGTGCCCTGAATGTGGCTGTTGTCGTAAACCTCGATCCGGTTCGGCTGACTGTCCAGATCAAACGCCTCGGCCACGCCGCGCAACAGCTTGGCCTGCGTCGCGCTTTCCGACATGCGCCGGGCCAGAGATTCACGTGCATTGCGCAAGGCCCCAGCCACCAGCTCCTGCTTTTCACCGCGCTGGGGCACAAGGATTTCGACCTTTCGGCCAGCCTTCTCAGACAGTGCCTCCTGCATCAGATCGGCGTTTTCGATCCCGTCTGACAGGATCAATTGCCGGGGCGGTTCCTTGTTGTCGTAAAACTGACCCAGAAAAGCTTCCATGACCTCGGCCGCCAAGACGTCTGGCCCCACGCGCGGATAAAAATCCTTGTTGCCCCAATTCTGGTTGGCGCGGATGAAAAACACCTGAACGCAGGCCTGCCCGCTGTCCATGTAAAGACCGATGATATCTGCCTCGGCCACCCCGCGCGGATTGATGCCCTGCGAGGTCTGCACCTGCGTCAGCGCCCGGATGCGATCACGCAGACCGGCGGCGCGTTCGAACTCCATCGCCTCGGAGGCGACCATCATCTGTTCGGCCAATTCTTCCTGCACCCGAGTGGACCGCCCCGACAGGAACCGTTCCGCATCCTTGACGCTTGCGCCATAGTCAGCCTCGGATATCAGGCCGACGCACGGTCCGGAACAGCGCTTGATCTGATAAAGCAGACAAGGTCGTGTGCGGCTGTCGAACATGGAATCCGAGCAGTTGCGCAGCAGGAACGCCTTTTGCAGCTGGTTCAGGGTCCGGTTCACCGCACCCGCACTGGCAAATGGGCCGAAATAGGCCCCCTTTTCCTTTTTCGCCCCGCGATGTTTCTTGATCTGCGGAAAAGAATGATCCTTTGCGACAAGAATATTCGGAAAGCTTTTGTCATCGCGCAGCAGCACGTTGTATTTCGGCTTGAGCTGCTTGATCAGGTTCTGTTCCAGCAGCAGCGCTTCGGTCTCGGTCCGGGTGGTCAGGAACATCATCGACGACGTCGCAGCAATCATCCGCTCGATCCGCCCCGAATGCCCCGGACGCGCATAGTTCGACACTCGCGCCCTGAGGTTCCGCGCCTTTCCCACATAAAGAACGCGGCTGTCGCTATCCAGCATGCGATAAACACCGGGTGAGCTGTCCAACGTTTTCACGTAACGCTGAATGCAGGCATAGCCGGTGGGCTGCGTGTCTGATGAAGGGTCGTCCTGGGTGGTCATTGGCCTGAGATATGATTCTCTGACCATGGCTGCAATCTTGTCGGCCTCAGATCAAGAGTAAACAAGTCCACGGTTTTTGTGGATAACTGTGCAGATAACTTTTGTATCGCCTCGTTTTTCCCTTGTTTCATTGCCTATTTCCCTGTTTGCCTAATAATTAGGCGATCATATAACCACCTGTTATTTATAGAGATTTTTTCTCACGCGTGACAAGTGTATGAAAAAAAAGACATTTTTGTAACGTGCCGGTAACACAAATGAGAGCGGTGCAAAACTTACAGCAAAATTGCCTATTCCAGTCCCAGCACGTCAGGCGTCCGCCAGCCAAGGTGCTGGCCGCCGTCGACGCAAAGCAACTGCCCGGTTACGGCATGGGCATCCAGAAAATACCCCAGTGCAGCGGTGATATCGGAGGGATTCGCGCCGCGCTCCAGAACGGTATTGGCGCGTTGCGCTTTGAAGTGCCCTTCGCTTTGCCGGTGGCCCTGCATGGTCGGACCCGGCCCGATCGCATTGACTCGGATCGCGGGCGTCAGCGCCTGCGCCGCGGTGCGTGTCAGCGCCCAAAGTCCCATCTTGGCAATGGTGTAGGACATGAATTCCGGCGTCAGCTTGCGCACCCGCATGTCGACCATGTTGACGATCAAACCGATGGCAACAGGCTCGCCCGCGTCGTCCTTTTCAGGCTCCAGCCCCTGCGCGGCCATTGCCTGCGTCAGCACAAACGGCGCGCGCAGATTGCTGTCGAGATGGCGGTCCCAGCTTTGCCGAGTGGCCGTCCGGATATTGTCGTACTCAAAGACCGAAGCATTGTTGACCAAACAGGTGATCGACCCGCCCAGCGCCTCGACCGCGCGAGGCAGCAACGCCTGGACCTGGGCTTCGTCCAGCAGGTCGGCCTGTAGTGCAACGGATTTGCGCCCCATCGCCTGAACCTCGGCCACGGTCTCCTCTGCCGGGGTCCGCGAACTGGCGTAGTGAACCGCGACGTCATATCCCCGCCGCGCAAGATAAAGCGCCATGGCCCGGCCAAGACGAATGCCTGAACCGGTAACTAGAGCTCGGGTCATGGATCACCTTTCTTCGTCAGATCACGCCAGCAGGATGATGACATAAATCACGTAAAGGATGGACAGGACAAAACCCCAGGTCCGTGTGATGTCTTGCTTGAGGAAAACAAAAGGGATCAGCAGAAGCGATGCGCCCAGCATGACCCACAGATCAAAATGCAGGAACTCGGGATCAACCGGAATCGGTCCGACCAGAGTCGCAATCCCCACAATCGCCAGCAGATTGAACATGTTCGAACCGATGACGTTCCCCAGCGCCACATCTGCCTGCCGACGCAGCGCCGCCATGACCGTTGTCGCCAGCTCGGGCAAAGATGTTCCGACGGCCACCAGCGTCAGTCCGATCACGGTTTCACTGACACCGTAATGCCGCGCAATTACTGTTGCGTTTTCGACCAGCAAATGCGCACCCATCGGCAGGCCGACCAGACCCAGAACCAAAAAGATCGACACTTTCCAATAGGGCATTTCGGGATCGGCTTCTTCCAATCCTTCCAGCTCCTCATCGTCGGCGCAGGCTTCGCCACAGGCCTTGCGATGGGCACGGGCTTCCCGGAACGCGTGCCACAGCATCAGGGCCAACGCACCTAGCAATATGAGGCCACTGATCACGGTGAACGTGCCGCAGAAGGCCAGCCCAATGAACAGAACCGAGGCCAGCAACATGAAAACATAGTTCTTGCGGCTGTCGCATTCACTGGTGTGAAGCGTGGCAAGCAGCGCGGGAAGGCCCAGCACCAACAGGATATTCGCCGTGTTCGACCCAACCACGTTCCCCAGTGCAATACCGGGCGCGTTTTCCAATATGGCGCTGATGGAAATCAGAAGTTCCGGCGCCGATGTGCCAAAGGCAACAATCGTCAGACTGACAATCAAGGCAGGCACGCCCAGACGCAGACTCAGGTTCACCGCCCCCCGAACCAGCGCGTCACCGGCCAGCAAAAGGATCAGCAATCCGAGGCCGGATAGCAGCCATGCCGTCATGACCGCCCTCCTTTTTCGCAGGCGCAGGGGCCTTTACCGATCCTGAACCGCCCGCAGCGGGGACATCTTGAGGACTGCAGCCGCTTCTGCCCAGGAAAGCGCAGCTTTCCGAACATCGCCAATACACCCATGGCGATCAGAAAAAGAGTGACGGCCTTGATGATCACGTTACAAACCGAAGCGCGCGTAAGCCGCCCGCTCCTCCAGACCGGCAATTGCATCCTGCGCCACGGCGGCCCCAAAGCGGGACCAGATCGGTTTGCGGACGCCATAGCGGCGGAATTTCACCTTATCGCCAAACCGCTCCTGCATCTTCGGTTTGAGATGCGCGATACCATCGATCAGCCCCAGCTCCTGCGCGCGTTTGGCCAGCCAGATTTCGCCACTGAAAAGGTCCGCCGCGTCATCCAGCTTGTCACCGCGCCGTGTGACGACATGGGTGATGAAGTTATCGTGGATATCGCCCAGCAAACCCTGCAGTCGTGCCACATCCTCTTTCTTTTCCGGCGCGAAGGGGTCCAGCATGGATTTCGACTGACCCGCTGTGTGTACGCGCCGTTCGAGCCCCTGGCGTTTCAGGAAAACATGCGCACCAAAGCCCGAGGATATCACGCCAATCGAACCCAGCACGGAACTATCATCGGCAAAGATCTCATCCGCAGACGCCGCCAGCCAGTAGCCACCCGAGGCCGCGACATCCTCGACAAAGGCGAAAACAGGGATGTTAAGCTCCTCCGCCAGCCGCCGGATACGTGCGCCGATCAAGGAACTTTGCACCGGGGAACCGCCGGGCGAGTTGATCTCAAGCGCGACGGCAGCAGGCTTGCCCTTGCGAAATGCCTTTTCCAGAATCGGGGCCAGCGTGGTGTCGTTCAGCGACCCGCGACCGGCCATCCCGATCGCGCCGGACAAACGCACAACGGCCACAAGCGGCTGCTTTTTGACAAACGGAAGGCTGAGTTTCATGGATGCCGATGTAGAGTGCTGCCTGACGGTAAACAAGAGACGGACGCGGCCATAAACGCGACGTGAACCAAATAAACACATCCGATGGGCAAAAATGCAACGCCCTAGCTGCGAATGCGCCAGCCGGTTTTGAAGATCCAGCCGATGATGCCCAGACAGATCCCGGTAAAGGCCAGAATGGCCAGCAGGCTAAACACGATGGGCACATCCGCAAGCCCGTAGAAGGACCACCGGAACCCCGAAATCAGATAGACGACCGGATTGAACAGGGTGATTGTCTGCCACACCGGCGGCAGCATCGAGATCGAGTAGAATGTCCCGCCCAAAAAGATCAAAGGCGTGACCACAAGTTGCGGCACCAGCGACATCTGCTCGAAATTGCTGGCCCAGATACCAATGATGAAGCCCAGCAACGAAAAACTGAGGCAAGTCAGCACCAGAAAGGCCATCATCGCCAATGGGTGTTCAATCCTGAGATCCACAAAGAAGGTAGCGGTAATCAAAATCACCACGCCCACAAACAACGCTTTTGTCGCTGCCGCGCCAACGTAACCGATCACGATTTCGATGAAATTGACCGGGGCCGACAGGAGTTCGTAGATCGTGCCCAGGAATTTCGGGAAATAGATGCCGAAAGATGCGTTCGAGATCGAAAGCATCACCACCGACAGCATGATAAGCCCCGGCACGATGAAGGCGCCATACGATACGCCCTCAACCTCCTGGATGCGGCTGCCGATGGCCGTGCCGAAGACCACGAAATACAAAGAGGTCGACAACACCGGCGACAGAAAGCTTTGCGCCAGAGTGCGGAAAAAGCGCTGCATCTCGAACCGGTAGATGGCGGCAATGGCAGACCAGTTCATGCGGGTTCTCCCGACACCAGGTTGACGAAAATCTCCTCAAGGCTCGACTGCCGGGTCTGCACGTCACGCAACACCAGACCGGCCTGTGCAACATCGTTCAGCAACGTGGTGATACCCGTCCTGTCGGCATGCGTGTCGTAGGTGTAGACCAAGGTGTCCCCGCTTCCGTTCAGAACCAGATTGTGCGCGGCAAGACTGTCCGGGATGGTCGGGATCGGCTCGGTCAGCATGACCTCGATCTGCTTTTTCCCCATCTGCGCCATCAGGGTGTCCTTGTCCTGCACCAGCAACAACTCACCCTTGTCGATGACGCCTACACGGTCGGCGATGGCCTCGGCCTCTTCGATGTAGTGGGTGGTCAGGATGATGGTGACACCGGCCCGCTTCAACTCGGCCACGATCTCCCACATGTCCTTGCGCAATTCGACATCAACACCGGCGGTGGGTTCATCCAGAAACAGCACGCGTGGCTCATGAGCCAGCGCCTTGGCAATCAGCACCCGCCGCTTCATGCCGCCCGACAATTCCCGGATGGCGTTTCTGCGCTTTTCCCACAGCGAGAGCTTGCGCAGAATCTCCTCAAGCCGGGCGTTGTCACGGCCCAGCCCGAACAGACCCCGGGAAAACCGCACCGTGTTCCAGACCTTCTCAAACGGTTCCAGCGCAATCTCCTGCGGCACCAGACCGATCATCCTGCGGGCGGCGCGAAACTCTGTCTGAATATCGTGACCACCCACCGTGACAGACCCGGAACTGGGCGTGGTTATCCCGCAAATCGTTGAAATCAGAGTTGTCTTTCCGGCCCCGTTTGGCCCCAGCAGTGCCAGTATTTCACCTTGCTCGATATCCAGAGAGACGCCTTTCAGCGCTTCAAAACCATCGGCATACGATTTTCGCAGATCCCTGATGGACAGAATGGTGGTCATGCATATTCCCTGTGGTGACAGCGACCCATCCGTGCCGCGCCGTTACCGAACGGACCATTTACAAACGGATCAGTCCCGGCCCGTCAAGCGCCCCAGCCATCCTTTACCGCTTTCCCCATCCCCGTCTTCCGCAGTTTCTTCTGCCGGACCTTCGAAATGCGACTGCAGGTTTACGAAGAACTGATCTGCCATTTTCTTGGCAAACCCGTCGATCAGACGGCTGCCCAGTTGCGCAAGTTTGCCACCGACACTGGCATCGACGTCATAGCTCAGAACTGTGCCGCCCTCGGCGTTTGGCTGAAATGTCACCGTGGCGCGACCCTTGGCAAAACCCGCCGCGCCGCCCTTTCCCTCACCAGCAATGGTCAGCCGTTCGGCCTCGACCATGTCCGACATTGTGACGATGCCTTTGAACGTCGCCTTTACCGGGCCAACCTTCTGCACAACCGTGGCCTCGTAGCCGTCCTGCGGGTTGCCCGAAACCTCTTGCGCGCCGCTGACACAGGCTTTCAAAACCTCCGGGTCAAGCAACGCGGCATACAACTCGGCAGGCGATGCCTTGATTTCACGGGTATCACTCATCTGCATGGTCGCGGACCCTTTGTCGTTTCTCTGACGGTTCTCACAGACCTAGCGCTGAATAGTGGTGGCAGGCAAGCACGCCGGATTCGAAACGCACCCGCCCGGCAACTCCGACCTTGCATTTTTGCGGCCATCCCGAAATTTTGCGCGACAACGGAGGACAGTCATGCTGCACGGAATACGCGTCATCGAAATCGAAGCGCTGGGACCTGGCCCATTCGCGGCCATGTTGCTGGCGGATCTTGGGGCGGACGTCATTACCATTCACCGCAAGGGCGGGGCTGTGACACCCGGAATGCCGGAACGTTCGCTGCTGGATCGTGGAAAACGCTCAATCGATCTGGACCTCAAAAATCCCGATGACCTTGAAACGGCCAAACGCCTGATCGCCTCGGCCGATGCGCTGATCGAAGGATTTCGCCCAGGTGTCATGGAAAAACTGGGCCTCGGTCCGCAGATCTGCCAGGCCCGGAACACCAGGCTGGTTTACGGCCGCATGACCGGATGGGGACAGGACAGCCCGCTGTCGGGCGACGCTGGCCACGATCTGAACTATATCGCCATGTCGGGCGCACTCTGGTACGCCTCTGCTCCGGATCACCCGCCGCAAACACCGGCAACGCTGGTCGGCGATATTGGCGGAGGGGCGATGTATCTGGTCGCCGGTGTTCTGGCCGGACTGATCAATGCGCAACGAACCGGACGAGGCACCGTTGTCGATGCGGCGATCTACGACGGATCCGCCCATATGATGAACCTGCTGATGAGTCTACGCCAGACCGGCAACCTGTCAGACACCCGCGGTCAAAGCCTGCTGGACGGTCCGCACTGGAGCCGCACCTATCGCTGCGCCGATGGTGGCTTTGTCTCGGTTCAATGCCTCGAACCGAAATTCTACGCTGTTTTCCTGAGCGTTCTGAATCTGTCCGGGGATCCGGCTTTCAAGGAACAGTTCAAGCCACAGCTCTGGCACGACCAGACGCGGCGGCTGAGCGCCATATTTGCCGACAAGCCCCGCGATCACTGGGCAGACCTGTTCAATGGCACCGACGCCTGTGTCGCCCCGGTCCTCAGCCCGCAAGAGGCGCAGAACCACGAGATGAACCTCGCCCGCCAAACCTGGCGGGAGGTTGACGGAACCTTGCAGGCTGCCGGCGCGCCGCGGTTTTCAGACGCCAATTGGCAACCCGGCGTCAGCCCTGCTCGCGGTGAGCACACTGGGGAAATCCTGGCCGAACTCGACAACCTGCGCTGATCCGCCCCTCATCTGGCCGGAAATATCCCGGGGGATGAATTGGCCGAAGGCCAAGAAGGGGGCTGGCCCCCTTGCCCGTCGTTAACGACCGCGCACCGTATCGATCATCAATTGCACGTTGTCCGGGTTCGCGTCCGGCGTGATCCCATGCCCAAGATTGAAAATGTGCGGCCCATTCGAGAATGCCTCGACAATTCGCCGCGTCTCATCGACCAGCGCCTGCCCACCTGTCACCATATGCGACGACGCCAGATTTCCCTGAACACATCCATCGGCCTGCACATGTTCTGCAGCCCACTCGGGCGACACGGAATTGTCCAACGCGACACAATCCACACCGGTGGCCTTGGCAAAACCGACATAGCCGTCCCCTGCCTCACGCGGAAAACCAATGATAGGGATGCCCGGGTGACGTTCCTTGATGGCCTTCGTGATAACCCGACAGGGCTCAAGGGCGTATTTGCGGAACGCTTCACCCTTCAGCGACCCGGCCCAGCTATCGAAAATCTTGACCACCTCGGCCCCGGCTTCGATCTGGGCGGAAAGGTATTCGATCGTGGCCAGGGTGATCCGGTCCATCAATGCTTCGAACAAGGCAGTGTCACCTTCGCGCAGCGCATGGGCTGGGCCCTGATCCGGCGTGCCGCGCCCGGCAATTATGTACGTTGCCACGGTCCAGGGCGCGCCAGCAAATCCGATCAGCGTGGTTTCGGAGGGCAGTTCCCGCGCCAGAATCCGAACCGTTTCGTAGACCGGAGACAAGGTTTCGTGGATGTCCTCTACCGGCTTCAGAGCGTCAAAATCGGACTGCCGTGTGATGGTCGACAGGCGCGGCCCTTCACCCGTGACGAACCACAGGTCGGCACCCAGCGCCTGTGGCACCAGCAGGATATCGGCAAACAGAATGGCTGCGTCGAACCCGTAGCGGCGGATCGGCTGCAAAGTGACCTCGGCGGCCAGTTCGGGGTTGTAGCACAAGGACAGGAAATCCCCTGCTTGCGCCCGTGTCGCGCGATACTCCGGCAGATACCGCCCCGCCTGACGCATCATCCAGATCGGCGGCACGTCCTGCACCTCGCCCGCCAGCGCCCGCAGCAGTTTCTTTGTCTCGGCCATATTTGTCCCCAATCGTCCGGTTTGCCGCAACGGGTCTGCCTTCGGCGGCAATTTGTCAAGCTCTGCCCCCATTGTCAGGGCAATGTGACGCGACTAAAGCTGTGCGCATGACATTGACTCTGCCGACCCCCGCATCGCCGCTGAAGATTGGAACCCGTGGCTCGCCACTGGCGCTGGCGCAGGCCTACGAAACCCGTCAAAGACTGCGCGATGCGTTTGATCTGCCCCAAGAGGCGTTCGAGATCGTGGTCATCAAGACCACCGGCGACAATCGCGCCATGATCGACGCGGACCGCCCGCTGAAGGAGATCGGCAACAAGGGCCTGTTCACCAAGGAAATCGAAGAGGCGATGCTGCGCAGCGATATCGACATCGCCGTGCATTCGACCAAGGACATGCCGGTCGAACAGCCCGCGGGACTGGTACTGGACACGTTCCTGCCGCGTGAGGATGTTCGCGACGCTTTCATCTCGCCGGACCTGAGTTCCATCCATGACCTGCCCGATGGCGCCGTGGTCGGCACGTCGTCGCTGCGCCGCAAGGCGCAATTGCTGAACCGGCGGCCTGACCTGAAGGTTGTCGAGTTCCGGGGCAACGTTCAGACCCGGCTGAAAAAGCTGGGCGACGGGGTGGCGGACTGCACCTTTCTGGCCATGGCCGGACTGCGCCGACTGCAGATGGACGACGTCCCCGCCACGGCCATTGCGCCCGAGGACATGCTGCCCGCCATCGCGCAGGGCACTATCAGCATTGAACGCCGGGCGTCCGACACCCGTTCGGCTGAAATGCTCGAAGCCATCCACCATGCCGAGACCGGACAGCGCATGTCGGCGGAACGCACGCTGCTGGCGGCGCTTGACGGTTCCTGCGAGACACCGATCGCCGGCCTAGCCGAAATTCTGAATGGACAACTTCGGCTGCGCGGAGAAGTCCTGCGCCCAGACGGGTCAGAATCAATCGCCGAGGATGTGACCGGAGATGTTGCAGACGGCGCGGAAGTGGGTCGCCAGATGGCAGCGAGACTGCTGCAACAGGCCGGACCGGGCTTCTTCGACTGGAAAAAATGAAAAAAGTTTTAACAATGTGAACTGCTTCACTGTGAGCCTCGAAGTTTATCGGCATTACAGTGACATACCGATCAGCAAGGCGGGTCAGTTTCGAAAGTATCGAAAGATTTTCTGGTTGCTGGTGTTTTAAGTGGTTTTCGAGGGGGCGAAACCGATCCCCGAACTCTGATCGGTAAGGGCCGCTGTCATAGCCTGACAGCGGCCCATTTTGTTTTGCGATCCTCACCAGCTAATACGATCAGAAAAAGTCAGTTCAACGACTGACAGTCTGACAGAGTGAACGACTTCGAAATCGCGCCGGGCAACCTGCGGTATTCGGTGAAGCCCATTGCACCATAATAGGACAACCCCCCGACATTGGTTTCCCCAATGGTGGCATCTATCGCAGGCAAGCCGACTTTCTGCGCAGCCTGCAAGGTGGATCTGAACAAGGCCCGTCCGATTCCCTGCCGGGCCGATGACGGGTTGATATGCGTGCCAATAATGCCCAGCCCCTCAGCGACCTTGTACGGTTTGCCTGCAGTTGCAAGCTTCAAAGACTGGAACCCCAATGCTGCTCCCCGGGGGTCGATGGCGACCGAACACCGGATCTGCTGAGGGTGGCAAAGATAATGCGACAGCGCAAAGGCCGCATCCGATGGTTTGCTGCGTTGTCCGGCAAGAACAAGGGCCTTCAGAACGACGGCCAACCCCTCGGCATCGTCCGCAACGGCGGGGCGAATGGAATAGCTGCTCAATCTATGCCTGCAAGTTTTCCGTCATACACCGTGTGCATGCCGCTCTTCCAATTCACGGGCAAATTCGCTCAGGCGAATCTGAAACTGTCGGCGGAACCGCGATTGTCCCAGCTTCAGGGACTGAAGCAACAGGCGAGCCGGTAGTGACTTCGCAGCAAGCGACATTTCGACACTCAGCCGGGTTTTGCGTTGGGACAGGGCAAGAAAGTCAACCGATGTCACCCCTTTCATACCCTTGCTGGACATCTCAAAGCACATGCGGGACGGGGTATCGCAATCGGTCATCTGTATTTCGACCCGACGCGGTTTTCCCCGCAGATTGAAATCCGTCAGCCAAGTGGCACCAGTTGTTATCGGGGCCTGTTCGTTCAGTCGCCGTACTTCGACACCCCGGCGCATGGCCATCCGCTCGAACCGCTCAAAATCCGCGACCATGTCGAAAACCGCGTCAATCGGGGCCTCGATATCTTCGCGCGCTGAAAACTGCATGTCCGCCCTCGGTGCCTTTGCCTTCGTTCAGTGTCTCGTCAGTCCAGAGTGTCTGCAAGCCAGTTTTGCAGCAAGAAATGCGCAATGGCGCCTTTTCGGGCCGGCAACAAGACCGGATGCTCTCCGGAAAAAGCGCGCATCATTTCCGATTTGCTGACCCACATCGCGTCTTCGATCTCGACCGGATCAATCCTGAGTTCGCGGGACAGGGCCTCACCCGCGCAGCCGAACATCAACGAGGCCGGAAACGGCCACGGCTGGCTGGCCAGATAGTGAACGGCACCAACTGGCACGCCTGCCTCTTCCATTACTTCGCGCCGCACAGCGGCTTCCAGCGTTTCACCCGGTTCGACAAATCCCGCAAGCAGCGAGTACATGCCTTCGGGCCAACCCGGAGACCGCCCCATCAGGACCGAGTTTCCATGGGTAATCAGCATGATCACCACAGGGTCGGTACGCGGAAAATGCTGCCCGCCACAAGTGGGGCAGCTGCGCTGCCACCCCGCCTGTGCAATTTCACTGGCAGCCCCGCAACGCGCACAGAACCGGTGCGTTTCATGCCAGCCGATCACGGCCTTGGCCGCTGCCGCAAGCTCGGCATCGCGGGCGCTCAGCCGCGTCATGATCCGGCGCAATTCGGCAAACACGTACCCGTCCGGCAGGTCCGGATGCTGCTGCTCGGACCGGTCTACAAAAGCACCGATATCCGACAAATCCTGCCCATCCGCCGACCAGTCCGATATATCCGCCGCAAAAATCGGTGCATCGTCTTCACGAAGGCCCAGAAATACCGGGGCTTCCACAACCCCTCCGGGACCTTCGCGCACCAGGCTATGTGCCATCGCGACCAATCCAAGCCGGTCCAGACCTTCGCCCTGCACCAATATCTTGCCACGCCAGACCAGCAGGCATTCGGCGCGTGGATCAGTTTTCATCTGTTCCAGCCTGTCCGAATCTCCCCGGAGATGCGCTGCGCGATCCAGGACCGAGCCGCCAAATGTCACTGTCTCCGCGTTTTTCATTTAATATCCTCAGTGTGTTGCGCACAGGGCTGCCACGACTGCCGAGTTGTTGCAATGCCAATTCATGAACACCTGGACGTGGCAATGCCGCTGAATGGTCCCACCGGCGCCAAGTTATTTGCACTTACTCATTCTTTTGGTGAACATGGCTTAGATTGAATTGCCCAAAGTAGAAAATTGCACCCGACCACTGTTTCGTCTCAGCGCCAACACACTTCAGCCGGTCGCATTCGGATTTTGGCCACGACCGATCTGCATATGAATCTGACAGGGTTCGACTATCACGCGGATGAACCGGATCCGGCGCGGGGCTTCACCCGAACGGCCAGCCTGATCCGCGCTGCCAGAGAAGAAGCGCAGAAAGACGGAGCACTGGTATTCCTGTTCGACAACGGAGATGCCCTTCAGGGAACGCCGTTTGGCGATTGGGCGGCAGAGCAGACTGATGACAACCACGTGTTGATT
The DNA here is from genome assembly GCF_056531525.1 of Ruegeria sp. N11. Lineage (NCBI taxonomy): Bacteria > Pseudomonadati > Pseudomonadota > Alphaproteobacteria > Rhodobacterales > Roseobacteraceae > Ruegeria > Ruegeria sp. N11. Next base: position 142,600 of record NZ_JBQFLX010000002.1, read on the forward strand.
CAGGCCTTCCGGGAACTTGGCTATGACGCAATCGGACTGGGCAACCATGATTTCGACTTTGGCCTGCCGACGCTGAATCGTATTCTGGACGGCGCACCGTGCCCGGTGATTTGCAGCAATGCCCGGCAATTGACCACCGGGGCCAAATGGAATGACCGCGCAATACTAGAACGCTCTCTTCTGATCGACGGCGTCGAAACCCCGTTTCGTCTGGGTCTTTTGTCGATCCTGCCGCCGCAGACGGAGCAATGGAATGCCCACAGGGTTCAGGATGTGGTCGTGTTCGAAGATATTCTGGAGGCCGCGCAAAAGACGGTCGAGGCCCTGCGCACGGACGGCAGCGATGTGATTGTCGCGCTGGCGCATTCGGGCCTTGGACCTTCGGAACCCGCGCGCGGATTGGAGAACGCCGTCATACCGTTGGCCGCGATCGACGGGATCGACGCCATTGTTGCAGGCCATACGCATCTCACACTTCCCGGCAAGGATCACGAAGGGCTGGATCATACGGACGCAACCCGGGGGCATGTACATGGCAAACCGGTTGTCATGCCTAGCGTCGCCGGGACGCATCTTGGCATCATCGACCTGCATGTGCAGAAAACCTCTGCCGGGCCATGGAAGGTTGTCGGGCAGCAGGTTCAGCTGCCTCCTGTTCTTTCCCGGCACGGGAACGGAGCGGTATCCGAAGACCCCGGAATGCGGCATCTGTTCAGTTACGGCCACAAAGAAACCCGTGCACTGGCCTCAAGACCCGTGGGCCACAACAATCAAAGCCTGCAAAGCTATTTCAGCTTTTGCGCACCGGATCGGGGCCTCGCTTTGGTCGCCAGCGCCCAGGCAGCGGCATTGAACCTCCATCTGGACGAAGACCTACGGGGGCTTCCACTGTTGTCCGCTGTTTCGCCCTGCAAGTTCGGAGGCCGCGCGGGACCGCGCTCCTACACGGAAGTACCGCCCGGAAAGGTTCGTTTGCGCAATGTTTCGGATCTTCATTCTTTCCCGAATGAACTGCGCGCCGTGCTTGTCACCGGCGACATGGTCCGTGACTGGCTTGAAATGTCGGCGGGCATTTTCAATCAGGTTGATGCAGGAGCTGTCCGCACTCTGACCGATGAAACACGGGCCGGGCATAACTTCGATGTGCTGTTCGGCCTGACCTATCGGATCGATCTTTCTCAGCCGGCGCGTTTTGATTCTCACGGAATGCTGGTCGATCCCACCGCAAACCGTGTCTGCGAGATTTGCTGCGGTGGAATCCCTATTGAACCCACCCAGAAATTCGTTGTGGCCCTGAACAGTTACCGGGCCAGCGGCGGCGGACACTTCCCAGTTGCGCATCAGGCCCGGCAGATCGATCTGCCGACCTTACCCATCAGGGACGTCCTGCGCGACTATCTTTCGGGGGGATTACCGGGCGACCCGATGCAATCTGCGCCCTTCCCCTTCAGCCTTGTCCGGCTTCCCGGCCACGCTTCGATTCTGAAAACCGGGCCGGGAGCAAGGGCGCATCTCTCCGAACTGGACGCATACGATCCGCATGTGCTGGGGCATGACCCGGAAGGCTTTCTGCGGATCAGACTGTCACTCTGACGGGTTGTCTTCCTGGCGCAACTTCCCTATATCGACGATTGAGAGGTTGGCGCGGGCGAGCGCCTCGCCAACCTGGTCAGGTCCGGAAGGAAGCAGCCACAACGAGCCCCGCTTGGGTCGATGTCCAACCTCTCACTTCATCCCGCAATCGTCACATCTTTCCGGTCGGAACGGACTTGCTGCTCCGCAGACTCGATCAGCCTCGGCCAGACCGCTTTGTTTTTGCGCGCAAAAACACCAATGTGGCCAATGGATTTCAGCCCGAAATCCTTTGGTTCAAGCACATGACGGTTGGCGTCCGGGCCGTATAGCTCGGCCAGCCTCCGGACCGCATTTTCAGGCACCATCTGGTCGTCCGAAATCGCAAACAGGTCAACCGGACCACCGGCCCGCGACCAGGTCACTGCGGGCAGGCCTTGGCCAATTTCAGGCAGATAGCTGTTCGGCGAGGTGCACCATTTTCGCCATTGCCAGTAGACCTTTGACGGCAGGTCCGAACCAAACCCAATGGCCTTGCCGGGCAGATACCCCAGCATATGTACTGCAAAAGGCGCATGCCCGTACCAGAAGATTCCGGCCAGCCCCCGGTAGGGCCAGGGATGATCCGACAACGTAACCAGGCCGGAACACACACAAATCATCCGGTCGATCTGATCCACATCCGATTGCAATGGCCCAAGCATACCCCCCAGCGAATGACCAATGGTCCACTGCCGCGCACTTGGGAATCGCCGCCGCATCTCGGCCCGGGCCGCGGGAATATCGATCAGCGCCCAATCGAACATGGTGACACGCGAATCCTTCAAACGCCCCGATAGCGATTTTCCGAAATCGCGGTAATCATAGGTCAGACAGGCAATGCCCTGCTCTTCCGCCAGCCACCGGGCAAAATGCTGATAATAGTCCTGGGGAACGCCGGTCGCGCTGTTCAGAACAACTACGATATCAGGCGCTGCAACAGGCAGGTACAGACGACCCGACAGCATAGCCGTCCCGGCGGGAAATCGTATGTCTTCGGTCAAGACCTGTTCCTGTATGTCCAACATCTCATGCTCCGCTCTCAACTGAACAGTTCAGTTCACCTATCTGTCAGGCCAGTCGCCCGCTCAAGTCAACCCGGTGCAAACATGACCAAACGTCCGCTTTCCCGACCACGCATCGGACCAAATGCCTCGGCCCGCGCAATGCGCTTGACTCGGGGACCCCGCAACCGCTAGCGATGAGGCGATGGTTTCCGCGCCCTTTCCGGGGCCGGGATGAAAAGGGAACACGGTGCGGTTCTGTCTGGCATTGCCGGAAGGAACCAAGGCCGAGACTGCCCCCGCAACTGTAAGCGGTGAGCAATGCCGAAACACCACTGGCCGAAAGGCTGGGAAGGTCGGCAAAGCGATGACCCGCAAGTCAGGAGACCTGCCATCGATACTGAAACCGAAACTCGGGCGGGGTGTCCGGGCAGGTCCTGATGGCATAGCCCCGTCACACCTGATCCTTGCCCCGCGCCGCGCGCGGAGGGCGCATTATGATCTGGAAGACAAGGACACACGAATTTTCTGCCACTGTGTGCCAGCGCACCGGCAAACCCTGTCCGGCACTGGCGCAAATGGCGCGGGCTCTGACGCGCGCCGTGGCAAGCGCCGGCCCGGCCGCAACCCCGCAATTCGCCATTGAAGGCAGCAGCGAGCTTGCCCATTGCCCCGAAGGGTGCATGGCCCGGTTCCACGCGCGGCCAGACAAAATCCGGGTGTTTTGCGGAACGAATGAGGAAACTCCGGGCGACAGGTTGGAGGATTATGCAGACATGATGTTCTGCGCAGAGTTCCGTGCGCTGCCGTCCGCAATTCTGTCGGACCCGCCCTGCGCCATGCTTGAAGCTTCGGCCCTGGCAGGTCGCCAAGTAGCGGCCCAGGCCGGACATTTGTCGGCCTGACCTACGGGTCCGCGCTGGCCGGAATCAATTGCGTGGCCCATGCCAGTTGTGCATCTGTTTCAACCGCACAGGGCCGCACCGCCCTCAACCGTTTCAGGGCTGCACCCGGTTGCTCGCCACATTCGACCATCAGGCGCAACACCACCATTCCGGACCGGCCACAGCCGCCCCGGCAATGCACCAGAATGCGCCCGCCCCCTGACAGGGCATGGCGGACGGCCGCGCTTACATCGGGCCAGCGCGCGGTCACGGCGTCGGGGGGTGCACCGAAATCTTCGACCGGCAGATGGACCCAGCGGCAGGCGCGCGCCTGAATGTCGGTTCCGAAGTCACGCGCGCCGTCCTGCAGCATCTCGACTTCGGTCGTCATTGAAATGACAAGACCTGGCTTCCAGTCGGAAATCGCATTCAGGTCCTGGGCATATTTACCCCCGCGCCCCGGCATTGATGTCAGGGCCAGAGTACCTCCTCCGACCTGCAGCGCATGAATAATCATCTGAGACATGCAACGCGCCCTCCTTAATCGTTACGCACAAGAATCCGGTCAAAAATGCTTTCGCCTTCATTTTTACGCGCATCCCGAAGCATTCCCAAATGAATTTCGCGAACCGGCTGTGGACGCAGGCGGCGGCGCACTCTACGCTGCACTTCTGATACGAATCCGACAGAGCAGAAATGACCGACTCGCCACGCCCCGCTTATCAGGTTCTTGCCCGCAAATACCGCCCGGAAACCTTTGCCGACCTGGTTGGTCAGGATGCCATGGTGCGCACCCTGAAAAACGCGTTCGAGGCAGACCGGATCGCGCAGGCCTTCATCATGACCGGCATCCGCGGCACCGGCAAAACGACAACGGCGCGGATCATCGCCAAGGGCATGAACTGCATCGGCCCCGATGGCGACGGCAAACCGACGACCGAACCCTGCGGCCAATGCGAACATTGCGTGGCGATCATGGAAGGCCGCCATGTCGACGTGATGGAGATGGACGCGGCCAGCCGCACGGGCGTGAACGACATCCGCGAAATCATCGACAGCGTCCGCTATCGTGCAGCCAGCGCACGCTACAAGATCTATATCATCGACGAGGTTCACATGCTTTCGACCAGCGCGTTCAACGCGTTGCTCAAGACGCTTGAAGAACCGCCCGAGCATGTGAAATTCATCTTCGCCACGACGGAAATCCGCAAGGTTCCGGTGACGGTCCTGTCGCGCTGCCAACGCTTCGACCTGCGCCGGATCGAACCCGAGGACATGATCGGTCTTCTGAACAAGATCGCCGCCGCCGAGGGCGCCCAGATCGCAGAAGACGCACTGGCGCTGATCACCCGAGCGGCCGAAGGTTCGGCGCGTGATGCAACTTCGCTGCTGGATCAGGCGATCTCGCACGGGGCCGGGGAAACCAGTGCCGATCAGGTCCGGGCGATGTTGGGCCTGGCGGACCGGGGCCGCGTCCTGGACCTTATGGACATGATCCTGCGGGGCGACGCGGCGGGGGCTCTGACAGAGCTCAGCGCTCAGTACGCCGAGGGTGCCGATCCGCTTGCCGTGCTGCGCGATCTGGCCGAAATCACCCATTGGGTGTCCGTGGTCAAAATCACGCCGGACGCCGCCGAGGACCCGACCGTTTCGCCCGACGAACGCGCACGCGGTCAGCAAATGGCCGAAGCCCTGCCGATGCGCGTTCTGACCCGCATGTGGCAGATGTTGCTGAAAGCACTCGAAGAGGTCTCAGCCGCGCCAAACGCCATGATGGCAGCGGAAATGGCCGTCATTCGGCTGACCCATGTGGCCGACCTGCCAAGCCCGGAAGAACTGATCAAACGTTTGCAGGACGCACCTCCACCCACGCCGAACGGAGGCCCCGGTGGCGGCATGGCCGTACCCTCGCACGCCCCGGTACAACCTCAGGCATCGGCAAGGTCTTCCTACGTTTCCGCTCCGCATGGCCCTGCCGGCGCGCCGACTGCGGCCCTGGCACAGGACGTCCAAACCGCTCTGGCGCGCTATCCGACCTTCGAACATGTGGTCGAACTGATCCGGTCAAATCGGGACGTAAAGCTGCTGGTCGAGGTCGAAAACGGTGTGCGGCTGATGGCCTACTCACCGGGCCGGATCGAATTTACGCCGACCGATCATGCCCCGACAGACCTTGCCCAACGGCTGGGTACGGCGCTGCAGCGCTGGACAGGCAATCGGTGGGCCGTGTCCATCGTGGCAGATGGCGAAGCCGCCACGATTGCCGAGGTCCGCGACGCGGCCGACCTCGCGCTAAGGGCCCAGGCCGAGCAACACCCGCTGGTTCAGGCGGTACTCATGCAGTTTCCCAAGGCGCGCATCAAATGGATCGAAACCCCGGAACAGCGCGCCGCCAAGGTCGAAACCGAGGCTCTGCCCGAGGTCGAAGACGAATGGGACCCGTTCGAAGAGGACTGAACATCTGCCTGGAAGACAGGAGGATGCCCATGCCCCTTGTGTCACGCAGCCACCCTTCGTATTTAGGCGTCAAATCGATTTACAGGAGAAACCCGATGCTCAAAGGTTTAGGCGGTCTGGGCGATATGGCCAAGATGATGAAATCCGCGCAGGACCTGCAGACCAAAATGACCGAAATGCAGGAAGAACTGAACAACCTCATGGTTGTCGGCGAATCCGGCGCCGGTCTGGTCAAGGCCACCGCCACCGCCAAGGGCGAACTCAAAGGTCTGGACATCGACCCGTCGATCTTCAACGGCGACGACAAGGAAGTGGTCGAGGATCTGATCCTGGCCGCCATCAAGGACGCGCAGACCAAGGCCGCCGAGCGCTCTCAGGCGGAAATGGCCAAGCTGACCGAAAGCATGGGGCTGCCGGCAGACATCAAGCTGCCGTTCTGATCTTCATCTTTTCCAAAATACTCCCGCCGGAGGCTCCCTTCGGTGCCAAACAGGACAGGCCGTGAGTTCGAACAGCGACATCGACAACCTGATCGACCTGATGGCCAAGCTGCCGGGCCTTGGCCCGCGCTCGGCCCGTCGCGCGGTTCTGCACCTGATCCGAAAACGCGCCCTGCTGCTGACACCGCTGTCGGACGCAATGCAGCAGGTCGCCGCCACCGCCCGCGAATGCCTGAATTGCGGCAATGTCTGTACCGCTGACATCTGTGACATCTGCGACAGTGAGGCCCGCGCCACCGGAGAGCTTTGTGTCGTCGAGGATGTCGCTGATCTTTGGGCGATGGAACGTGCCGGTGTCTTCAAAGGCCGCTATCACGTTCTGGGCGGTACACTGTCGGCCTTGGACGGTGTCGGCCCGGACGAGTTACGCATTCCCCGCCTCAAAGACCGCGTGACGGCCGAGGGCATCACCGAGATCATCCTTGCCCTGAACGCCACAGTCGACGGACAGACCACCGCGCACTACATTGCCGACCAGTTGGAGGGACAGGTTCGCCTGACCTCACTTGCGCAGGGTGTGCCAATTGGGGGTGAGCTGGATTATCTGGACGACGGGACGATCACGGCTGCGCTGAGGGCGCGGAAAGAACTGTAAGGTCACAGAACCTGTCCAGAGAACATATTTGAATCATGCTTTGATTTTCCAGAGTTGTGCGTGACTTATGAGCAGATATCCCGATCTATTCATACTGCGACACGGCGAAACCGAGTGGAATACTCTTGGGAAATTTCAAGGCCGCAAGGACTCTCCGCTGACCGAAACGGGCAAGGCGCAGGCGCGCACTCAAAACCAAATTCTGAGCCGCATTCCGAACACACCGTCTCGGGTCGTCGTCAGCCCGCAAGAGCGCGCGCAGCACACGGCTCGGCTCGCGATTGCACCCCAGCTGCAACAGGAAACTGACCACCGCCTTCAGGAAATCGCATTTGGCCAATGGGAAGGTGTAACCAAGAACGTCATCAGGTCGCAGATCGACTACGCTTACGAAAGCTATTTGTGGTTTTTTCGCAGCCCTGGCGGTGAGAGCTTTGAGGAGATATCGGCAAGAGTCCGATCCTTTCTGGATGAGCAAGAAGAACCCTCAATCATTGTGACCCACGGTGTAACTTCTTTGGTGCTGAGGGGGATCTGGCTGGGTCTAGATCAGGAAGGCCTGCTTAAGCTGCCTCGCACACAAGGGTGTGTCTTCCATCTTTCCAACAGTACGGAAACGATACTTCGGTAGAGGCGGCCGCATTATTATTCGACACGTGCCTGCTGCACGCTTTCGGATCACAGCCTTTGGTTATGCGCAAAACTGCGCTAAGGATATCCAAACACTACCATTTTAGCTGGAGCATTCCTCGATGACCCGCCTTCTCGCCTTCACCTTTGCAGCTTTCACCGCAACCTCCGCTCTGTCACAACAACTTGTCGACAAAGGCTTTGTCGAGGGCTGGAACATCATGATGGACCCCGCACTTGGCAACGGGTGCCTGATCCAGACGATCTATCAGGATCTGTCGGTCGTGCGGCTGGGCTATGACGCGTTGGGTGATCGCGGATACTTCACCGTCTACAACAAGGCATGGGGCGATATCGAACCCGGGAAAAACTATCCGATCCGGTTCGATCTGGACGGCAAGAGCTTTGACGCCACCGCCATCGGGTTCAGGCAGGATCGCGTGCCAGGGGGGACGGTGTTTTTCACCGACCGCAACTTCGTAAACGCGATTGCGCAGAACAGAACCATGACCGTCTACAACCCGGCGGGTGAGCGTGTGATGGCAATCGACCTCAAAGGCACGGCCAAGGCGCTGGAGTATGCGCGGGACTGCCAGAACAAGAAGCTCTAACGAATCGGATCGAACAGGGCGTCCTTGGCGGTGCAGTCGCGGATCACATCCCGTCCGCAGGGCACTGGTTTCAGATCACGCGACAGACACAAGCGGACCTCTTCTATATAACCCTGTTTGCAGGTTACGGTGACCATATCGCGCTCAAGACCGGGGTTTGCTTTCAAAAAAGCGTCCTCGACGACCGAGGCGGGCAGTTTCACCGACGCATCCAGTTTACGAAACACCGGTGGGCGTTCAACGCGTTCATAGGCTTGGCGGGACAATGTGAAATAGTCAGTCGCGCTGAGACCCGAACAGGTGCCGTGCTTTTTCCACTGATGCCACGCCAGACCAGAACTGCCCTGAATGTCTTCCATTTCCCGGGTCATGCGGCGCGTTGGCGGTGACTCTGGCGTGCGGCAGTAGGCTGGCCAGCCCTGATGGTATTGCGGCCAGAGACCATGCAAAATCCAGCCGTGATCATGCCGCGCATCGCATTGCTCCGATCCGCGCGCATCGCCTTCGCGGGCGCACCAGTTGGGCGACCAACTGAGCGCCAGTACGTAATAGTCGAACTCACCCGCCTTTTCGCCATCGGCCAGCGCCGCCATTGAACCGAACACCCACAAAACCAGCCCCGCAATTCCTTGGCGCATTCGCCTCTTCCCTTCTTGCCTTCCCGCGACTATAAGCGGGCCAAGTTCCCCGACAACGGAAACCTGCCCCAACACCAAGGGGCCGCCGAATTCCGGCGACGGGAAAGATGTATTTATAGGAGATGGGCTGATGGCAAAACCGCTTATGGCCAAGGCAACAGCCGTATGGCTGGTGGACAACACCACGATCAGCTTCAAGCAGATCGCGGATTTCGTAGGCATGCACGAGCTTGAAGTGCAGGGCATCGCGGATGGCGATGTTGCTGCTGGCGTCAAAGGGTTCGACCCCATCGCCAACAACCAGCTTACCCAGGAAGAAATCGACTCGGCGCAGAACAATCCGCTGCACAAGCTGAAGCTCAAGTTCAACCCGGCCGCCTCGGGCGAGGAAAAGCGCCGTGGCCCGCGCTACACCCCGCTGTCCAAGCGTCAGGACCGCCCGAACTCGATCCTGTGGCTGGTCAAGTTCCATCCCGAACTCAGCGACGGTCAGATCGCCAAGCTGGTCGGCACCACCAAGCCGACCATCCAGTCGATCCGCGAGCGTACCCACTGGAACATCGCCAACATGCAGCCGATCGACCCGGTTGCGCTGGGCCTGTGCAAACAATCCGAGCTGGACGCGATCGTTCAGAAGGCCGCCGCCAAGAAAGCCGCCGAAGGCGGCGTCATGAGCGACGACGAACGCCGCAGGTTGGTGTCGACCGAGCAGTCGCTGGAAATGGACGCCGCGCCCAAGATCCCGACTGCCATCGAGGGTCTCGAGACCTTCTCGCTGTCCGATGACGGTGATGACAAGGAAGAGAACGAACCGATCGTGGACGCCGACAGCTTCTTCAACCTGCCCAAGGGTGGCGGCGAGGAAGAGGATGAAGACGATCTTCGCCCATAATTGACGTGTGACCCCGGCCCGACTGGTCGGGGTTTTGCTTTTGGAAGAACCATGCTGAACGTACTGTCAGCCATTTTTGGCCCGCATCGCGCTGTATCCATCTATGCTTTTGTCCAGACGAAGGGTCTGGCCATTGCTGGTGTGCTGGCCCTCATCGCCGTAACGGCAGGTTTGCTGATCCTGAATGACGACGGCGTGCACGAACACGACTCTTATTTTGTCGCCGATGTTTTGACCGCTTCGCCGATCAATGGCGACCTGAAGAATGGCGTGGTGGCGTCGGTGCGCCTGCCGGATGGTTCAGCGGCATCGATAACGTCGACCGAAGCTCCGATTGCACAATCCGTGGGCACCAGCGCCTGCGTCGAAAAACGGGTTTACGTGGAGAGCGGCGAGGCGCGGTACCGGTTCAAACTGCCGCGATATTGCGAGGCTGGCTGAGCCGCCTCGACCTAATTGAAACCGCCCGGCCTGAAAGCCGGGCGGTTTTTCATTTTCAGATCATCTGGAACAGTATTCCGGCGATGATTGCACCGCTGATCCCCAGACCCAGATAGGTTGCGAAGACACGGGGTTTGACCAGCGACCAAACCGCTGCCATCGCCGGGATCGAACTGACCGCGCCTGCGATCATGAAGGACATGGCGGCACCCGCGCTCATCCCCTGCTCGGTCAGGCCAGCCAGCAACGGCGGTGCGACGTAGGAATTCAGATAGGCAGGCATACCAACCAGCGCCGCGATCACGATCGGCAGAACACCGTCCCCGCCGACAACCCGGGCGATCATGTCAGCAGGTACGTAGCTGACCAGAAGCGCCTCGAGCACATAGGCCAGCGCAAGCCATTTGAGCAGGAAAACACCATTGTGCACAAACTCGGACCGGAAGCGCACGCGGCGATCGGGATCCTGCCAGAAACGCCAGACCGGTTTGTCGTCCTTCTTCGGGCCGCAGCCGCAGCAACCGGCGGGTTTGTATTCACGCAGAGGCTGCGAGAAGGCGCCGTTGCGCATCAGGGCACGCACCACGAACCCGCCGAACAGCCCAAGCGCCACTGCCGCAACGGCTTTGCCTACGGCAAACGGCCACCCCAGTGCCCCGGCCGTGATCAACAGCGTTGGCGGATCGATCAGGGGTGAGCTGAGCCAGAAGGCCATAACGGCCGACAAAGGCGCGCCCAGGGCCAGAAGTCCGGCGATAAACGGGATGACCTCGCAGGAGCAGAACGGAGCCAGGCCACCAAACAAGGCGGCCAGAAAGATCATTCGTGTCTCGCGCCCCTCAAAGGCCCGTGCCACCATGACCTCGGCCCCTGTTGCCTTGAGATAGGACAGCAGCAACACGGCAAACAGGATGTATTGACCGGTATGGGCCAGCGCCTTGCCGGCAAACGTCACCACCTCGGTCCAGTTTCCGGGATCCAGAAAAGCGACGGCTGCAAGAAGCGCCACGATCACTGTCCAGGGCGTTTTAATCAGATCGGCGACGGATCTGGCCGGTACCTTCGGATTTTGTGTCAGCTCAGCCATCGTTCGCGGCCTTTCCCACTTCGTCCATGCAGCACTCACTCAGAATGAACTGGGCAAGATCCCGAAGCTCATCGAAACAGGCGCGGTTAATCGTGGTGCGCCCGATCTTTTCCTGTTCCACGACACCACCAGCGGCAAGGAACCGCAGATGATGGGCCAACGTCGATGGCGCAATGCCCGTGCGACTTTGGATTTCGCCCACGGTCAGGCCCGCCTGCCCGGCGCGGACCAGGGTCTTAAGAACTTTCAGCCGGGCCTCGGACCCCATGGCTGAAAACCCTGCAGCAGCGGTTTCCCACATTTTCATCACCTCTATTAAACTAATTTTCTAGTTATTTAGGTTTATAGTTTCTTCGTGTCAACAGATTTTTGCCTAATCGTACCAATAGAGGTTAAGTCCAGATTGCCCCGCGATTAAGTCCACTCTATAAGGCCCTATGGGGATATCGGTCGACACATTCTTTCTTGAGCTGAACGGACAGGGCACGCTGCAGGCGCAAATCCAGCAGATGATTGCCGAAGGCATCTTGTCAGGGCGGTTTCACGTCGGGGAAAAACTGCCCTCTTCCCGCAAACTGGCCGCGCATCTGGGTGTCAGCCGGATCACGGTGACTTTGGCCTACACCGAGCTTCTGGCAAATGACTACCTGACTGCAAAAGGGCGGTCCGGGTATTACGTCTCAAACAACGCGCCGGTGCCGCCAAAATACACTCCGGTTCAGCGTGGGGCTGAAAACGTTGACTGGAATACCGCGCTGGCACGCCGGTTCTCCGAAGGCGATGTCCTTCCCAAGCCCAGCGACTGGCGCGACTACCGGTATCCATTCATCTACGGCCAGGCAGACCGAACCCTTTTCGATCATGCAAACTGGCGTCTGTGCGCCGTGCGGGCGCTGGGTCACAAGGATTTTGCCTCGCTGACCGGCGACTATGTGGATCAGGATGATCCCCTGCTTATCGAGTTCATCGCCCGTCATACCTTGCCGCGCCGGGGAATCGCGGCGCGCCCAGAAGAGATTCTGATCACGCTGGGTGCCCAGAACGCGCTTTGGCTGGCCTCGCGTATACTGCTGAACAAAACACGCAAGGCGGCGATCGAGGACCCCTGCTATTACGCCCTCCGCGAACTGTTGAGCCACTCCGAGTGTCAGCTCACACCGCTGAAGGTCGACCGGGACGGCCTTTCGCCGGACATCATCCCCGACGATACGGACGTCATCTTCACCACGCCAAGTCACCAAAGCCCGACCACCGCGACCATGCCGGTGTCCCGAAGGGGCGAACTGCTGAACAGGGCGCGCCAATTAAACGCGATGATCGTCGAAGACGATTACGAATTCGAGATGTCCTTTCTGGGCGCACCTTCACCCGCTTTGAAATCCATGGACCGGGACGGGCGTGTGATCTATGTCGGCAGCTTCTCGAAATCTTTGTTTCCCGGTTTGCGCCTGGGCTACATGGTCGGGTCCGAGCCCTTCATTCGCGAAGCCCGCGCCCTGAGATCCCTGGTTCTGCGCCACCCGCCCGGCCATATCCAACGCACGGCCGCCTATTTCTTGTCGCTCGGCCACTACGACGCGCAGATCCGACGCATGTCGAACGCGCTTGCCCAAAGGCGGGATGCCCTTGAGAAAGCCGTTGAACAATACGGCCTGACGGTCGCCGGTCGCGGTATGTTGGGCGGATCATCGATATGGATGTCGGCACCCGACCATTTGGATGCGACACAGCTTTCGCGCAACCTCCAAAGCCAGAGCGTGCATATCGAACCGGGCGAACCATTCTTTTCCGGACCGGACCGCCCGCGGAACTTTTACCGCCTCGGATATTCGTCAATCACTTCGGATCGCATAGCCCCGGGCATCAAGTTGATTGCCGACGCAATCCGCGCGTATTAGGACGCCCGGCTTTCAAACAGAATCCCCCTGTATCTCCAACGCCCCAAGGACGCCAACGGCGCGACAGGGGACCGGCGGTACCTTTTTTTGGCGAGCGATCCGGCCCGACTCTGGACATATTCCGCCGCGCGTTCTGGCCCTAACGCAGCTGCCACCCTTGCGCCAAAACCATATGCAAAGGCAAGGCAAGGTGCCTGGCCCGTTCCACCTTTGCTTGGAGAGCGCACACATGAAAATGACCACGGAAGAGGCCTTTGTTAAGGTCCTGCAAATGCACGGAATCGAACACGCGTTCGGGATCATCGGGTCGGCTATGATGCCGATCTCCGACATTTTTGGAAAAGCTGGCATCACTTTCTGGGATTGCGCACACGAAGGCTCGGGCGGCATGATGGCCGACGGCTATACCCGCGCCACCGGCAAGATGTCGATGATGATCGCGCAGAACGGCCCCGGCATCACCAACTTTGTCACCGCCGTCAAAACCGCCTACTGGAACCACACCCCGCTGCTGCTGGTCACCCCGCAGGCCGCGAACAAGACCATGGGTCAGGGCGGCTTCCAGGAAATGGAACAGATGCGCATGTTCGCGGACTGCGTCTGCTATCAGGAAGAAGTGCGCGACCCCTCGCGGATGGCCGAAGTCCTGAGCCGCGTGATCACCAAAGCCAAGCGCGCCTCGGCACCGGCACAGATCAACGTACCGCGCGACTTCTTCACCCAGGTTGTTGATATCGACCTGCCCGCCGTCGTCGAATTCGAACTGCCGTCGGGCGGCGCATCCGCAGTCACCGAAGCCGCCGCGCTGCTGTCGGAAGCCAAGAACCCGGTCATCCTGAACGGCGCCGGTACTGTTCTGTCCAAGGGCGGAATCGAGGCATCCAAGGCATTGGCCGAGCGTCTGGACGCGCCGGTTTGCGTTGGATACCAGCACAATGACGCTTTCCCCGGATCGCATCCGCTGTTTGCCGGCCCGCTGGGCTACAACGGTTCGAAAGCGGGTATGGAACTGATCAAGGAAGCAGACGTTGTTCTGTGCCTTGGCACCCGTCTGAACCCGTTCTCGACCCTGCCCGGCTATGGAATGGAATACTGGCCCACAAACGCCAAGATCATCCAGGTTGACATCAACCCCGACCGTATTGGCCTGACCAAGAAGGTCTCGGTTGGCATCGTGGGCGATGCGGCCACCGTTGCAACCAATATTCTGGCGCAGCTTTCGGACACAGCAGGCGACGAAGGACGCGACGCGCGCAAGGCGAAAATCGCGGAAACCAAGTCGCGCTGGGCGCAGGAACTGACCTCGATGGATCACGAGCAGGACGATCCGGGCACCACCTGGAACGAACGCGCCCGTGCTGCCAAGCCCGACTGGATGAGCCCGCGCATGGCGTGGCGCGCCATTCAGGCCGCACTGCCGAAAGAGGCGATCATCTCGTCCGACATCGGCAACAACTGCGCCATCGGCAACGCCTACCCGTCGTTTGAGGCAGGCCGCAAATACCTGGCCCCCGGCCTGTTCGGCCCCTGCGGCTATGGCCTGCCATCGGTGATTGGCGCCAAAATCGGCTGCCCGGACACTCCGGTCGTTGGCTTCTCGGGCGACGGTGCCTTCGGCATTGCCGTGACCGAACTGACCGCCATCGGTCGTGACGAATGGCCCGCCGTGACCCAGATCGTCTTCCGCAACTACCAGTGGGGTGCGGAAAAGCGGAACTCGACCCTGTGGTTCGACGACAACTTCGTCGGCACCGAACTGGACACCAAGGTCTCCTACGCCGGAATCGCGCAGGCCTGTGGTCTGAAAGGCGTCGTTGCCCGTACCCAGGACGAGCTGACCGCAGCACTGAACCAGGCGATCGAAGATCAGAAGAACGGCATCACCACCCTGATCGAAGCCTTGATCAACCAGGAACTGGGCGAACCGTTCCGCCGTGACGCGATGAAGAAACCCGTCGCCGTTGCCGGTGTGTCCGCGGACGACATGCGCGAACAGATCGTGTAATTGCAGGACGGAGCCGGAGCGCATGACCCTGACACCCATCGAGCTGTTGCGTCAGCGCGCCCCGGCAACCCGACCTGTAATTTCCTTATGCGAAGGCAGTGATCCCCGCATTGTTGCGGGGGCGCTTGCCGCCCATGCGGCTGAACTGGCCGATGTCATTCTGGTCGGCGTACACGCCGACATCGAGGCCACTCTGAAAGACCTGGGCGCGTCCGAATCAGATGGTGCGACTATACACGACCCTGCAACTTCGGATCTGACCGAAGAGTTTGCCCAAACCTATTTCGAACTGCGCCAGCACAAGGGCGTGGATCAGGCCAAAGCCCGAAAAGCCGCCGAATCTCCTCTGGTTTATGCCGCCATGCTGGTTCGCAGCGGGCGCGCCACCGGAACGGTCGGCGGCGCCGTCCATACCACCAGTGATATCGTGCGGACGGCCATTCAGGTGATCGGCACGGCGCCGGACGCGGGAATGGTGTCCTCATTCTTCCTGATGTACCCGCCAGAAAACGCAATGCCGGGCGCACGGGCGATGCTGTATTCCGATTGCGGCCTTGTGATCGACCCCAGCGCTTCAGAGCTGAGTAGGATCGCACTCGCATCATCCAACTCCGCACGGGCATTGCTGTGTGTTGATCCCAAAATCGCCATGCTCAGCTTTTCAACCAAGGGCAGTGCGAAACACGCCGCTGTGGACAAGGTCATCGAAGCCACCGAAACCCTGCGGCAGACGGCACCAGATCTTGAGGTCGACGGCGAATTACAGTTCGATGCGGCCTTCGTACCATCAGTCGGAGATCGCAAATCCCCCGGATCGTCTGTGGCCGGTCAGGCCAACGTCATGATCTTCCCCAATCTCGACGCGGGCAATATCAGCTACAAGATCACTCAGCGCCTTGGCGGGTATTCTGCCATCGGCCCGGTTTTGCAGGGGCTGGCCCAACCGGCCAATGACCTGTCACGCGGCTGCAGCGCCGAGGATGTGACCCAGATGATCGCCGTGACCGCCCTGCAGGCCGACGGAACATAGAACTTATATTTGCGCCGTTCACAGAACGGTGTTCTCAATTCGGAATGAAAGTGACAAGTTCATCCCGACACAACCGACAGGACCCGCCAATGACGCATCAGCAGCCGATCCTAGACACTTCTCCCAAGGTCTCGGACGAGATCAGGCGGACCACCTGCTATATGTGCGCCTGCCGTTGCGGCATCAATGTGCACATGAAAGACGGCAAGGTCGCCTATATCGAAGGCAACCGCGATCACCCGGTGAACAAGGGCGTTCTGTGCGCCAAGGGCAGTGCCGGGATCATGCAAGTCAACGCGCCGTCACGGCTGCGCGCACCGTTGAAACGGGTTGGGCCACGCGGCTCGGGCGAATTCGAAGAAATCAGTTGGGACGAAGCGCTGGACATCGCCGTCGGCTGGCTGAAGCCCCTGCGCGAAGACAACCCCGAGAAGCTGGCCTTTTTCACAGGCCGCGACCAGTCTCAATCCTTCACCAGCTTCTGGGCGCAGAATTTCGGCACCTGTAACTATGCAGCCCATGGCGGGTTCTGCTCGGTCAACATGGCGGCTGGCGGCATCTACACGATGGGCGGCGCATTCTGGGAATTCGGACAGCCCGACTGGGATCACACCAAGCTGTTCATGCTGTTCGGCGTGGCCGAAGACCATGACAGCAACCCGATCAAGATGGGCATCGGCAAAATCAAGGCGCGCGGCGCGCGGGTGATCGGCGTGAACCCGATCCGGTCGGGCTATAACGCTGTTGCCGACGACTGGGTCGGGATCACGCCCGGCACCGATGGCCTGTTCATCCTGTCGATGATCCATGTGCTCATGAAGGCCGGCAAGATCGATCTGGACTATCTCAGCCGCTACACCAACGCGCCTGTGCTGGTAAACGCCTCGGACGGACCGGAACAGGGTCTGTTCCTGCGCGATACAGACGGCAAACCGCTGGTCATTGATCGTGCAACCGGCGAACTTACCGCCTTTGACAAACCCGGCGTGCGCCCAGACCTGTCGGCCACATACGAAAAAGACGGCGTCACCCACCGCCCGGTCTTCCACCTGATGGCCGAGAAATACCTCAGCGAGGAATACGCCCCCGAAGCCATCGCCGAAAAGTGCGGCATCCCCGCCAAGCGTATCCGCGCCATTGCAGCGGAACTCGCCCGCGTCGCCTTTGACGAGGCCTTCGAGATCGATCAGGAATGGACCGATTTCCGGGGCGAGAAACATGACAAGATGATTGGCCGCCCCGTCGCCATGCACTCGATGCGCGGCGTCTCGGCCCATGCCAACGGATTCCAGACCTGCCGGGCGCTGCATGTGCTGCAGATCATTCTGGGCACGGTCGAGGTGCCCGGCGGCTTCCGGTTCAAACCGCCCTACCCCAAACCGGTCGAGGCACACCCGACGCCACACTGCAAGGTCACACCGAACTCACCGCTGGACGGCCCGCATCTGGGCTTTGTACGCGGTCCGGATGATCTGGCGCTGAAGGCCGACGGCAGCGCGGCACGGATCGACAAGGCATTCACCTGGGAAAACCCGATGTCCAGCCATGGACTGATGCATATGGTGATCTCAAACGCACATGCCGGCGATCCCTACAAGATCGACACGCTGTTCATGTACATGGCCAACATGTCCTGGAACTCGACCATGAACACCAAGGGTGTTATGGACATGCTGACTGACAAGGATGAAAACGGCGACTATGTGATCCCGCATATCATCTATTCCGACGCCTATTCCTCGGAAATGGTCGCCTATGCCGACCTTATCCTGCCCGACACCACCTATCTGGAGCGGCACGATTGCATTTCGCTGCTTGACCGCCCGATCTGCGAGGCGGACGGCGCCGCAGACGCCATCCGCTGGCCGGTGATCGAGCCTGACAGGGATGTGCGCGGGTTCCAGACGGTTCTGATCCAGCTTGCCAACAAGCTGGGCCTGCCTGGTTTTACCGACGAAGACGGCGGCGCCAAGTACACCGATTACGCCGACTATATGGTCAACCATCAGCGCAAGCCGGGCATCGGCCCGCTGGCCGGCTTCCGCGGCGAGAACGGCGATCAGGCCGGGCGCGGCGAGGTGAACCCGGATCAGTTGGACCGCTACATTGAAAATGGCGGGTTCTACATCGAACATGTCCCGAATGAGGCGCTGTACTACAAACCCTGGAACAGCGCCTATCAGAACTGGGCCGTCAATCTGGGTCTCTATGACAGTCCACAACCATACCTGTTCCAGCTCTACTCCGAGCCGATGCGGAAATTCCAACTGGCAGCCGAAGGGCATGGCGAGCGCCAACCGCCCGATCATCTACGCCAGCGCATCAAGGACACGATGGATCCTTTGCCGATCTGGTACGAAACCGATCAGACCGGGAACGAGGGGTTCACCGTCAACGCCCTGACCCAGCGGCCCATGGCAATGTATCACAGCTGGGGTACCCAGAATGCGTGGCTGCGCCAGTTGCACGGACGCAACCCGCTCTATGTTCCGACCAAACTGATGCGGGAACACAACCTGTCGGACGGCGACTGGGCCAAAGTCACGTCTCCGCACGGTGAGATCACCGTGCCGGTGATGGAAATGGCGGCGCTGAACGACAATACTGTCTGGACCTGGAACGCCATTGGCAAACGCAAAGGCGCGTGGGCCCTGCAGGAGGACGCCCCCGAGGCCACCAAGGGCTTCCTGCTGAACCATCTGATCCACGAGCTTTTGCCCCCGAAAGGTGACGGGTTGCGTTGGGCAAACTCCGATCCAATCACCGGGCAGGCCGCATGGTTCGATCTGAAAGTCAAAATCGAAAAAGCAGCCGCGCCGCAGGAAATGACGGAAAGCCAGCCGGCCTTCCCACCGATCAAGTCACCTGTCGGAACCGGACCGACCGATCTGGCATGGAAGGTGGGCAAATGACCGGGATCCAAACTTCATCTGGCCAGAAATATCCCGGGGGTGAATTGAGCCGCAGGCTCAAGAGGGGGCTGGCCCCCTCCCCGGCAGCGGAGATCCAATGACATGACCCAACTCCCTCAGTCAACCGAGCGCAAGATGGGTCTGGTGATCGACCTGGACACCTGTGTCGGCTGCCACGCCTGCGTGATTTCCTGCAAAGGCTGGAACACCGAAAACTATGGCGCGCCTTTGTCGGATCAGGATGCCTATGGCGGCAACCCGTCGGGGACTTTCCTGAACCGGGTACACTCGTATGAGGTGCAGCCCGCCGAAGGTCACGCCCAACTGATCCACTTCCCCAAATCCTGCCTGCACTGCGAAGACGCGCCTTGTGTCACCGTCTGCCCGACCGGAGCCAGCTACAAACGGGTCGAGGATGGAATCGTACTGGTCAATGAAAGCGACTGCATCGGTTGCGGCCTGTGTGCATGGTCCTGCCCTTACGGCGCCCGCGAACTGGATCAGGCCGAAGGGGTGATGAAAAAATGCACCCTCTGCGTCGACCGGATTTACAACGACAACCTGCCCGAGGTGGATCGCATCCCGTCATGTGTGCGTACCTGCCCCGCCGGGGCCCGGCATTTCGGCGATCTGGGCGACCCGAACAGCGATGTATCAAAACTGGTCGCCGAACGGGATGGCATGGATCTGATGCCGGAAATGGGCACCAAGCCCGTCAACAAATACCTGCCGCCGCGCCCGAAGGACACCGTCGAAGACCAGATCGACATCCTTGCACCACTTCTGGCACCCGTCGCCGAAGAACCTAAGGGCTTTCTGGGCTGGCTCGACAAAACACTGGAGAAGCTCTGATGCATCCGGCACCTTCTGTTATCATCTTCACCACGCTGTCCGGCCTTGGTTTTGGCCTGCTGTTCTTTCTTGGCCTTGGCAGCCCGGACGTCACCGGCTGGGTGGCTTTTGTTTTCTACGCAATCGCTTACGGTCTGGCCGTTGGCGGCCTGATGGCGTCGACCTTCCATCTGGGCCACCCCGAACGCGCGCTCAAAGCCTTTTCGCAGTGGCGATCAAGCTGGCTGTCGCGTGAGGGCTGGTGCGCGGTCATCGCATTGGTTCTTATGGGCCTCTATGCCTTTGGCGCGGTCTTTCTGGGCCAGAGCTGGAGCGTTCTGGGCGCATTGGGGGCGCTGTTTTCACTGGCGACCGTGTTTACCACCTCGATGATCTATACCCAGCTGAAGACCATTCCACGCTGGAACATGAAACTGACCCCGCTCATGTTTCTTACCTTCAGCCTGGCCGGCGGTGCCTTGCTGGCCGGACAGACGGGATTGGCCCGTCCCCTGCTGATGATTGCCGGGTTGGTTCAGATTCTGTACTGGGTGCGGGGCGACAAAGCCCTTGCGGCTTCAGGGACCGATCTGGGCACCGCAACCGGGCTTGGGTCGAGAGGGTCTGTCCGGGCGTTTGAACCACCGCATACCGGGACCAACTACCTGTTGCGCGAATTCGTGTATGTGGTCGGACGCAAACACGCCGAGAAGCTGCGGATCATTTCGTTCACGCTGGCCTTCCTTGTCCCCGTTGTGTTGCTGGTATTGCCGTTCAGCCATTTCTTTGTGCTGTTGGCCGTGCTGTCGCACCTGGCTGGCGTTGCCGTATCACGCTGGCTGTTCTTCGCTCAGGCCGAGCATGTGGTCGGACTGTATTACGGCAAGCGTTGAAACGAGGGGGCCAGCCCCCTCCTGAACCTTAGGCTCAGTCCACCACCGGGGGATTTTCGAACAAAAGAAGTCCGGTTACCGAAAAGAAACAGGGCGGCTTCACCCGGTGAATGCCGCCCTTTTTTCGTGTCGAGCGCGTTCAGAGAAGTCCGGCGTGTGCCATAGCCGCGTCGATGGCGGATTTTGTGCTGCCGTCCAGCCCGGTCAGGGGCGAGCGCACGTCCTCACTGCAACGGTTCAGTTTGCTGAGCGCGTATTTTGCGCCGACAAGGCCGGGTTCGATGAAGATCGCTTCGTGCAGGGGCATTAGACGGTCCTGATAGGCCAGCGCCTTGGCGTAGTCACCGGCAAGGGTCGCCTGCTGGAATTCGGCGCACAGGCGCGGGGCCACGTTTGCCGTCACCGAGATGCATCCGACCCCGCCATGAGCGTTGAAGCCAAGAGCGGTCGCATCTTCCCCGGACAATTGGCAGAAATCGGTACCGCAGCTTGCCCGCTGCTGGCTGACCCGCGCCAGATCGCCGGTTGCATCCTTCACCCCGACAATGCGCGGCAGCTGTGCCAGTTGGCCCATTGTCACCGGTGTCATGTCGATCACCGAGCGGCCCGGGATGTTGTAAATGACAATCGGAATATCCGCGCAATCATGCAACGCCCTGAAATGGGCAATCAGACCCTTTTGGGTCGGCTTGTTGTAATACGGCGTGACAACCAGAGCCGCAGCCGCGCCGACCTTCTCGGCGAACTGTACGAACCGGATCGCTTCGACGGTGTTGTTGGATCCGGCACCCGCGATGACCGGTACGCGGCCGGCAGCGGCCTTGACGACCTCTTCCACCACCACTTCGTGTTCTTCATGGCTGAGCGTTGGGCTTTCGCCCGTGGTTCCCACCGGCACCAGCCCGGTCGAACCTTCCTGGATCTGCCATTCCACCAGATGTTTGAGCGTGTCCAGGTCCAACTCACCGTTTCGGAACGGGGTGACGAGTGCTGGCATCGAGCCTTTGAACATGGAACGCTCCTTAGCGTACAGTTTGCTGTGAACGCGCCACCCTTTATCACAATCTTCGGTTTGTGAGTTGATCCCGGCGGCGCAAGGTTTATCCTGAATGGCTGTATCCTTGGTTGGTTGGGAAATGCAAGGGATGACACGTTTTCTGGCGGTATTGATCACCGTGATTCTTTGTTCGACGGCTCAGGCGCGCGCGGATGCCGCCGCGGACCTGCGCGCCGCGCTGAACGAGATGCGCAAAGGCGACTGGAACGAGGCCCTGCGCGTCGCAGGAACGCGCGGGTCGGTGTCTCGTGATATCATCGTCTGGCACTGGTTGCGCAGCGGCTTTGGCAGTTCGGGCGATGTACTTGTGTTTCTCGACCGCCGGTCGGACTGGCCCGGACTGGGGTGGCTGCGCCGCAAAAGCGAACCTTCGTTCACCGGGGCCGACCCGGACCGGGTTTTGAAGTTCTACGACGGCTCACCGCCGCAAACCGCCGAGGGTGCCTTGAATTTCGCGGTTGCCCTAATGGCCAAGGGTCGCAGGGGCGATGCCGAGGCGGATATCGTGATGGCCTGGCGCACGATGCCCATGGGGTCGGGTTTGCAGAAGGACTATCTGGAAAACTTCGACAAATTGCTGAAACCGCATCACGCGGCCCGGCTGGACCGTATGCTCTGGGACGGGCATCTGGTCAGCGCTGATCAGATGTTGCCGCTGGTCAGTGCGGATGAACGGAAATTGGCCGAAGCCAGAATCGCGCTGCAAAAACGTCAGCCCGGTGTGGATGCCAAGATTTCGGCAGTGCCGGACTCGCTGGCGTCGTCAGCCGGGTTGGCCTTCGACCGATTCGTATGGCGGGACGGCAGGGAACTTGACGACAGCGCCATCGATTTGATGCTGGAACGCTCGACCAGCCCACAGGCGTTGGGCGAGCCGGACAAATGGGCCGAAGGTCGGCGCAGGCTGGCGCGGCTGGAGATGCGCAACGGAAATATCGCACGCGCTTATGACGTTGCGGCCAACCATCACATGACACCCGAAATGGGCTATGGTTACGCTGATCTGGAATGGCTCGCCGGGTTCCTCGCGCTGCGCAAACTGAACGATCCGGACACGGCCGTGCGCCATTTCCAGAATTTCTCGGCCGCAGTTCAGTCGCCAATTTCCAAAGGGCGCGGCGGCTATTGGCTGGGCCGGGCTCATGCGGCGCAGGGCGATGCGGACAAGGCCTATGACGCCTACGCAATCGGCGCGGATTACCAGACTTCCTTCTATGGCCTGCTGGCTGCCGAGCGCATCGGGCGCCCGTTTGACAGCGAGCTTGCCAACCCGCGCCGTGCACCGCATTGGAAACAGGCCGGGTTTGCGAATTCCAGTGTATTGGAAGCTGGGCTTCTGCTGCTGCGAGCCGGCGAAGACAATCTGACAGAACAGTTTCTGACCCATCTGGTGGAAGGTCTCGATCCGGTTGAGGCCGGTCAACTGGGTGATCTGGTGCTGGAACTCAAGGAGCCACATCTGGCAGTCATGATCGCCAAGCGCGCCGCCAGAACAGGATCGGTTCTGCCTGCGGCCTACTACCCTGTCCATCCGGTGGCCGATATGGGCCTGCCCATGGCGAAGGAAATGACCCTGGCCATTGCCCGCAGGGAAAGCGAGTTTGACCCGGTCGTGGTCAGCGGAGCCGGCGCACGTGGTTTGATGCAGGTCATGCCAGCCACCGCCAAGCTGGTCGCGCAGGAGATGGGTATCCTCAGCGGCCATCAGACCGGACGCCTCACATCGGACTGGCAATACAACGCCAAGTTGGGGGCGAACTACCTGTCCGGGCTGGCCGCCGAGTTCAACGGCAACGTGGTCATGATGGCGGCCGGGTACAACGCGGGACCCAAGCGTCCGATTTCGTGGATGGAACGCTTTGGCGATCCCCGCGCCGGAGAGGTCGACGTCATCGACTGGATCGAAACCATCCCGTTCAGCGAAACGCGCAACTATGTCATGCGCGTCGCGGAAAGCATGCCCGTCTATCGCGCGCGTCTGGGCAAGCCGGCCCTGCCCATTCCGTTTTCGCAGGAACTTACCGGCTCAACCCTGGCGTCTTTCGCGCCATAGGGTGAACAGACCTGCCGCCACGACAAGCGCCGCGCCCACGACAACAGCTGGGCGCAGCGTTTCGCCAAATATCGAAATGCCCAACAATGCGCTCCAGACCAGATGGAAATAGGCAAAGGGCTGAACTGCGCTGGCTTCCGCCATTTCATAGCATTTGATCAGCAACCAATGCCCTGTCACGCCGCTGACGCACAATAGTGCCATCCACAACCAGTCCGCCTGGGCCATCGGTTCCCAGAACCACATGCCAACCAGCGTCATGGCCACCGCCCCGACGACACCCGTCCAGAAAAAGCTGGTGGCCGTGCTGTCGCGACGGGCAACGTATCGGGTCAGCAATCCATAGACCGCAAACATCAGGGCCGAAATCAAAGGAATGACCGCCCAGGGGTTGAAGACGCCAACACCCGGTTCGAGAATGATCAGGACTCCGATGCATCCTACCCCGATCGCAGACCAGCGCCGCCAGCCCACCTTTTCACCCAGAACCGGCCCGCTGAGCGCGGCCACTAGCAGGGGATAACAGATGAAAACGGCCATGCTGTCGATCAGCCCCAGAACCGTGAATCCGAAAACGGCCACACAGATCTCGGCCGCCAGCAACACGCCCCGGATGACCTGAAGCCCAAGCTGGCTGGTTTGTGTTGCCGCCTTCAGCCCGCCGGGTGCACGGGCCGCGATGGTGATGACAAATGCCGCGAAGAACCAATACCGGATCATCACGACCATGTAGGTGTTGTAGGTTCCGGCCAGATGACGCGAAATCCCGTCCTGCAACGCAAAGACGATTGTGGCCGCGACCATCAGGGCGATCCCGGCCCGCACGTTGTTCTGCTGACTCATTCTTTGATCGCCCGTGTCATGTGCCGTTTGCGCCCGTATCCGGGCGAACGCGTGACTGAAAACCCGGCCTCGGTCAACGCACGCCGCACGAAACCGGCCGCAGTATATGTCGCGACTGTTCCGCCAGCCACAGTGTGACCGGCGACCTGCTTTATCAGGTCCGACTGCCACAACTCCGGGTTCTTGGCCGGGGAAAACCCGTCCAGAAACCAGGCGTCCGCAATGTCCGACCAAGCGGGCAGGGTTTCACGCGCGTCGCCTTCGATCACTTTCAGGTGCAGTGTGCCAAGATCGCATTCGCCACCTTGCCAATGCGCCAGAAACCGGCTGCTCCAGGGTTGAAGCTCCGGGAAACATGCCAGTGCGCGTGCCATGTCTGCAGGATCCATCGGAAAGGCTTCGAAACTGGTGAAGCTCAGAGGCGTCGTTTGGCCCGATGCCTCCCACGCGGACCAGACCGTCAGCATGTTCAGGCCGGTTCCGAATCCAAGCTCGGCGATTCGGAAACCCGGCGCGAAGCGACCGGGCAGATCGTTGCCCGTCAGAAACACATGCCGTGTCTCTTCCAGCCCGTTCTGGAGCGAGTAATATGGATCGTCGAAACGGTCCGAAATCGGGATCTGCTCGTCCGTCCAGGTCAGTGCGGCGCGCTGGTCTGCCATCGGGGAATCCTGTAGCTAGGCGGCGCGACACTGAACAAGGAAAAGGGGATTGGCAATGGTCGATGTGACAGTGCGTGGCGCGGGTATTTTCGGCCTGTCCATTGCCTGGACCTGCGCGCGGCGCGGCGCAAAGGTGCAGGTAGTCGATCCTTTTGGTCCCGGCTCGGGCTCCAGCGGTGGTCTGGTCGGTGCACTGGCACCTCATGTGCCGGAAAACTGGAATGCCAAAAAGGCATTTCAGTTCGACAGCCTGATCATGGCCCAAGCGTTCTGGAATCAGGTCGAGGTGACAGGTGGCGTGTCACCCGGTTATGCGCGTCTGGGTCGCTTGCAACCCATCGCTGACCAGCGCAATCTGGATCTTGCGCATCAGCGCGCTAAAACGGCCCTCGAACTGTGGCAGGGACAGGCAGAATGGCGCGTTGTTGAAACCGCCAAGGCTGGCGCCTGGTGCCCACCCAGCCCGACGGGATACGTCATCCACGACACGCTGAGTGCGCGCATGCATCCCAGACGGGCCTGTGCCGCGCTGGTTGCGGCCCTGTCCGTGATGGGGGTCGAAATTGCCACAGACTCGCCCGACCGGGGTCGGGTCGTACACGCCACCGGATTGGCGGGCCTGCAGGAACTGAACTGCCACTATGGCAAAACTGTTGGCAATGGGGTCAAGGGCCAGGCTGCCCTGCTTAGGTTCGATGCAGGGACGGTGCCTCAGCTTTTTGTTGATGCAATTCACATCGTGCCCCATGCGGACGGCACTCTGGCCATCGGATCGACATCCGAGCGGGACTATGAAGACCCTTCCAGCACCGACAGCGCCCTAGATGACGTGATCGACCGCGCCGCGCGCGCCGTTCCCGTTCTGCACGGCACCGAAGTGATTGAACGCTGGGCCGGGGTCCGCCCCCGCAGCAAAAGCCGCGCACCAATGCTGGGCGAACATCCGATGCACAGGGGTCAGTACATTGCCAATGGCGGCTTCAAGATCGGATTCGGCATGGCCCCCAAAGTGGCCGATGTCATGGCCGATCTGATACTGGAAAACCGCGATCAGATACCGGAGGGATTCAGACCCGAAGCCTCACTCTGACACCGGAGTGGCAACCGCCTGCATACATTGCCGGCCGTCCGGCCCCGCGACCCACAGCTCGCAACCGTTCCGGCACAGGGCCGCCGTTTCGAAGTGCATGAGTGGGGAGGACGCGCGGAACGAAAACTCGGACAGCGGCCCCATCAGATCGGTAGCAAACAGCATCAGATGCTGCGCCAGCAACGGTCCATGAACAACAAGCCCCTCATAGCCTTCAACGTCGCGCGCATAGTCCAGATCATAGTGGATCCGGTGGCCATTGAATGTCAGTGCCGAATACCGAAACAACAAAGTTGAGGAAAACCCAACCTCTCGGCGATCCGTTTGGTCGGTTCTGGCCATTGGCGGCTTCGGCTTGATTGCATTAGCCGAAGGGTCTTCACGGTAAACAAGATCCTGCCATTCCGTCAGACACAGATCTTCCCGCTGCCAGATCTCGTGCCGCAAGGTGACAAAACCCAGTGGCCCGGTCCGGCCAGTTTTTGACGTGGCGCTTTCCAGAAAGGACCGGCGCTGGGCTGGCTTGCCCGCGACCAGGGGCGCGCGGAACCGCAACCGGCCTCCGGCCCACATGCGGCGTGGCAGGCCCAGATCCGGGATCAGGCCGCCGCCCACCCTGGGGTGCCCATCCCGGCCAAGCTCATCGGGCGGAAGCGGTGACCAGAAATACAACTGGTGAAAAAACGGCGGAAGCGGTGCGCCCGCCGCAACGGAAACTGGTTGTCCGAGCGCCACCTGCAAGGCAGCGGCGCGCGCGGGATCCATCATGTCCTGCTGTGTTTCGGCCCGAGTTTCATCTGACATGCCCGCACGTTACGCGCCAGGGCATTGCGGAACAAGTACCGCGCCTTGACCTCAGAAACCGGCCTCGGCTTTCAGCTTCTGCATCAGCGTCCGCAGCGGGTTCTCATAGCGCTCGCTAATCAGCCGCCCCTGATCGTCAAATGCGTTCGAGCTGTCGGCAAGATGGATTTCAGGACCTTGCAGGATGCGTGTTTGAAACGGCACCATATAGGCGCGCAACATCATCTGCGCGCGTTCGCCGCCAGCCCGGCCAGCGGCCGCGGACATCACCGCAACGGGCTTGTCCGCCCATGGTTTGCCACTGGTTCGGCTGACCCAGTCCAGCGCGTTTTTCAGCACGCCGGACGGCCCCTTGTTGTATTCCGGGGTCGAAATGATCACCGCATGGGCCTGCGCAATCTGGTCAGCCAGCACCTGAACCGACGCGGGAATGCCCTCACCCGCCTCCAGATCACCGTCATACAGAGGCAGGTTGAGGTCGGCCTCGATGAAAGCGCCGGACTCGAACAACCGCGCGGCCTCGCACAGCAACTTTCGGTTTGTCGCGTTCTGGCGCAACGAACCAGACAGGCCCAGAAGGGTCGGTTCGGACATTATCGGGAACTCCGCTTTGTTGTTTTCGGGAACTTATACGGGGATGGAC
The DNA here is from genome assembly GCF_056531525.1 of Ruegeria sp. N11. Classification (NCBI taxonomy): domain Bacteria; kingdom Pseudomonadati; phylum Pseudomonadota; class Alphaproteobacteria; order Rhodobacterales; family Roseobacteraceae; genus Ruegeria; species Ruegeria sp. N11. The sequence continues at coordinate 170,671 of NZ_JBQFLX010000002.1, forward strand.
CGGGACCATAGCCCTGTTGACGCACAGTCAGTGCGCATGGACAGGGCAACAGCATGTGCCCTGTCCACGGTTGTTGGATCCGATCAGGCGTTGCCGCTGGGCAGGACGACAATCTCGACCCGACGGTTCTGCGCTTTGCCATCCGGCGTCAGGTTCGAAGCGACCGGATTGTTTTCACCCTGACCGATTGTAGTGATGCGCGAATAGCTAACGCCATTGGCCTGCAGGACATCGGCCACGGCATTGGCCCGCCGCTCGGACAGGCCCTGATTATAGGTGGCGTCGCCGTCGCTGTCGGTATGGCCGATAATCTGAACATTCGAATTCGGGTAGTTGACCAGATTCTGCCCCACCTTCACCAGATCGGACCGCAGCCCTGGACGCACGGTCGAGCTGTCGGTATCAAAGGTGATGTCATTGGGGACGGTGACGATCAGGCGGTCGCCTGTATTGACGATGGTGATCCCGTCATTGGCCAGTTGCTGACGCAGCTCCGCCGCCTGGCGATCAAGCTGATTGCCGATGACGCCGCCACCTGCGGCACCAATGGCACCACCGGCCAGCGCACCCAAAAGCGGATCCGAGTCATTGGCAATAGCGCCGACGCCTGCACCGATCAAACCGCCCAGTAAGGCACCCTGCTTTGCATTCTGATTGGGGTCGCTTTGCACTGAAAGCGTACCCGGGTCGGTACATGCGCCAAGAACAAGGGCCGAACACAGCCCGGCAGAAATAACAAACTTGGAAATCGTCATGGATTTACCCTCTGCTCATGAACCCGTTCATCGGGTTTGATTTGTTTGGGCCAGTATATCACGGCAGGCCGTTGAAGCCTCAAGCAACATTCCGGTGAAATCGGCAATTACCTGCCGGTCAAACAGGGGCTGATGACGCATCCCAATTGTTGTTCTCCTGCCAGATGGCGCGCAGCGGCTGGCCCTGACCGCAGAAATGCGCGTCCAGAACGTCACACGCCCAGATACGGTCCGTGCGAAAGTGTCGAAAGCCGTTTCGCAACTCGCACCATGCCGCCAGCATCGTGCATTCGATGTGATAGATCAGCGCAACCGGGCGTACGACACGTTCCGTACGCTCGTCTTCGGAATTGACGTAAACCAGCTTGAGTTTCTGTTCCGCCCGGATTGCCTCGCGGTAGCTGGCAACCGGAACACACCCTTTGTCAGGATCGTCCCGAGGCGCCCCCCACGGCGCCACCTGCAACCAGTCTGCTGGCACCTGCAGCGCTTCGATTTTCCGGCAAACGCGATCTGCGGCCTGTTGCAGCGTGCTGTCACCCGTGCGGGCCAGCATTGACAGCCCAACCCACAGCGCCTCAATCTCTTCCGCATCAAAGTTCAGCGGCGGCAGATCATACCCCCGGCGCATCACGTAGCCCACGCCCGCCTCACCTTCGATCGGCGTCCGCTGCGCCTGCAGCGCCGCGATATCGCGGTACACGGTGCGAACAGATACTTCCAGTTGCTCTGCCAGCGCATCCGCTGTCACCGGTGCATCGGACATGCGCAGGATCTGGATAATTTCAAACAGACGGGTAGATCGGCCCATCGCATCCTCCTGACGGTCTGCTGACACAGTAGCACACCCCACTGACAGGGTGGTGTCAGGAGAGGGCTGCAATGCTTGGCACATCACGAAAAAATGGAGAGCAATAATGCCAAGCCGCGACAACCACGTCATGATGACGCTGAAACTCGGAAGATGGTCTCAGGATCACACCTTGCGCGGGTTTGAGATTGAACGGCAGATCATGGCCGAACGCCACTGTCGGTCCATGCAACAGCGAAGGCGTGTCAGACGATTTTCTCTGGGCAACCTCAAGATGATATGGGGCTGGGTGCTTTAGCTTCAGAAATCGGGCTTGGCCCTGAATTTCATCGCAACTCCGCCTTCGGGGTTCTTCAGGCGAAGCTCTTCGGAATGCAGCATCAGGCGCGGGTAATCCCGCGCCGCACCCGTCGCATAGAACGGATCGCCCAGAATCGGGTGCCCCAATGCCTGCATGTGAACCCGCAGCTGATGCGACCGGCCCGTTTTGGGAAACAACCGGATGCGCGTGCTGCGGTCCTCATGTCGGACGACCCGCCAGTCCGTCACCGCAGGTTTGCCCGTCTCGTGACACACCATCTGGCGCGGCCGGTTTGGCCAGTCGACGATCAGAGGCAGATCAACCGTTCCGGATTTGGGTTCAACCTGGCCCCACACACGCGCAACATAGGTTTTGCGCGTCTGGCGCTGTTCGAACTGCTGACCCAGATGGCGTTGCGCATGCGGTGTTTGTGCAAACACCATCACACCTGACGTGTCCCGGTCCAACCGGTGAACAAGCAGGGCCTGAGGAAAAGCCGCCTGAACCCGGGTCAGAAGGCAATCCGACAGATGCTCCCCCCGGCCGGGTACCGAAAGCAGGCCCGGCGGTTTGTTCACCACGATCAGCTGCGCGTCTTCATGCAGCACATCCAGTGGCGTGTTCGGGGGGGTGTAGGTCTCGCTCATGCGGGCTTGCCTATCGCAGCGCGCGACCTCCCGCAACTTCGTCCTTGCCTGCGACCCATCGTTCGGCAACTCTCGGACCAAGTTGAGGAGGAACAGAGATGCATCCGACAATCGAGCGCATGCAGGACGCGGTTGCAAAAGGTGACGAGGCCCGGATACCGGATCTGCTGGCCGAGAATGTGCAGTTCCTGCCGCCGACTTATTACAGCACATGGACCGGGCGTGCACCGGTTGCGGCGGTGCTTGGGCATGTCAGCCAGGTGTTTTCCGAGTTTCGCTATCGCCGCGTCATGGGCGAAGGTTGCGACTGGGCTTTGGAGTTCCAATGCAAGGTCGGTGAACTGGATGCCGTGGGTGTGGATTTGATCACGCTGAATGACGATGGCCTGATCCAGAAATTCGAAGTGGTCATGCGCCCGCACAAAACCGTCGGCGCCCTGCGCGAGGCGATGATGGCGCAGGTGATGAGCGACGCCCGCTTTCTGGAATTTCGCAAGGCGCTGAGCTGACCTTGCGTGCTCCTGTCGCCCCTGATCAGCTTCTGCGCCTTCCGCTGCTGCCGGTTCTGGCGATGCAGGGTCTGTCTGTCCGGCGCAATGCCCAGATGCTGCCCGAGCCATCAGGGCCGCGCGAAGGCCGCGAAGGCCGCGGGCCCCGGCTGCGGTTGCTGATCACGGGTGACAGTTCGGCTGCCGGCGTAGGCGCAGGCACGCAGAAACAGGCCTTGTCCGGGCAACTCGTCCAGCGGCTGGCGCGGCACTTTTGTGTTGAATGGCGGCTGGAGGCTACGACCGGCCATACAACGCAGGATACGATAGACCGTCTCGGCGCACTGAATACTCAGTTCGATGCCGTGGTGACGGCGCTGGGTGTGAATGACGTCACCCGCGCCGTGACGCAACGCCGGTTTGCCGAACGACAAGCCCGCCTGATGTCCCTGCTGACAGGCGCCATGGGCGCGCGGCGCGTGATTGTTACTGCAGTCCCGCAAATGGGCCGTTTTCCGGCCTTACCCCAACCTTTGGCCTGGGTTCTGGACCGGCAGGCGCGACGGCTGGATCAGGCGCTGCAGAAGGTGGTCGCAGAGCGCCCTCAGTGCCGGCACCTCGTGCTGGATTTGCCGGATGACCCGGCGCTTGCCGCGCCAGACGGGTATCACCCCAGTCCGAAAACCTACGCGATCTGGGCGGATGAAGTTGCCCGCGCGCTGCGTCAGGACTGAGCCCGAATCTGCCGGATCATCGGAACCGAATAGACAACCAAAGCCGCCCAGATCAGCGGAAAGGCGATCATGCGACCACGATCGATTTGTTCTCCGAACAGGGTAATCGCGGTGATGAAGATCATGGTTGGAGCGATGTATTGCAGAATGCCCATGGTGGACAACCGCACCAACTTGGCGCCGTTGGCGTAAACCAGCAAAGGCACCGCCGTCACCACACCGGCACCCGCCAGCAGCATCGTATCCGCCCCGGCCAACCCAAAATGTCCGCTGCCTTGCACACCCAGCCAGGTCACATAGGCCAGCGCCGGGATCAGAAGAACCTGAACCTCGAGAAGGAACCCCTGGTTTGGTCCGATAGGAAGGGAGCGTTTGAAGAACGCGTAAAAGCCCCAAGTAAACATCATGCCCAGGGCGGCCCAAGGCAGTGCTCCGGCTTCGAGCACAAGTATGATGACGCCCAACGCTGCCAGCCCAACCGCTACTATCTGCGTTCGGTTCAAAGGTTCGCGCAGCAAAACTGCGCCCAGCGCAATGCTGAACAAGGGGTTGATATAGTACCCCAAGGCCGCGTCCAGCGCCCGCCCGGTGGCAATAGCCCAGACATAGATCGCCCAGTTCACTGAAATCAAAGCGGCCGTCAGGCAGGCCATGCCCAGCATTTTTGGGTTTCGCAGGGCTGCCTTCAGATCGCCTGCACGCCCCAGCGCGATCAGCAACAGACCGGCGACCGGCACGGACCAGATCACCCGATGAGCCACAACCTCGACCGGACCGATATGCGCCATCGCCTTCATGTACAGCGGCAGAAACCCCCACAGTACATAGGCGGTTACAGCCAGCGCCAGACCGCGCGGCGTGTCGACGTTCTGAGTTGGAGCAGCGATGTCCGCCATGTCAGGTCTCCGGCTGATACCGTTCGTCTTTACGGCAGTTCAGGCCGGGTTGGGAACTGTGAATTCTGTGAAGGCTCGTATCACGAACCTTGATAGGATCGCGCCTTGGGCTTTCAGCTGGCTTTTCACTATTTGCGAGGCTCTGCATCGCGCTCCGGGATATTTTTGGCCAGATGAACAAGGGATCCTTCATTCGTCTGGCCGCAAATATCCCGGGGGAGGCGCAGCTTGCTGCGGCGGGGGCAGCGCCCCCAACGCACCGGTTCAGACTTTGACGCGCTCGGATTTAGGGTCATACATCGGCTTCAGCGATGCCTCTGCCCTAACCTTCACACCGCACACGTCGATCTCATAGCTCGATGCCAATACATCAGCCGCCTTCTCGCCCTCGCATGGCACGTATCCCATACCAACGGCACCGCCCAGCGTGTGGCCATAGTTGCCTGAGCTGAGATAGCCGACATACTCACCATCGCGAATGATCGGTTCATTGTGGAACAGCAGCGGCTCAGCTTCGGTCAGCTTGAACTGCACCAGGCGACTCTTTGGCCCGCTTTCCTTGCGCGCGATTACCGCCTCGCGGCCGATGAAATCACTGCCCTTGTCGACCTTGACAGCGAACCCGAGTCCGGCGTCGACAACATGGTCTTCGCAAGTGATATCGTGGCCGAAATGGCGGAAGCCCTTTTCGATCCGGCAGCTGTCCATCATGTGCATCCCACACAACTTCAGCCCCATGTCCTGACCAGCCTCGTGCAGTGTTTCGAACACATGACCCGCCATGTCAGACGAGACACAGATTTCCCAACCAAGTTCACCCACATAGGTCACGCGATGCGCGCGGGCGAGCCCCATGCCGATCTCGATCTGCTGTGCGGTACCAAATGGATTGGTTGCGTTGGTGAAGTCGTTGGGCGAGACCTTTTCAAGCAGCGCGCGGGCGTTCGGGCCCATCACGGCCAGCACCCCTTCGCCCGCGGTGACGTCAGTGATGACCACGTTGAAATTGCCGGCATTGCGTTGCATCCAGGTCTGATCCGCCAGACGGGTCGCCGCCGGAGTGACCACCAGATAGGACGTTTCAGTCAGGCGGGTGACCGTCACGTCCGCTTCAATGCCGCCGCTGCGGTTCAGGAACTGGGTATAGACGATTTTGCCATTGGGCACTGAGTAGTCACCGCCGCCGATATAGTTCATGAACGCCTCGGCATCCGGACCTTCCACCCGGATCTTGCCGAACGACGACATGTCGTACATGCCGACATTCTCGCGCACGGCGCGGTGCTCGGCGGCCGAATTCTCGAACCAGTTCTGGCGCTTCCAACTGTACTGATACTCACGCTCCTGCCCTTCACTGGCGTACCAGTTGGCGCGTTCCCATCCGGCCAGTTCACCAAATACCGCGCCCTGTTCCTTCAGGTGGTGGTGGAACGGCGTCCGCCGCACACCGCGCGCGGTCGCCTTTTGACGATAGGGGTAGTGATCGGCATAGAGCAGGCCCAGCGTCTCTTTCGAGCGTTCGAACAGGTACTGTTTGTTTCCCTGGAACGGCTGCATCCGGCTGATATCCACATCGCCAAGGTCAAACGGTTTCTCACCCGTATCCATCCATTCGGCCAGTGCCATCCCCGCGCCACCGGCGGACTGAATGCCGATCGAGTTGAACCCGGCTGCGACCCAGAAATTGTCCATCTCGGGCGCAAGGCCAAGGTGGTAGGCATCGTCGGGGGTAAAGCTCTCGGGGCCGTTGAAGAAGGTATGGATTCCGGCCTCGGCCAGCATGGGCATCCGGTTGCAGGCATCTTCGAGGATCGGTTCGAAATGGTCGAAATCCTCGGGCAACTGGTCGAATTCGAAGGTATCCGGGATACCGTCCATGGCCCATGGCTTGGCGTTCGGCTCGAACGCGCCCAGCAGGATTTTGCCCGCGTCTTCCTTGTAATAGGCGCATTCATCCGGCACCCGCAGCACGGGCAGCTGCGTCAGACCATCGATGTTCTCGGTAACGATGTAGAAATGCTCGCAGGCGTGCAGCGGGACGTTGACGCCCGCCATCCGGCCAACCTCGTGCCCCCACATGCCTGCACAGTTCACCACCATGTCGCATTCGATGTGGCCCGAGGCGCTGCCGTCATCGGCAACCCAGTCCACACCTGTCACCTTGCGGCCCTGTTTGACGATCTCGGTGACTTTCACGCGTTCTTTGACAATGCCGCCGCGCTGCCGTGCGCCCTTGGCAAGCGCCAGCGCGATATTGGCAGGATCGCCCTGTCCGTCCAGCGGCAGGTAAACCGCACCCTTGACGTCTTCGAGGTTCAGATGCGGATAAAGCTCCGCCACGCGCTCGTTCGTGATTTCTTCGACCTCGACCCCGAATGCCCGCGCCATGGCGGCCTGGCGATAAATTTCTTCCTTGCGCTCTTCGGTCAGGGCCACGGTGATCGATCCGCAGCGCTTGAACCCGGTCGCGACGCCGGTTTCCTCCTCAAGCGAGCCATAGAGTTCCTGACTGTACTTCGCCAGTTTGGTCATGTTGGCAGTCGCGCGCAGCTGCGCGATCAGACCCGCGGCGTGCCAGGTGGTGCCGCTGGTCAGTTGCTTGCGTTCCAGCAGCACGACATCTGTCCAACCCTTCTTGGTCAGATGATACGCGACCGAGCATCCGATAACGCCGCCGCCGATGATGACCACTCGGGCCTTGGTGGGAAGATCAACCATCCTGATGTCTCCGCTGTGTCAGGTTTGGGATAAAATGCCACGGATGTGCGACAACAAATGCATCAAAATCGTCAGGTCCTCTGCAAAAATCACCTTTGCGAAGACGCCCGCTTTTCCCGCCGCAGAACAAACGGCGTGATTCCATAAAAGCTCTTGTAAATCGACGAGAATCCGTTGGGAAATCCGCATGCCAGCCCGATCTCGCGCACACTCATGGTGGTGTTCAGAAGCAGGTTGTTCGCGCGCGCCAGCCGCATTTCGCGGTAAAAACCGTTTGGTGTGGTTCCAAAGATCGACCGGAACTTGCGTTCGAGCGACCGATTCGACAGCCCCAGCAGATTGACGATGTCCTGGATCGGCAAAGGGTCTTCGATATTGGCCTGCATCAGCTTGATGCACTGGTCCAGTTTTGCATCCCCGGTCGCCGTGGTCCGAACCCCGGAAAACGGCTGCTGCGAGGAAAAGTCCCGGATGTTTTCGTGCAACATGATGTCAGCAACCGTCATCCTGGCAGGGCCCGAAACATGGCGCCCGATAACGGCCAGCGCAACATCGGTGGTCGCCTCCATTCCAGCGCAGGTGACGACCGAACCCTGCTGGGTTGCGATGGACATCTTGGCTTCGAACCGGGCGCCCCTTTCGCGCAGGAAAGATGCGTTTTCCCAGTGGGTAGCCATGTCGTCCGTGCCTTGCTCGTCAATATAGCGGCTGGCGGCCTCGGCCAGCAAAAACACCTGTGCGCCGCGGTAGGTATAGTCCGAAACCACCCGCCCAAGTGACAGGTCCGGCAGGTCCGGGTCGGAATTGCCGATCACGAAAAGATAGTCGGCATCAGGCTGCGCGGAAACCGGTTCGGTTGAAACGGTCGCACCGCTGCTGCTTTCAACAGGGCCGCCTTTCAACGATCGATAGGTGTACCGAAACGGAGGATTCGGGCAAACGCGGTTGGCAATCCGCAGGACATCGACCAATGACGCGAGCTCCAGCAAAACGTATCCCGGCGCAACCATGATATCGAACTGATACTGTTTGCCGGATCCTTGCGGTTCGGGTCCTGTCCGCTTCTGCATTCTCGTGCCCTCAGACAATCCTGTGCCCGGCTGCGCGTAACTGTTCGGCCAGTGCCTCAATATGGTCCGGACCGACCTCGCAACAACCGCCTACGATGGTGGCCCCCTTTTCCACCCAGCGCATGGCGTGTTCGGCGTAGACCTGAGGCCCCAGATCGCTGCGCTGTTCAAGCGCGTCGACGGTCGGGGCGTCCTTCAGAAATCCCTCCGAAATTTCGGTGAATCCATTCGCATAGGCGCCAAACGGTCGTCCCATGGTCGCGATGATCTGCAAAGCCGCAGGCATGGCCTCGGGGGGCGAGCAATTGATGAGCACGGCCTCTGGCGCAAAGCGGTCGACCAGAGGTGTGATTTCCGACAGGTGTTCACCCGACCGCAGGCGTGTGCCGTCTGTGTCATCGACGGTCAGGGCCAGCCAGACAGGACGCCCGCCGTCGACCGTGCCGCGCAACGCACCTTCTGCTTCCTGTACCGACGAAACGGTTTCAATCAGGAACAGGTCGACCCTGTCAGCCATCAGTTCGACAAGTTCGGCGTATTTCGGAGCGGCGTCCTCAGGGTCGGGCCGCAGGTCGGGCCTGTAGGTGGCCAGCAGCGGACCCAGCGAGCCTGCAATGCGCCCTTTGGTTCCCGCGCGTGCGCGTTCTGCCTGAGAAAGGGCGGTGTCCGTCAGCGCTCCGATCTGGTCTTCCAATCCCACACGTTCCAGGCGCGAACGGTGAACAGCATAGGTATTGGTGGTCGCGATCGTAGCGCCGCGGCGAAAATAATCAGCGTGAACGTCGCCCACCAGTTCCGGGTGATCCATCATCACCCGCGTTGACCAAAGCGGCGTTGCCCGGTCGCCACTGCGTTTGACCAGTTCCTGCCCGATGGAGCCGTCCAGAAGGGTGATGTCTGCCATGTCTTACCTCGTTACGGAATCAGGACCAGTTTCCCCGGAAACGCTTTGGATTGGAAATCTTCCTGCGCCCGGGCAATGTCTTTCAGAGGATACGTCTTCGAAACAAGCGGCCTGATCCGCCCTGCATTGATAAGTTCGACAAGCCGTCCGAAAACGTCGAATGCCTGGTGCGTACAGCCATGAATGGTGATGTCCCTCAAATAGATATCGCGCAGATCCGCTTGAACAATCGGGCCTGCTATGGCGCCGGAAACGGCGTATTGCCCGCCCGGCTTCAGCGCCAGAATCAACCCCGGAAATGCCGGTCCGCCGACGACGTCGACCACCACATCGAACATGTCTGGCGGCAAGGCCGCGTCGCGATCAAAGGTATCTATCGCACCCTGTCCCTTGACCACGTCTGCTTTGGAGGCGCTGGTGACACCCCAGACCAAAGCCCCGCGCAATGTTGCAAGTTGGACGGCAGCCAGCCCGACCCCACCGGATGCCCCGGTTATCAGGACCTTTTGTCCGGCCGTTACACCTGCGCGGGTCAGCAGGTTTTCGGCCGTGCCGAAAGCGCAGGGTATTGCCGCAATCTCGGTGTCCGACAGGGGTGACACGGACACGTTATAGAGGTCGCTTGCCTCGACCAGGCAGTATTGCGCGAAGGCGCCGTCAATCTCAGAGCCCAATGCAATGAAACCGCTGGGTTGACCGGGGCGCGGGCGCGGCAAGTTGATCGGACAGGTGACACGTTGACCTGGCTGGAAACCGGTGCCGGACCCTGTCCGCTCAACGATGCCGCACAAATCACCGCCCTGTATTCTGGGAAACTGCAGGGCGCCGCCCCAACCGCCGGCATCGACATCCTGATCGACCGCGCCCGTTGCATCCGTGACATCCGGTGAATACCAGCCAACACGCGTGTTGATATCGGTATTATTGACGCCTGCCGCAGCCACCCGGACCAGAACCTGCCCGGCTCCGGGGGTGGGCAGGGGAATATCCTGACGCCATTCCAGTGCCTCCGGCCCGCCATGGCGTGTCAGGTAAACACCGGACATTGTCTCCGGTTGGGTCATTGCCATCTCTCCCCGTTACAGGTTTTGCGGATGCATTATGCCCGACAGCGGTGTTGCATCAAATTGCGGGTCCGCCTGACTTTTGGCCGACCCGCAGTTTTTCCTGATGGATCAGGCGCGCAACCGTGCGTTTTCCGGATCCCAGAGCGGCTGATCCTGCTGCACGACCGCTCGGCATTTCTGACCGTAGATTTCGACCTCCAGCTCGGTGCCCGGAACAGCCAGATCAGGACGCACCATGCCAAGCGCGACCGACGCATTGATGCGATAACCCCATGCACCGGATGTGGTTTCACCCACGATCTGGCCATCATGCCAGAGGCACGACATGTACGGTGCGTCGCAATCTCCGGCCTCGACCAGCATGGTGACGAACTGCTTTTTTACGCCCTGCTGCTTTTCATTCTGGATCGCAGCCTTGCCGGGGAAGTCCTGTGGTTTGTCCAGTTTCACGAACCGCTCCAAACCGCCTTCCAGAAGCGAGTAGTCGGTCGACAAGTCGCCTTTCCACGCACGATAACCCTTTTCGACACGCAGGGAATTGAGCGCATACATCCCGAAGGGCTTGGCACCCGCGTCAATGATGGCGCCATAGATCGCTGGCATGTGTTCGTTCAGGGCATGAACCTCCCAACCCAGCTCACCTGCGAAGGAAACACGGATCAGGTAAGCGGGTTGCCCGGCGACGGTTGCCGACTGGTGGGTCAGCCATCCGGTCGACAGGTCCGCATCGATCATGCCCGACAGGATCTCTCGCGACTTCGGCCCCGTGACGATCAGTGTATCGCGGGTGGTGGTCACATCCTCGACCGAAACGCCTTCGGGCATAGCGTTCAGCAGAATGTCGCGGTCATGCCACTGGGCAGTTGCGGCCGTGATCATGACGAACTCGTCCTCGCCCATCCGGATACAGGACATCTCGGTCAGGATGCGACCACGATCATCAGAGATATAGACAAGGTTCATGCGACCCGTCTTGGGCAGGCCACCCGTGACCAGACCACGTAGCGCCTCGGCAGCACCTTCGCCCTTGACCATGAAGCGCGAGAACCCCGGCAGATCCAGTACACCACAATGGTCGCGCACGGCCTCGCATTCCTCCTTTACGCGCTGCTCCCACGGGCCCGAGCGGCCCCATGTGTGGGTGGCTTCAAGCGACGTGTCGTCGCCGGGCTGCGCAAACCAGTTGGCCCGTTCCCAGCCGTTATAGGCCCCCATGACACCGCCCAGCTCTTTCACCTTGGCATGAACCGGCGACAGTTTCTTGTCGCGCGCGGCGGGCCATTCGTGCTGGGGGAAGTGCATGGCGTATTCGTTGCCATAAACCTCCAGACCTTTCTGGTTGCAGTAGTCCTGATCGGTGTAGTCGGTGTAGCGGCGCGGATCGACAGCCCACATATCCCACTCGGTCGCGCCATCGACGATCCATTCGGCCAGCACTTTGCCTGCCCCCCCGCCCTGCGCGATACCGAAGGTAAATGTGTGCGCCTCGAACGCGTTCTTCACACCCGGCATCGGGCCGATCAGCGGCAGACCATCCGGTGCATAGGGGATCGGGCCATTGATCACGCGGCCCACGCCCGAGGTCGCCATCAGCGGCACCCGCTCCATCGCGTCGGTCACGATGTCCTCGATCCGGTCCAGATCGTCATTCCACAGCTGGAAGCTGAAGTCCTCGGGCATCGGGTCATCTTCGGTCATCCAGTGGCCCTTGCAATTGGGCTCATACGGGCCGAGGTTGAAGCCGTTCTTCTCCTGACGCAGGTAGTATGAGATATCCACGTCGCGCAGTAGCGGCAGCTTCTTGCCCCCGTTTTCCTTGGACCATGCTTGGATTTCGGGGATTTCGTCGGTCAGCAGATACTGGTGGCTCATGACCATCGCGGGAACGGTTCGGCCGCCATAAGGTTTGAACCACTCTCCCACACGCTGCGCGTAGTAACCGGCGGCGTTGACCACATAATCACAGGCGATATCGCCCTTGTCCGTGTGTACGGTCCAGGTCCCGTCGTCATGCTGGGTCACGCCGGTTGCCGGGCAGAAACGGATGATCTTCTGGCCCATGTCGCGGGCCCCCTTGGCCAGCGCTTGCGTCAGCTGCGCGGGGTCGATGTCGCCATCGGTCGGATCATACAGAACCCCCTCAAGATCATGCGTTTCAAGGAAGGGATAGCGTTCCTTGGCCTCTTCCGGGGTCCACATCTCCATCGGGATGCCCTGGTAACGACCCATCGACATCGCCCGCTCAAATTCCTGCATCCGCTCCTTGCTGTGCGCCAGACGGATCGAGCCGGACTGGTGGTAGTTCATCGGATAGGCGACTTCTTCGCCCAGCCGTGCATACAGCTCGGTCGAATAGCGCTGCATGTTCATGATCGCCCACGAGGTCGAAAACGTCGGCACGTTACCCGCCGCGTGCCAGGTCGAACCTGCGGTCAGCTCGTTCTTTTCCAGAAGAACGCAGTCGGTCCAGCCCTTCTTGGCCAGATGGTACAGCGAGGAAGCCCCCACCACACCGCCACCGATAACAACCACTCGGGCTTTTGTCGGAAAATCATTCATGTTGTTTGATCCCTGTTACTGTGCCTCTTGAGGCAGATCGTCCGTGATGTCGTAGTAATCGCCCTTGTCGGCCACGAAGATGTGGCGGGCGAGCGTGAGGCCCGTGGGTTCGTCAAGCGCCCCCATGGAAATCGAAATCGTGTCCTCGTCATTGTGTTGCCAGAAAAGGAACGAACCGCAGGCGCTGCAGAAGCCGCGTCGGGCGATATCCGAGGCACGAAACCAGCTGAGCGTGTCACTGGCGGAAAAACTGAGATTGTCCTGATGCGTCGAGGCGGACGCCCAGATATGACCCGACTGCCTGCGGCATTGACCGCAATGGCAGGCCGATGGCGGTGAAAGCTCACCGTCGACCGCGAAGGCAACCGAGCCGCACAAACAAGAACCTGTCTGCATTCTATTACCCCCTTGCTGTCGGCGTGGTGCTGGTTCCCAGCAGCACACCGTAAATGATGAAACATGCAGCCATCATCCGGCGCACCCAGATGTTGAACACCGCGCCCAGTGCCGCCTTGCCCATGAGCGCGCCCAGAAGTGTGAAGCCGGTATAGCTGAGTGTCGTAATGACCAGCGCTGTTGGCATGATGACCGACATTTGCTGCCAGATCGGCACATCGGGCTGCACGAATTGCGAAAACGCGGCCAGGTATCCTGCGACGCTTTTGGGATTGATCGTGGCGATGGCCAGTGCATGTAGATAGACATGCCGCGCTGGACGTTCCGTGGCAGGTGCCGGCTTTGCCGCGTTCATCCAGCCGCGCACGCCCATCCAGATCAGGAACCCTGCCCCGATCAGTTTGGCGATGAAAAACCCGGTTGGGGACGCCGCGATCAATGCGGTCACGCCCAGTGCCGACAGGATCAGAAACGCGCTGGCCTGAGTCACAATGGCCAGAACACCCAGCATCGCCTTGGCAAATGGCAGGTTCATCCCGTTCGAGATACAATTGACCGCGTTCGGCCCCGGTGTGGTAACGAATACCACCCAGAAAAGTGCGAATATGGTCCAGGCCTCAAAGCTCATCAGTATACCGGCGGGGCGATGACCCAGACCGCAACTGCGGGCTCGTCATAGGGGTTGGACCATTGATAGGGCTCGTGCTTGATCCGAAAACTGTCGCCCGGACCCACCGTGTATTCACGATCGCCAATTTTGAGATCAAGCCGCCCGGAAACCATGTAACCGACCTCTTGCGTCGGGCGATTTGCAGGGGTTTGCATGCGGGACTGGGGTTGAAAGGTAGAATGCACCATCTCGAAATCGTCGGTCAGATCAGGAGACAGCAGTTCTTCGATCAGCCCTTCTTCGCCAGACCCCATCGGTCGCCGTGATCCGGCCCGGACGACATAGCCCTGTTCGGCGGCAGGCGCCGCGGAATGCGCAAACAGCATCGACATCGGAACGCAAAGACACTCGGCAATTTGGCGCAGATCCGAGATCGATGGTTCGGATTTGTCGCGCTCAACCTGGCTGAGCCAGCCGACGGACCGGTCCAGCCGTGTCGCGATATCGGTGAGCGTCAGCCCACGCGCCTTGCGCAGGGCGCGGATGTCCGCTCCGAGTGTCGCGCTTTGCAGGGCCTGGCTGTTCACGGGGGCCACTCCGATTCTCGTGAAATTTTCTCCTCGTTTTTCACGATGACGCGATTCCGTGAAAATTCCAAGCATTTTTTCACTTGGGTCGACCTGTCCGATTGGCTATGTCCCACTGATGTGGATTGCAGTGATCTATCTTTGGGCGGTTAACGGTCTGACCCTGCTGTGTTTCGGCTGGGACAAGGTCCGGGCGCAGCGGCGCAAGCGTAGAATTCCAGAACGCCGGTTGTTGTGGCTTGCGGCCCTCGGCGGCAGCCCCGGCGCGTTGCTGGGACGATGGGTGTTTCGACACAAAACCCGAAAACGCGGATTCTCGGCCTGGCTGTTCGGAGTTGCCACGTTGCAGGTCTTGGCCCTGTATCTTGTCATGACCAACGGCCTGCCGACCCTTATACAGTGACAAGACCTGACTGCACCGTCAATCAGCCGACGTCGCAGACATACATCTCGGTGGTGGCGGAACAGCGTTCCGTCCAAAGTTTAAAACCCGCTTTCTGAAGCACGCGGGCAGAGGCTGGATTGTCGCGATCGACACCGGCAACGAGTCGCATGGCAGGGCCTGACAGCACTGCGGTCTGAAGCCCCTTTAACAGTTCGGAGGCGTAGCCGTTTCCCCAGGCAGTTTCTGCAATCAGATAGCCGGTATGGACACTCGGAGGCGGATCACTCTCCGTATCGACGGCCAGCAACATCAGTCCGATCAGCTCATTGTCGGTGCCTTGACGCACCAGCAGAATGTCGCTTTCGGCGTGACGGGCCTCGATCCAGGCTGAGATGTTCCGGTCCCGCAACTGCATGGGCGGCGGCAGGTTTTTCAGGACCGCAGGGATCAGAAGCGCGGCAAGATCGTCAGCTAGCTTGCGCCGCAAGTGCGGTTGGGCAAGATGGTCTTTCCAGTGGCTGACCGAAAGCCGTTGAGTAGAGAATTGGTGTGGAATCATGCCGGACCCGCCAGGTTTCGAGGCCTTCAGAGTTTAGCGGGTCTTTGCGTGAAGCAAAATCTCGAAGTCCGAGAGTGGGCCTTTCGCCCCCTGCGTTTCCATCAGGCTCGCGCGAAAGTTTGGGACAATATCTCCGTCAGGTATTCGGCGTCATCCTCCGAAAACGCATCGGGCAGATCGCTGTCGATGTCGAAAACCGCAATTACCTCACCTGCGGCATTGTGAACAGGCAGGACCAGTTCGGATCGGGTTGAGGACGCGCAGGCGATATGCCCCGGGAACGCGTCGACATCCGGAACAAGCTGCACCTGCCCTGTGCGCGCAGCCGCACCACAAACACCCCGGTCGAAGGGAATGACCAGACAGCCATGCCCCCCCTGGTAAGGGCCGATTTTCAGCAACCCCGGTTCGGTCACCCGATAAAACCCGGTCCAGTTGAACCGGTCGTCGGAATGATGCACCTCGCAGGCGACGGTGGCCATCAGTGCAACCTCGTCACTTTCGCCTTCGGTCAGAGCGGCGATGGTTCTGGCCAGCATGGTGTAGTCTGCAGTCATGGTGGAAATCCCGTCTGTGGTGGGTAAGGGGGCGCTGCCCCCTCTTGAGCCGTTGGCTCAATTTACCCCCGGAGTATTTGGAAAAAGATGAAGGGTCAAACCCGCTCGATTGCAATTGCGGTGCCTTCGCCGCCGCCGATGCAGATGGCTGCCACACCCCGCTTGAGGTTTCGTTTTTCCAGAGCATTGAGCAGCGTCACCATGATTCGGGCACCTGATGCGCCGATCGGATGACCCAGGGCGCAGGCGCCGCCATTCACATTCACTTTTTCACGCGGCAAACCCATTTCGCGCATGAACGCCATGGGAACGACGGCGAAGGCTTCGTTCACCTCCCACAGATCGACGTCATCCTTGCTCCATCCGATGCGGGACAGCAGCTTTTGCGCCGCCGGAACCGGAGCGGTCGTAAAGAGGCCCGGAGCCTGCGCGTGGCTGGCATGCCCGAGGATGCGCGCACGAACGTTCAGGCTCTGCGCCTCGGCCACTTCGGCGGAGGCAAGAACCAGCGCCGCCGCACCATCGGAGATCGATGAGGAGTTGGCGGCCGTTACGGTTCCGTCCTTGCGAAACGCGGGTTTCAGGGTCGGAATCTTTTCCGGCCGCGCCGATTTTGGCTGTTCGTCAATATCTTGTGTGACTTCACCTTTGCGGGTCCGCACGACGTGCGGCGCAATTTCGCCGTCAAACGCCCCGTTTTCCTGAGCGGCCAGCGCGTTGGACAGAGACTGCAGCGCGTATTCGTCCTGTGCCTCACGCGTGAATTGATAGGCCTCGGCGCAGTCTTCGGCGAAGGTGCCCATCAGGCGGCCCTTGTCATACGCGTCCTCAAGCCCGTCCAGAAACATATGGTCCACCACCTGACCGTGACCGATGCGCGCCCCGCCGCGCATTTTGGGCAGCAAGTAGGGGGCGTTTGTCATGCTTTCCATACCGCCCGCGACCATGGTGTCGGCATGACCCAGCGCAATCTGGTCAAACGCCATCATCGCCGCCTTCATCCCGGACCCGCACATCTTGTTCAGGGTCGTTGCGGGCACGTCTTCGCCCAAACCGGCGGCAAAACCGGCCTGCCGCGCCGGAGCCTGCCCCTGACCGGCGGGCAGAACGCAGCCCATCAGAACCTCGTCCACGGTCTGTACTCCGGCCCCCTGCATGGCCGCTCGAATGGCCGTGCCACCCAGATCGGTCGCCGCAACCCCATCGAACATGCCCTGAAACCCGCCCATTGGGGTGCGGGCTGCACCCGCGATCACGACCTGCTTCATCCGGATTCTCCTTCTGGTTTTCCAGGTTCTGAATACCGAATGGTAAGAATTGCCGTCTAGCGTATTTCTACGAGGTTTTTTCATTCTGGAGGGCAACTGGACATGGGTCTGATCAGCACGACAACCGGTGAGACGCAGGTGATCACGGTTCAGGCCGACCGGATCGACGCCGCCATTGCGATACAGTTCAAGGAAGATATGCGTAATCAGACCGACGGCGGTGCGGGCCGGGTGGTGCTGGACCTGTCGGATGTCGAATTCATCGATTCCAGCGGACTGGGTGCCATCGTCGCATCCATGAAACAGCTTGGTGATGACCGCAGCCTGGATCTGGCGGGACTGCATCCGTTTGTCGAGAAAGTGTTTCGGCTGACCCGCATGGATACAGTTTTCCGGTTGTTTGCGACGCTGGAAGACGCCCTGACGCCGGCTGCGGATTAAAGTTGCACAGGAAACCATTCGCGTGGCCTCTGTTCATGATCATGATTTTCTGGAACTGAGCTTTGCCGCAACCGAAGCTGAGGCGAGCACGGGTATCGCCCGTCTAAGCGCCAGCCTCGCCGAGCGCGGATTGCCCGCGCCACAGGCAAGCGACGTAAAAATCGCGCTGGCCGAGGCGATAAACAACGTGGTCGAACATGCCTACGCAGGCATCGCCCCAGCCCGTGTTCTAGTCAGGTGCCGCCTTCACAGAGATTGGCTTGTCATTGTCATTACGGATACCGGCAACCCTTTGCCGGGGTGTCGAGTGCCCGATGGAATTCCGGCGGACGTCAACACAACCAGACAGAGTCTGCCCGAAGGGGGATTCGGATGGTTCCTGATTCACCAATTGACCAGCGCCATCCACTATGAGCGGCGCGAAGGGTGCAATAGGTTGTCTTTGCGCTTCGATTTCCCGGATGAGGCGAATTGACCCGAAATGGCCACAATAAGGCCCAGATCGAAACATTGTCGCGCCGCAAATAATTGGCAAAAGGGTCTTGTAGCTCAGATAGCTTCCCTCGGCGCCCAGCATCACAGCCCCCACCCAGTGACCGGCGCCGAGGAACCTCCCCTCAAGTTGACTGGACATTCCTCTGCCGCGCGATACGGTCTGCGCGTTCAATGAGGAGAGCCCCGTCATGCGCGATCTGCACAAACCCGGACGTTCCGAAGTGCTGGCGACCGAAGGCATGTGTGCGACGTCACACCCTTTGGCGGCCAAGGTGGCGCTGGACATACTGGCGCAGGGCGGAAACGCGATGGACGCCGCCATCGCCGGTGCGGTTCTGCTGGGCATTTGCGAACCACAAATGACCGGTCTGGGTGGCGATTGTTTTGTCCTGTTCAATCGCGCAGGCGAGAACGAAATTCGCGCGCTGAACGGTTCAGGCCGCGCGCCCCAAGCAGCAAATGCAGAGGCGTTGCGCGCAAAGGACCTGAAGACCGTGCCCCTGAACACCCCGGATGCGGTGACAGTTCCGGGTGCTGTTGATGCGTTTTGCCACCTGGCGGAAACGGAAGGACGGCTGGGGCTTGAGGCGATTTTGCAACCGTCCATCGACTACGCCGAGACCGGTGTTCCGGTGGCCGCACGAGTGGCCTTCGACTGGAAATCCGGCGCGGCTGTTTTGCAGGGTGCGGCCCGCGACCACTATCTGGTCGATGGCAAGCCCCCGGAAACAGGTCAGGTCTTTCGCGCTCCGGGTCAGGCGGAAGTTCTGCGCCAAATTGCTCGTCACGGGCGCGAAGCATTCTACACCGGTGACATCGTGCAAGACATGATTTCCGCCCTGAACACATTGGGTGGGGTCCACACATCGGATGACTTTCAAGCCACCAGATGGACGCAAACCAACCCAATGAGCGGGCACTACAAAGGCACGGACCTTGTCGAACACCCGCCAAATGGGCAAGGGGCGACTGCGATCCTGTTGCTCAATATTATGAAGAACTTTGATCTGGCCGGGATGGACCCTTTTGGTGCGCAAAGGGTTCATATCGAGGCCGAGGCCACCAAATTGGCCTACGATGCCCGCAATCGATTCATTGCGGACCCCGATCATATGGCCAGGGCCGAACGGTTTACAGATCAGGACATTGCAGACAGGCTGGCTGCACTTATCGACCCCAAAAGCACTATGGCCGCCGCCGCACCGCTGACCGAGTCCGTTCACAAGGATACCGTCTATATCACGGTGGTCGACCGGGACCGGATGTCCGTATCTCTCATCTACTCGATCTTCCACAGCTTCGGATCAGGGATCGCGTCTGAAAAATATGGCATTCTGCTGCAGAACCGCGGGGCGGGCTTTACGCTGCAAGCCGGGCACCCCAATGAGCTGGGCGGTGGAAAACGCCCGATGCACACGATCATTCCCGGGATGCTGCAACAGGGCGGCCGGGTAGTGATGCCATTCGGCGTCATGGGCGGGGCCTACCAGCCGACCGGACACGCCAGATTCCTGTCCAATCTTGTCGATTTTGATTTGAGTCTTCAGGGCAGCATCGATGCGCCGCGCGCCTTTGCCGATGGTGGGGTACTGAAACTGGAACGCGGATATCCGCAAGCAGTAGCGCAACAATTGTCTGACATTGGCCACACTGTTTCAATTCCTGACACACCCCTCGGCGGTGCACAGGCGATCCGAATCTGTGAAAGCGGTGTTCTTGAGGGCGCAAGTGACCCCAGAAAAGACGGATGTGCGCTTGGGTATTAAGTTTCGGCGACCGGAAGGCGGCAGCTATGCGGTCATCAATTCAGATGAAAGTGCAGCGGATACGCGCCATCCTCGAACGGGCCGAACATGTCGGGAATATCGGGGTGCTCAACCGGCTCTCCGGACTGGTCGGCAACCAGATTTTGTTCTGAAACATAAGCAACATAGAAGGATTGGTCGTTTTCAGCCAGCAGGTGATAAAACGGCTGATCCTTTATCGGTCGACTGTCTTCAGGAATCGCCTGATACCATTCTTCCGTATTTGAGAACTCCGGATCCACGTCAAAAATCACCCCTCGAAAGGGATGTTTCTTATGGCGGACCACCTGGCCCAAGCCGTATTTGGCATTTGTCTTCAGCATTGTTTCAGCCCCCGGAGGTCTTACTACCTCTTTCCGAGCCAAAATGCCAATCATTGATCTGAAATTCAGGGAAACAGTCTGTGAACCTACTACTGACAGTGTTCGAAATCGTCGCTCCGGTATTTCTGCTTTCAGGGATTGGGTTTACCTGGGTCAGGCTGGGATTCGAGTACCGTTTGCAGTTCGTGACACGGTTTGCGATGACACTGGCCGTGCCAAGTCTGATCTTCGTCGCCTTGATGCAGACCGAAATTCCGGGCGGGGATCTGTCACGGTTCACGCTGGCCACCATTGCCGGGAATCTGGCACTTGCCGTGGTCTTCAAAGTGACCGTGCATCTTTTAAAACTGGAGCAGCGCACGTATCTGTCGCCGCTCATTTTTGGGAATACCGGAAATCTTGGGCTGCCTCTGTGTATTTTTGCATTCGGGCAGGCGGGACTGGGCTATGCGGTGATCTTTCTTGCGGTCACGGCCCTGTTTTCATTCACTTACGGAATCTATCTGGTGGCCGGAAAAGGCGCGTTTGGCAAAGTCATACGCGAGCCAATGGTCTGGGCCACGCTGCTTGGCGCGCTGTTTTTGTGGCAAGGCTGGGAAACGCCCTTGTTTCTAACCAATACGCTTGAGTTGCTGGGGCAGATGGCGGTGCCCATGATGCTGATCACGCTCGGCGTCGCGATTGCACGTCTGACCACGGACAAGCTGGGGCAGGCAATCTGGCTGTCTGTTCTGAAGCTTGGCGTTTGCTTTGTTTTGGGCTGGACCGTTGCAGTGACGTTCGATCTTGGGGCCGTGGCATTCGGTGTGCTGGTCTTGCAAATGTGCACCCCGGTGGCAGTCACATCGTACCTTCTGGCCGAGCGGTTCAAGGCCGATTCAGACGCGGTTGCCGGAATGGTCATGGTCTCGACTCTTCTTTCCGTGGGGGCATTACCTGTCATTCTGGCTATTGTTCTGTAACGAAAGTGATTTCCTCAAACTACAATCTGCGCTAGAATGAACAAAAAAGGCACGAGGCACATGAGCAGAATTCTAGTTGTACTCCTTGGGGTGCTGCTTTTGGCATCCTGTGGGGGCGGTTCCAAGCAACCGCCCAGCAGATTGAATGACGCGTGCAGTATTGCGCGCGAAAGACCTGACTACATCAAGGCGTTCAAATCCACCGAACGGAAATGGGGGGTGCCCATTCACGTTCAGATGGCGACGATCTATCAGGAAAGCCGCTATCGTCACGATGCACGAACCCCGCACAAATACGCACTGGGAGTGATCCCGCTAGGCCGTCAGAGCAGCGCCTACGGCTTCAGCCAGGCCCTTGATGGCACGTGGGAGCAATATCAGCGCGAAACCGGAAAACGGCGCGCCAAGCGGGATCGCATTCGCGACGCGTCCGACTTCATCGGCTGGTACATGAACAAAAGCTACGAACGCAATGGCATCCACCCCAGCGACACACGCAACCAGTACCTGGCCTATCACGAAGGTCACGCCGGCTTTGCGCGTGGCACCTACAACGGCAAATCCTGGTTGCTCAACGTGGCCGATGATGTCGATGCGCGGGCGCGTCTTTATCAGGCCCAGCTGGCGTCCTGCCGAATCTGACACCATTGCGCAGGCCGAAAGTTACCCGGCCTGTCCTAATTTGGGCGTGAGAACAGACTCTGGTTCAAGCGTCCGTCTGTTTCCAATGCGCCCAGCAGGACCGTGGTCTGCCCCCCGGCATTGTCGTGAATCACCCATTTACGCAGCTCAATGGGATCGCCTGTAAACATCAGCTCGATCCGGCCTGCGTCGGGGTTTTTGGGGTCCTGCACGGTAACGATCGTGGCCGTTCCGTCAAACTCGTGCCCCACCACCATATTCGCCTCACCCAGATTTACATTTCGCTTCAGCACCAGTGACAACGGTGTCCGGTTCAGCGGGTATTGCTCGGGCGGCTGGTTTGATTTCGGATCAAAGATCATCACGGATCCGGAGCGCGCCAGAACGACGGCATCATTGGGGGGGTCATATTCGAACCGCATCTTGCCGGGGCGTTGAATCCAAAGCTTTCCGGTACTTAGCGATCCGTCATCGTTGACCTGAGTGAACGACGTCTGAACGGTTTTCATATCGTTCAGGTATTTTGAAATCTGCGACAATGGCAGTTTGTCTGCCGCCCAGGCCGCAGGCGCGGCCAGTGTCAAAGCAAGGGCAAAGGCTATCTGTTTCATGAGACACCAGATAAGCGCTTTGCTCTTGTTATTAAATATCCTACTGCTCGGGGACGAGGATTTCGCGTTTGCCGACGTGATTTGCTGACGAAACAACGCCTTCGTCTTCCATCTGCTCAACAAGCCGCGCGGCCTTGTTGTAGCCAATGGCAAGTTTTCGCTGAATGTACGAGGTCGAGCATTTGCGATCCTTGATTACAATCCCGACTGCCTGATCGTACAGGGCGTCCTCACCGTTGGTGTTTCCACCGGTATTCAGGCCCAGAACAGCATCGATATTGTCAGCGGTTTCCTCGGTCGGGCCATCGACTACCCCACTCATGTAGTCCGGTGGACCGAACTGTTTCAGGTGGTTGACGATTTCCTCGACCTCTTCGTCCGAAACGAACGGACCGTGGCAGCGGGTAATCTTGGCCCCACCCGCCATGTAGAGCATGTCGCCCTGCCCCAACAGTTGCTCAGCCCCCATTTCACCTAGGATGGTACGGCTGTCGACTTTCGAGGTCACCTGGAATGAAATCCGCGTCGGGAAGTTCGCCTTGATCGTACCGGTGATCACGTCGACCGACGGACGCTGCGTTGCCATAATCAGGTGAATACCCGAAGCCCGCGCCATCTGTGCCAGACGCTGAATGCAGGCTTCGATTTCCTTGCCCGCGACCATCATCAAATCGGCCATTTCGTCGACGATGACGACGATGTAGGGCATCGCCTCAGGTGCGAATTCTTCGGTCTCGAATGTGGGTTCGCCGGTGTCATCGTCAAACCCGGTCTGAACCGTGCGGCTGAACAGTTCGCCCTTGGCCAGCGCGTCCTTCACGCGGCCGTTGTAGCCCGCGATATTGCGCACGCCCATTTTGGACATCTTACGATAGCGGTCCTCCATCTCGCCCACGACCCATTTCAGAGCCACAACCGCCTTCTTTGGGTCGGTCACAACCGGGGACAGCAGATGCGGGATGCCGTCATAAACGGACAGCTCCAGCATCTTGGGGTCGATCATGATCAGGCGACATTCATCCGGCGTCAGCTTATACAGCAGCGACAGGATCATGGTGTTGATCGCCACTGACTTACCGGAGCCCGTGGTACCCGCGATCAGCAGGTGAGGCATCTTGGCCAGGTTCGCGACAACGGATTCCCCGCCGATATCCTTGCCCAGTGCCAAAGGCAGCGCGTGGTTGCCATCGCCAAAGTCCCGGCTGGCGAGGATTTCGCGCAGCACGACCATCTCGCGATTTTCGTTGGGCAGTTCGATACCGATCACAGAACGCCCCGGCAGGGTCGAAACCCGCGCCGACAAGGCGGACATGGACCGCGCGATATCGTCCGCCAGACCGATCACACGGCTGGCTTTCAGGCCCGGAGCCGGTTCAAGTTCGTACATGGTCACCACAGGGCCGGGGCGGACGCTGACGATCTCACCCTTGACGCCATAATCGTCCAGAAC
Organism: Ruegeria sp. N11; assembly: GCF_056531525.1. Classification (NCBI taxonomy): domain Bacteria; kingdom Pseudomonadati; phylum Pseudomonadota; class Alphaproteobacteria; order Rhodobacterales; family Roseobacteraceae; genus Ruegeria; species Ruegeria sp. N11. The sequence continues at coordinate 194,712 of NZ_JBQFLX010000002.1, forward strand.
GTTTTCCAACATCCGCGCGTTTTCCTCCAGCGCCTCATCGCTCAGATGATGGCGCTGAATGCTGGCCGGATTGGACAGCAGACCCAGCGGCGGCAATTCGAAATCCGAATGCCGTTCCTCGAACGACAAGGTCGGCTGCGCTTCGGCCTGAGCACGACGCGACGGAGGCGGGCTGCGGCGCACAGGCTGTGCCACGACCGGTTTGCGAGGCTCGGCCACCGGGATTTTCATCGCCGTGCGCGGCTCTGGCACGAGTTCGGGTGCGTCCTCAAACACGTCGTCGCCGTCAAAATCGGGTTCCGGCTGAAAGCCCTGCATGTGATCGGGTTCAGGCACGTACGCGTTCGGCTCACGCGCCTGCCATTCGGGCGCCGCCCCTGAAGTCAACGGCGGTTCGGGTGGCAACCCGCCCGCAGTAATGGGTGGCTCAGGCGGCAATTCTCCGGCCCGCGCTGTGTTCAGGATCAGCGGGTCGGGCCCTCTGCCGCGGCCCTTGGTCAGCGGAAGGTTCGGATCGGGTTCGGGCGTCATCTCACCGGTGGCGACCCGGCGGCTGCGGACGGCTGCCGAAATTTTTGAACGGATACGATCCTCACCCGGCATTTCGTCGAAACCTGCAACCGGTTCAGGGTCGACAAGTTCGGGTTCCGGCATCGGTTCAGGTCGCCGGATCAACGCGGGCATCCGCGCCAGCAGGCCGGTTTTCTGCGGCCCGGGCTCGAATTCAAGCTCTTCGAATACCGGATCGGCAAAATCCATATCGTCCTGGAACACGAGGTCATCAGCCTCGATCCGGGCGGCCTTGCGATCTTCCCACCGCGCGCGGCGGTCACGCGCGGCCTGGGCCGTGGCAGATGCGCTGCGGCCAAGACCCTTCATCAGCATGTCGTAGGACAGAACAAGACCAAGCAGGAAAGCCCGGAACCCGCGCCGGACGTCGTCTTTGGTAAACCCAAGAACAAAAACGCCCAGCGCCAGCATCCCCACCGCCATCGCCAGCGACATCAGCTTGACCATGAAATGCGAGGAAATCGGCAACAATGTCAGCAACGCACCCATCACGGTATCGCCAAACAAACCGCCCAGACCATAGCTGTGGGTGGCGCGCCATGCGTCGCCCGGCACCAGAGTCGCTGCATAAACCGATACAACCGCGATCCAGATCGGCGCAAAGATCAGGCGCGCAACGGCGCGATCTTCGCCGAAGTGACCGGCAAAGCGGATGCCCCAGCCGATCAACACCAAAGCGATGCTCCAGCTTCCCCAGCCCACGATCATGAACAGAGGCGCAGCGATCGAGGCCCCGATACGGCCCATCCAGTTCTGCACCGGCGCGTCTGTCGATACCATCCAGTTCGGATCATCCGGCGTGTAGGACCAGATCATTGTCGCTGCCGCAAAACCCAGCAGGATCAGGGCGATCCCGATCAATTCCTTGCTGCGCCGCTCAATCGCGGCCTGCGTTGTGCTGTCCAGTAAAGGATCGCGGTTGCGCGCGTTCAATGATGCCATTTTGCCCTCGTACCTCACGAATAGATGCAGTCGCGAAGCGTGATCAGCCCGCGCTGCAACTCTGTTTTTGGGGCCACCATGGCGACCCTGATAAATTGCTCGCCCGGGTTCTGTCCCGGATCGCCTTGAGAAAGATATGCGCCTGGCAGGACACGCACCCCTGTCTCCTGCCACAGCTTCAACGCTGTTTCCTCGCCGTTTTCGACCGGCAGCCACAGGAAGAACCCGCCCTCAGGCGGCATATAGCCCTGCACGCCAGCGAACACCTCATCCGCAATGGCGTATTTATCCTGATAGAGTGCACGGTTCTCGGCCACATGCGCCTCATCCGCCCAGACTTTTGCAGCCGCAGCCTGCAACGGCGCGGGCAGAGGCGCGCCGGAATAGGCCCGCAGCTGCTTGACCCTTTTGATCGTCTCAGGGCCGCCTGCAATCAGTCCCGAACGCAGCCCGGCCAGATTGGATCGTTTGGACAGCGAATTGAACAGGACGATCCGCTCAGGATCCGCTCCCAGTTCCTGCGCCACGGTCAGAATACCTGTCGGAGCTTCGTCGCGGTAAATCTCGGAATAACATTCGTCGGCGAAGATGCGGAAATCGTATCTCTCGGCCAGACGGATCAGTTCAGCCCAATAGTCCCGCGACGCAACCGCGCCCTGCGGGTTGGCGGGCGAGCAGATATAGGCCACCGCAGTTCGGTTCAGCACGTCCTCGGGCAGACCGGCATAGTCCGGCAAGTGACCAGTGGCGGCCGTGGCCGGAACAAAAACCGGCTGCGCCCCGACCGAGATCGAGGCGACCATGTAGACCTGATAAAACGGGTTCGGGCATAGAACGATCGGCTGCTGGCCGTTCTTCTGCTCCGGGCACAGCGCCATAGCTGCGTTATACAGACCTTCGCGCGTGCCATTCAGGGCCATCACGTTGGTATCGGGATCAAGCGAAACACCATAACGACGTTCGATCCAATCGGTGATCGCACACCGCAGCGCGGGCGAACCTTCGTTCGGCGGATATCCCTGAAAATCAGCAGCGTTTTCGGCGATGATATCCGTCACCCACGCCGGGAAATCATGCATTGGCGTGCCGATAGTCATATGAATGACCTCACCGCCCGGCTGATGGTGATCCAACAGGGCGCGCAGACGCGGGAATGCATATGCCGGTAGGTCCGAAAACCGCTCGGGGAAATTCATAACAACTGCCTCAATGCCGGGATCGTTTTTGTCCCGATTTTTTGGCAGATTACAGGTCGCACCCCGCCTCGTCCAGACAAAGAGGTGCCGAATCAGGGGATTGTGGCATTCAGGCCAACGCGGATTCGGCCGCAGATCCCAGCCGTAACAGCGCTTCTTCCGAACCCGGATAGCCTAGCATCATCAATCCGCAACCGGGTGTTCCGGTAGGCAAAGTCAGAGAAGCCAAACCCATCAAATTGCCGATGCGTGTGTTGCGCAGGGCCAGCAGATTTTCAGTGACGTAGTAGTCATGGTCGGTCATCAGACGGTCCAGATTCGGCGGCAGAATGGGTGCCGTCGGGGCCAGAACCGCGTCAAACCCGGTGGTTGCGGCGTCCCATGCGCTGCGGCAGGCCTTGAGCCTGGACCAGGCCGCTACGTAGTCCGGGCCGGAATGCGCCTTGCCGATGCGGAATCGTTCCAGAATTTCCGGATACATGGCATCGGGGTTCGCTTCGATCACGTCACGCCACAGCCCATACGCTTCTGTCGTATAGACTACACTGGTCAGACCCATGGCGTCGTTCAGTTCAGGAACATCCAGCGGTACGATTTGCGCGCCGGCCTCCCGCAGTCGGTTCAGGGCTTCCTCAAGCGCCTTGCGCGGGCCGTCCCGCAAATCATCCCTGGCAACATTCTGCAGATCGGCAAACCGCCGCCCTTTCAGGCTGGCCCCCCGCAAGTCGGCGGGAGTGCCACCTTCCAACAACGCCAGCACGTGCGCAGCATCCTCGACCGAACGGGCCAGCGGCCCAACCGTGTCAAACCGCAGGCACAATGGCACAGTGCCCTCAAGACTGACGCGTCCGGCTGTTGTTTTCAGGCCCACCAGATTGTTCCAGGCCGACGGGATGCGTACCGACCCGCCGGTATCCGATCCGATCCCGCAAGCCGCCAGCCCCCATGCTACCGAAGCCGCCGCGCCCGAGGATGAGCCGCCGGGCACCGCCTCTTCATCGTCAATACAGGGCGGCGTACCGGTGATGGGATTCAGTCCTAGGCCGGAAAAGGCCAGCTCGCTCATATGTGTCTTGCCCAGACACACCGTTCCCATGGCGGTGGCGTTGCGCACGACCACGGCATCGGCATCCGGAACGCGACCTTTAAGCAGGGCCGTGCCTGCCTCGGTTGCGATGCCTGCCGTGTCAAACAGGTCTTTCCAGCTGATTGGCACACCGTCCAGCAAGGATCGGCGCAGCCCCAAGCCGGCTCGTTCCTTTGCGGCCTTGGCTTCGGCCCGGGCGCGGTCATGGGTAACGCGGGCATAAATACGATCACGATGCGGATGCGCGTCGATGGCCGCCAGATAGGTTTCGGTCAGATCCACAGGGTCGATCTGCCCCATTCCGATGCCGCGCCCCAGATCGCACGCGGTCATGGTCAGCCACTCCTGCATCCCTCACCTCCATTTATCTACGATGAGGGGACGGTAGCGACACGACCGCACATGGACAATCCCGAAAGGGCGCGCATATTGCGGGGCATGACTAAGGTTTCGGATATCCTGATCGTTGGCGGCGGCCTGAACGGCCCCGCACTGGCACTGGCACTGGCGCAGACCGGGCATTCTGTAACGGTAATCGACGCGCTGGCCGAGACCGTGCGCAAGGACGCCGCATTTGACGGCCGGGCCTACGCACTTGCGCTTGCTTCGCAAAGATTGCTGGCGGCGACCGGCGTCTGGAGCAGGGTTGCCGGGCATGCGCAACCGATGCTCGAGATCAAGGTCACCGACGGGCATGCCGGGGCCGGCCCGTCGCCCTTCTTCATGCATTTCGACCATGCCGAGATCGAAGAAGGCCCGATGGGCTACATGGTCGAAGACCGCCATCTGCGTCGCGCCTTTCTTGAGGCGATGGCCGAGGAAAAGGGCATAACGCAACTGAGCGGGAAAACAGTCGTAGCGCAGGAATGCGATGCAACGGGCGTGTCACTGACACTTGACGATGGCTCTGTTCTGACCGGCGGCCTGCTTGTCGGATGCGACGGGCGCCGAAGCGGCACTGCCGCGCGGGCGGGCATCAGGCGCACCGGCTGGGATTATGGGCAGACGGCGCTGGTCTGCGCCATCGAACATGACCTGCCCCATCACAGCATTGCCCACCAGTTCTTCATGCCGCCAGGTCCACTGGCTATTCTGCCGCTGACCGGCAATCGCAGCTCCATTGTCTGGAGTGAACGGACCGACACGGCCCGGCGCATCAACGCCCTGTCAGAAGCCGACTATCTGCAGGTCCTGCGCCCCCGGTTCGGGGATTTCCTGGGCGACATCCGTTTGCAGGGCGACCGGTTCACCTACCCGCTGAACCTGACCATCGCCAATTCCTTCATCGGCGAGCGGTTGGCGCTCGTTGGGGATGCCGCGCACGGCATGCACCCGATCGCGGGGCAAGGATTAAACGCCGGATTGCGTGATGTCGGCGCGCTGGCCGAGGTGCTGACGCTGGCCGGACGGCGGGGCGAGGATTTCAGCTCGGCTCTGGTGCTGGAACGCTATCAGGAGTGGCGGCGGTTCGATACAGCCGCATTGGCCATGGCGACGGATGTGTTCAATAAGCTGTTTTCCAACGACAACCCGCTGCTGCGGATCGGTCGCGACATCGGCATGGGCATCGTCGGCTCTATGCCCGGGTTGCGCCGGGGCTTTGTGCGCGAGGCCGCCGGGCTGACCGGAGACCTGCCAAAACTGCTGCAGGGGCGCGCGATCTAAAACGCCGCCGGGCACCCTGAGACGATCAGTCGAGTTCTCGTGCTTCATCCACGAGCATCACCGGGATGCCGTTGCGGATCGGAAAGGCGAGATTCGCGGCTTTCGACACAAGCTCCTGCTTTTCGGCATCATAATGCAGCGTCGTATGGGTTTGCGGGCAGATCAGCGCCTCGAGCATGCGGCGATCAAAAGTGGTGTCGGGTTCGCTCATTGCAGTTTTTCCTCGTTAGAGCCGCCGCGCAGGGCGAATTCGATCAGCGTCACAAGCGTTTCACGTCGGGTGCGTAGACAGGGCGCCTCGAGCAGAGCCTGTTTGTCCTCGGGGTCGAAATCCAGCAGCATCGACAGAGAGTTGACCAGCAACTCATCATCTGCGTCCTTCAACGTGTCCCAATCCGTCGACAGATGGCGTGAGGAAAAGAATCGCTCCAGCAGGTTCAGCAACCTTGTGCGATTGAACCCGTCATCCCGTTCCGCCTTGCCCAGATCGCGGTCAAACCCATCCCACGAGACCGAGCACCGTCGATAGGGCGTAAATGCATCCAGTTCGGATTTGACCCGAAACCGCGAAATCCCGGTCAGTGTGATCAGATATCGGCCATCTTCCGTTTCGGAAAACTGTGTCACCCGCCCGGCACATCCGATCTGGTGCAGCTTGCTTTCATCGCTTTGGCACGGATTCGGCTGAACCATGGCTATCAGCCGTTCCTGAGTCTTGAGCGCGTCGTCCAGCATCTGAAGATAACGCGGCTCAAAAATGTGCAGCGGCAGGCGCGAACGGGGCAACAGCAGCGCCCCGGGCAATGGAAAAACGGATACCGTTTCCGGCAGATCGGCGGGATGCATCATGTATCCGAGTGTAGCCCTGATCCGGAATTAGGCAAATATCATCGAGCTGAGCTTGCGCCGCCCGTTCAGAACCACAGGGTCATTTGGCTTGAGCGCGTCGAAAATCGTGAACAGCTGGATTTTGGCGGCTCCGTCGTTCCATTCGCGGTCCCGGCGGAACAGTTCCAACAATTGCGCCACCGCGTCCTCGACATCACCATTGGCATGCAGGGCCTGCGCCAGATCGAACCGGGCCTGATGGTTGCCGGGTTCGGCTTCGACGGCGGCGCTCAGCTCGGCCACCGGGCCTGCATCGGCTGCCTGTTTGGCCAGTTCCAGCTGGGCATGCGCGGCCTCAAGCTCGGCTGTGCCGGAGATTTCGGCCGGTGCCCCGTTCAGGATGGCTTCGGCCTGTTCCAGATCGCCAGACGCGATATGCGCACGCACCAAACCACCATAGGCTCCGGCATGGTTCGGATCTTCGCCCAGAATGGCGGCAAAGGTCTGCGCCGCATCGACGGCGGCCCCTTCAGCCAGCATTTCTTCGGCGGCCTGAACGGCATCATCCAACTGTCCGCCCGGGCTTTGGCCGCCGGCCGCTTCGATCACGCGGTCCACAAACGCCTTGACCTCGGAACCTGGCACCGCGCCCTGAAACCCGTCAACGGGCTGGCCCTGGAAAAACGCATAGACGGTCGGGATCGACTGAACGCGCATCTGCGAGGCGATCATCTGGGCCTCGTCCACATTGATCTTGACCATCTTCACCGCGCCCTTGGCGGCGGTCACGGCCTCTTCCAACTGGGGTCCTAGCGTCTTGCACGGCCCGCACCACGGTGCCCAGAAATCGACGATGACCGGAGTTTCCTGCGACGCTTCAACAACATCGGCCATGAACGTGGCCTCGGTTCCGTCCTTGATCAGATCGGTGACATCAGCGCCGGCTGCGGCGTTCAGAAGTTCCATGGCTTACACTCTCTCGTTCGAACTTGGCCTCTATATGCAACCACAAAGGGCAGAAACCAATAGTAGAGTTGCGGGTTCAAAGGTCGAAAGTCGCAAAGACAGGCGCATGGTCGCTGGGTTTCTCCCAACCGCGCGCTTCGCGCAGAACGCGGCTGGAATGACCCGCGTTCGATATATCGGGCGTCGCCCAGACATGATCCAGCCGCCGCCCCTTGTCCGCGGCATCCCAATCCCGCGCCCGATAGGACCACCAACTGAAAAGCTGGCCTTCGGGGATGTCCTTGCGTGTGACATCGACCCAACCGCCCGCATCCTGCGTTTCGGCCAGTTGCTCGACCTCGATGGGCGTGTGCGACACCACCTTGAGCAGTTGTTTGTGCGACCAGACATCATCTTCGCGCGGGGCGATGTTCAGATCACCGACCAGGATGGATTTTTCGGGTTTCTCCGAATGGAACCAGTCCCGCATATCCGTCAGGTAATCCAGTTTCTGACCGAATTTCTCGTTCACCTCACGGTCCGGCACATCGCCGCCTGCCGGGACATAGAAGTTGTGAATCACCACGCCGTTTTCCAGCCGCCCGGCGATATGGCGGGCATGACCCAGCCCGGCGAAATCCTTATCGCCCACCTCCTCCAGCGGAAGACGCGACAGGATGGCCACGCCGTTATACCCTTTCTGACCCCGCGCGATCAGATGGGTATAGCCCAACTCGGCGAACCCTTCGGTCGGGATTTTTTCGACCGGTGACTTGCACTCTTGCAGACACAGAACGTCGGGGGCCTCTTCCCGCAGCAATTTCAACACGATAGGTTCGCGCAGCCGGACCGAGTTGATGTTCCATGTGGCAATTGTGAAGGGCATGCAGAAGGTCTCCTGTATCGCGGTTGGTGCAACCTAACGCCCCGGTGGTCAGGGTGCCATGAGAAAAAGAACCCGCATGGAATTTGATGTGAGGCGCTCGTTTTCTTCATCGCTTTGTCGAGTTCGCCATTTTCTTGTGACTTCCTGCCAACAGGCTTGCCCGCTGCATGTCGCGGTCACAGGTGTGCATCGGATGAATGAGGCCACACCATGATTGAACACGAACCGCAGCCTGCAGCGTACTACGATCAGAACGGCATCTGGACGCTGGACCCCACGATCGCAGACCACCAGGTGTGCGATGCCTTTGCCGAAGGTGTGAGCGATCTCGTGCAGTTGCTGGACGACAACAAACCGATGTTGTCACGGGACGTTTACGCCCGGCTTTTCGCATCACTGCTGACAATGTCCAGATTGCTCGGAGAGTATGAAGACCGCTGGAAAGACAACTGACTTACATAATGCCAGCGCGCAACCACACTGCCGGAGCGCCGAAATTCACACGTAAACCTTCGGTTGCAATAAAAAAGCCGGGCCCGGAGGCCCGGCAGTCCAACAGGGAGGTACATGTCATGACCCGGACATGCGCGGGATACGATCACCTTAAATATGTTTACAGAGTATCACTTTGATCCACCTCAATCCACACCCAGTTACGAAACGAGTCTATAGCCACCCGATTCTGTGACCAAAAGGCGCGCATTGGACGGGTCGGGCTCGATCTTCTGGCGCAGGCGATAGATATGAGTTTCCAGCGTGTGGGTTGTGACACCTGCATTGTAGCCCCAGACCTCGTGCAGCAGGACATCGCGGGCAACAACGCCGTCGGTGGACCGGTACAGGAACTTGAGAATATTGGTTTCTTTCTCGGTCAGGCGAATTTTGCGATCCTCTTCGGTGATCAGCATCTTCATCGCCGGTTTGAAAGTGTAGGGGCCCAGGACGAACACCGCATCTTCAGATTGCTCGTGCTGGCGCAGCTGGGCACGGATGCGAGCCAGAAGAACCGGAAATTTGAACGGTTTCGAGACGTAATCATTTGCGCCGGCGTCCAGACCCAGGATGGTGTCGGCGTCGCTGTCATGGCCAGTCAGCATCAGAATCGGGCTTTTTACACCTTGTTTACGCATCAGGCGGCATAGTTCGCGCCCGTCGGTGTCAGGAAGGCCAACATCAAGAATCACCAGATCGTAGATCGCCTCGCGGGCGCGCTCCATGGCTGACGACCCGTCGGATGCTTCGAAGACATCAAAATCCTCGGTCATCACAAGCTGCTCACTCAGAGCTTCGCGCAGATCCTCGTCATCATCCACAAGCAGAATTTTCTTGAGCTGAGCCATGTTCCCGTCCTCCTATGCCTTTTGCATCACTTGCGTGTGGAATATGCAATCAACAAGATTTGCTGCAACTGTCTCACGACCTCGTGTCTGACGTATAGGAAATGTTTCACATTTTCCGCGGATCAGGCTACCTGATGGACGAAACGTTATAGGATAACACGGATGAGTCTCATTCCAGACATCTCGGAATTGCTGGCACGGGCGCGGGCAGATCTGCGCATGGGCCTGCCTGTGGTCCTGACAGATGACGGCGGACTAAGCGTGTTGGCCGTGGCGTCGGAAACACTCAGCGCGCAAAGGCTTGCCGATCTCAGGGGTCTTGGCAGCGACCCGGTTGTCACGATCACCGGACGGCGGGCAGAAACGCTCAAGGCCCGGGCCTATGACGGCGATCTGGCGCGCGTGATCCTTCCGGCGGATGCGGATATTGGATGGGTGCAGGCCGTCGCCGATCCGTCTGACGATCTGAACGCACCGATGAAAGGCCCCCTGATGTCCGAGCGTCAGGGACATGCCAATCTGCACCGGATCGCGATTGCGCTGACGAAATCCGCGCGCCTGTTACCTTCCGCAGTTGTTACGGCAATTGAAGACGGCCGCGCCTTTGCGGCAGCGCATGGACTGACCTGCATTGATCATACGCGCGCGGCACCTCATCTGGCTGACCGCAGCGCCTTGCACGAAGTCGTTGCGGCGCGCCTGCCAATGGAAGTGTCCGAGGCAGGCCGGTTGCACATTTTCCGCCCCGAAGATGGTGGAGAAGAGCATTATGCCATCGAGATCGGACGCCCGGATCGGAGCAAGCCGGTTCTGGCCAGATTGCACTCGGCCTGTTTTACCGGCGATCTGATGGGCAGCCTGAAATGCGACTGCGGCCCGCAGCTTCGCGGGGCCCTGGCCCAGATGGGCACGGAAGGTGCCGGCGTCCTGCTGTATCTCAATCAGGAGGGTCGCGGCATCGGGCTGGCCAACAAGATGCGCGCATATTTCCTGCAGGATCAAGGGTTTGACACGGTCGAGGCCAATCATCGCCTCGGGTTTGAAGATGACGAGAGGGATTTTCGCCTGGGGTCGGATATCCTGAAATCCCTTGGCTTCAACGCAGTCCGCTTGCTGACCAACAACCCGGCAAAGATTGCGATGATGGAGAAAACAGGAATCGCCGTGACAGAACGGGTGCCGCTGCAAGTTGGCGAAACGGCACATAACCGGGGGTATCTGGCGACCAAGGCGGCAAAGTCAGGCCATCTGCTGTGACACCAAATGATCTTGTGCTGACGCCGCGCGGTGTCCGGTTTCTGGGCCGGGTCTTCCCCTGCGCCATCGGCAAAGGCGGGATCAGCGCGGACAAGCGCGAAGGCGACGGCGCAACACCGGTTGGAACGCACCGGATTGTGGCCATGCTGTACCGGCCGGACCGCATCTGTCGGCCCGTGCCATGGGCGCGTCCGATCGGTCCGGGGGATCTTTGGTCTGACGACATGCAGGATGCGGGTTATAACCATCTGGTACGGGCGCCTTACGCCCACAGCCACGAGAAACTGCGCAGGTCAGACCCTTTGTACGATCTTGTGCTCGTCGTTGACTGGAACTGGCCCGACGCGATTCCAGGGCGCGGCTCGGCCATCTTTATTCATCAATGGCGGCGACAGGGGTTTCCCACCGAAGGCTGCGTGGCCTTTCGCCGGGACCATCTGAAATGGATTGCCAGGCGTGTCGCCCAAGGCACGCGATTGATTATCCCTGCGGCCTGACCCGCTCGCCAAAAATTGCCGAACCGACGCGAACATGCGTTGCACCCAGCGCGATGGCTTTCTCGAAATCCCCGCTCATGCCCATGGACAACCCGGACAAGCCGTTTCGTGCTGCGATCTTTGCCAGCAGGGCGAAGTGCAGCGAAGGCTCCTCCTCTATCGGAGGAATGCACATCAATCCCTGAATTGGCAGGTCGAGGTCACGGCATTCGGCAACAAACGCATCCGCATCTGAAGGCATGATTCCGGCCTTCTGCTCCTCTTCCCCGGTATTCACCTGAATGAAAAGGTCAGGGCAGTGGCCCAGTTCCTGCGCCAGACGCGCCAGTGTCTTGGCAAGTTTGGGGCGGTCAACCGAGTGGATCGCGTTGCACAGTTCCATCGCCTGACGTGCTTTGTTGGTTTGCAGCGGGCCGATCAGATGCAGGTCAATGCCGTCGTACCGCTCTTTGAAGGCGGGCCATTTTCCTGCTGCTTCCTGCACCCGGTTTTCACCGAAACACCGATGGCCCTGATCCAGCACCGCCTGAACCCGTTCATCGGGCTGAACCTTGGAAACGGCGATCAGCTTTACCGCGCCAGCGGGCCGTCCATTGGCAATTTCCGCCTCGGCGATACGGTCGGTGATTTCCTGCAGCGACATGGGGTTCCTCAATCTGCCTACCTGCGCAGACAAACACCAAGTCGGCACAAAAGAAAAGGGCAGGTCTTTCGACCTGCCCTCAAACCTTGCGGTTTCAGATCAACTTAGAAGTTGAACTGAGCACCGAAGTCAGCACGGATGGTGCTGCTTCCGCCGCCCGGCTTCGAGCTGCCTACACCACCGCGCAGCGATGCACCGCCGCCCAGGTCGTAGATAGCGCCGATACCATACTGACGGGTGTCGTTGCTTGCCGAACCGTCACCGTATGCTGCGGTGATGGTGGTTGCTGCGCCAACGTTATAGGCCAGCGACAGACCGTATGCGGTGCCGTCGGTGCCGCTTACGCGGGTTTTATCGTCAGCAACAAACAGGGTGCCCGAGAAGTCGCCCCATTCGCCACCCAGGGTCAGAACAGCCAGGCTAGGCTTGCTGCCACCGCCCGAAACGTCGGTCTGACCGTAAGCAACAGCGGCAGTGATGTTGCCGAAGCTGTAGGTCGCGCTGACGTCCCAACGGTCGCCGGAACCGGTGACGGTTGTCAGAGCCGGGCCACCTGCGACGGTACCGATTGTGGTGGTCACAGTGTCAACCTGGTCGTACGACGCGCCGAAGGCGAAATCACCAACTGCGTACTGGAAGAACACAGCGTTTGCGCCCGAACCGGTCGAGGAGTACGACAGGAAGCTGTAGTCAACGCCCGAGTACTGACCGATGAACGATTCCAGGCCAGGCTCGTTACCGTAGTAGTTTGCCAAGTTGTCGAACGAACCCGATACGTTGCCGGCGTCAACACGCAGACCACCGTAGATGACCGAGAAACGTGCGCCGTTCAGGCCAGCCGAGTTGGCTTCGCCGGTTGCCGCGTTTTCGTCAGCCTGCAGACGAACACGACCCGAGAACTCTACGCCACCGTCGGTTTCAACGTTTGCGTCGATGTTCAGACGGAAGCGCGATACCAGGATGGTGTCCGAGCCCTGAACCGATGCAGTCAGGGTTGTGGTGGTGACAGCACCACCGGTTGTCACGGAGCGGACAACGGCGGAGGTCGAGAAGCTACGGTCTTCCTGGTAGCCGATACCAAAACGGCCGTAACCGCTGAAGCGAACATCAGCCGCTGCAACGCTTGCGGTTGCAATCAGAGCGGTCGATGCGAAGAGAACTTTTTTCATCTTGTTTCCCTCGGTTTCAAAAGTTTTTCTACTCGACATATGCCTCAGCACATGTCTCAGCACGGACACCGTTTCGCTCTTTTTGCCCCCTTCGCGCAAGCTTACCTTAATTGCGTCGCCTGCATTGGCCCCGGATTGGTGCAAGGATGCCACAGTCGATTTCCACCCCCGGAACCCGCATTCTGCGCCAATATAAGAAAAGAATAGGCTTGTTGCTGCACTGCGCCTTGTCTAGGAGTATCAACCAACAACGCAAAACCAATGAAGCAGGACCTGTCGACGATGCGCCTGAAAACGATTCTGGGTTTGATAATACTGACCGCCGCTGTCGCCGCCTGCGGGCGCAGCCAGCCATTGCCGGGGGATGCACGCTCGTTGACTGTCGATGGCTCTTCGACAGACGAACGCGAACTCAGCGATCCGGGCCGTACAACGATCTGGGATGTCTTCGGACCGAACAACTCCGAGCAGGTCACAAATGTGAACCGCTATTTGTGGCGCGCTTCGCTGGATGTGCTGAATTTCCTTCCAGTACAGGAAGTTGACCCGTTTACCGGTGTGATCGTGACCGGCTATGGCAAGCCACCGGGTGGCGGGCGCTCGTACCGGGCGACGGTCCATATCAGTGACCCGGCGCTGGCGGCGCGCTCGTTGACTGTCTCGCTGCAAACCAGTGGCGGCGCTCCGGTCAGTGCCGCAACCACCCGCGCGGTCGAGGATGCAATCCTGTCCCGCGCACGCCAGCTACGCATTGCGGACAACAAGTTCTAGCCACCCGCCGCAAATCGCAATATTACCACGCCGGGTTCATGCCCGGCGTTTTCATTCACGAAGGACCGCACCATGTCGCGCTACTCGGCCAACGAAATCGAAGCAAAATGGCAGGAGGCCTGGGACAGGGCCGGGATCTTCACCGCCGACCACAAGGCGGACAAGCCGAAATATTACGTGCTTGAGATGTTCCCCTACCCGTCCGGCCGAATCCATATGGGGCATGTGCGCAACTACACGATGGGCGACGTGATCGCGCGGCATAAACTGGCGACCGGCCACAACGTGCTGCACCCGATGGGCTGGGATGCGTTCGGGATGCCAGCGGAAAACGCCGCGATGGCGATTGGTGGCCACCCGAAAGACTGGACTTACGGAAACATCGCCGACATGCGCGGGCAGATGAAACCGCTGGGCCTGTCGATCGACTGGTCTCGCGAGTTCGCTACCTGTGACCCCGAATATTACGGCCAGCAGCAGGCCTTGTTCCTGGACATGCTCGAAGCCGGGCTGGTGTATCGCAAAAACGCCGTGGTGAACTGGGATCCGGTCGACATGACCGTGCTGGCCAACGAACAGGTGGAAAACGGGCGCGGTTGGCGGTCCGGAGCGCTGGTGGAACGTCGCGAACTGACCCAGTGGTTCTTCAAAATTTCGGACTATTCCGAGGAACTGCTCGACGCGCTGGACACTCTGGATAACTGGCCCGCCAAGGTACGCCTGATGCAGGAAAACTGGATTGGCAAGTCGCGCGGCCTGCAATTCGGCTTTGAACGCACAGATGGCGGCGAGCCGATCACCGTCTATACGACCCGGCCCGACACGCTGCTGGGCGCGTCCTTTGTTGGTATCTCGCCGGATCACCCGATTGCCAAGCAGCTTGAGGCAGAAAGTTCCGAAGTTGCTGAATTTGTTGCCGAATGCCGCAAAGGCGGCACGACCGAAGAGGCGATTGAGACCGCCGAGAAGCTGGGTTATGACACTGGCATTCGCGTCAAACACCCGCTGGACCCGAATTGGGAACTTCCTGTCTGGATCGCCAACTTCATCCTGATGGATTACGGCACTGGCGCGATCTTTGCCTGCCCGGCGCATGACCAGCGCGACCTCGATTTCTGCCGCAAATATGGCCTGCCCGTGGTGGACACCTTCTTTGCACTGGATGACGACACGCCGGTCGACAAGATTGCTTTTGTCCCGCCCAAAACCGAAAAGGTTCGCTGGGTAAATCACTTCGCGGGCCTGACCGAGGCGACGGGTGACGAGGCGATCGACGCCACCGTCGATTTTGCCGAAAAGGCCGGCTGGGGCGAAGGCGTCACCAAATACCGCCTGCGCGACTGGGGTTTGAGCCGCCAGCGCTATTGGGGCTGCCCGATTCCCGTTGTTCATTGTGACAGCTGCGGCGTGATACCTGAGAAAAAAGAAAACCTGCCGGTTCGCCTGCCTGACGATGTCACGTTCGACAAACCCGGCAACCCGCTGGACCGTCACCCGACCTGGCGTGACTGCGCCTGCCCAAAATGCGGATCCCCGGCAAAACGCGAGACCGACACGATGGACACCTTTGTCGATTCGTCGTGGTATTTCGCCCGTTTCACCGCCCCGCGTGCAGAAACGCCAACGGATTTGGCGGAAGCCGAATACTGGATGAATGTTGATCAGTATATCGGCGGCATCGAGCATGCGATTCTGCACCTGCTCTATTCCCGATTCTTCGCACGTGCGATGAACATCACGGGCCACTTGCCGAAAAAAGCCATCGAGCCGTTTGATGCCCTATTCACCCAAGGCATGGTGACGCACGAAATCTACCAGACCCGCGACGCCAATGGCCGCCCAGTCTATCACCTGCCCGAGGATGTGACCGACGGCAAACTGGCCGACGGCACCGAGGTTGAGATCATCCCCTCGGCCAAGATGTCAAAATCCAAGAAAAACGTGGTCGATCCGGTCAGCATCATTTCTGCCTTCGGTGCCGACACAGCCCGCTGGTTCGTGCTGTCCGATTCGCCACCCGAACGGGATGTGGAATGGACCGCGGCCGGGGCCGAAGCGGCCTATAAACACCTCAATCGCGTGTGGAACCTTTGCGACAAGATCGGTGCCATGGACCCGGACGCAAAAGGCGAAGGTGATGAGGACCTGCTGCGCGAGATGCATAAAACCATCCGCGATGTGTCGCTGGGTGTCGAAAGCTTCGGCTTCAACGCGGCCATCGCCAAGCTTTATGCCTTCACAAACACGCTGGCCAAATCAAAGGCAGGGGCTTCGGCCCAGAAGCAGGCAATCAAAACGCTGGCACAGCTTATGTCGCCGATGACACCGCATCTGGCCGAAGATATCTGGGCGCATCAGGGCGGAGAAGGTCTGGTGGCAGTCGCACCATGGCCCGTCGCAGATGAGACGATGCTGATCGACGACACGGTCACGTTGCCGATTCAGATCAACGGCAAGCGCCGCGCGGAAATCAGCGTGTCCAAGGATTTGGCGAAGGACGAGGTTGAAAAAGTCGCGCTCAGCACCGAAGCTGTGCAAAAGGCGCTGAACGGTGCAGCGCCGAAGAAAGTGATCGTAGTACCGGGCCGGATCGTGAATGTCGTTGTTTGATCGCAAATCGTGGCGGATGCTGCCGCTTGCAGCTGCTCTGTTTGTTGCCGCTTGCGGTTTCCAGCCGGTTTATGCCCCCGGCGGTTCAGGCGAAGCGCTCTACGGGAAGGTTGTCGTGTCTGCCCCGAATGACGTCGACAGCTACCTGTTGGTTCAGAACCTAGAACAGCGTCTGGGGCGCAGCGCGGAACAGGTTGAAGATTACGACCTGAATGTTCAGGTCGCGACCACGACTCTGGCAGCGGCCATCACTACGACCAACGAAATCAACCGCCTGACCATTAATGGCCGGGCCAACTTTACGCTTGTGTCGAAAGCCACAGGGCAGGTGGTTGCATCAGGCTCAGAAACCAATTTCGTGGCCTATTCGGCTGCCGGTTCAACCGTCTCGACCCTGGCCGGGGAACGCGCGGCCAAGGAACGTCTGATGGTGATGCTTTCGGATCAGATCGTCAATCGCCTGTACGCCACCACAGGTCCGGCCACATGAAGCTCAGCCCGCGCGAGGCCGAGGGGTATTTTACCAGGCCCGACGCGGACAAGGCCGCGCTGCTGATCTACGGCGCGGATGCGATGCGTGTTGCGCTGAAACGGCAGCAGGTTCTGGCGGCCCTTCTGGGCCCGGCCGCCGAGGAAGAGATGCGGCTGACCCGAATCCCGGGATCGGAATTGCGCGGCGATCCGGCGTTGCTGCTGGATGCGATCAAGGCGGTTGGGTTTTTTCCCGGCCCCCGGGCCGCGTTTGTCGAGGATGCGACGGAGACCGCAGCGCCTGCGATTCTGTCAGCGCTGGAAGACTGGGCGCTTGGCGACGCGCAGATCGTCGTGACCGCCGGTCAGCTCAAACCAAGTTCGAAAATCCGCAAGGCGTTCGAAACCCATCCGGCGGCCTATGCCGTGGGTATCTACGACGATCCGCCTTCCCGGGCCGAGGTTGAACGGATTCTGTCCGAAGCAGGCCTTCACAATATCCCCCGAGACACGATGTCGGCGCTGGCTGAACTGGCGGTTGCGCTCAGCCCAGGGGATTTCACCCAGACCGTTGAAAAGATTTCATTATACAAGCGCGGCGACCCTTCTGAGCTGACCATCGAAGATGTCGAATCTTGCGCGCCGCGCTCGACCGAAGCGGCGTTGGACGATGTCCTGAATGTGGTTGCCGAAGGACGAACGGCCGAAATCGGGCCATTGCTTCGCCGTTTGCAGGCGCAGGGCACAAATGCAGTCACCTTGTGCATCGGGGCAACCCGGCATTTTCGCACGCTTTATGCCTGCGCTTCAGATCCGGGCGGTGCAGCGCAGGGTATCGGCAAGCTGCGTCCGCCTGTTTACGGCAAGCGCCGCGACCGGATTTTGCGACAGGCACAGGGTTGGGGTGCGCAAAAGCTGCAAACCGCGCTGACGGTGCTGACCGATACGGACCTTTCCCTGCGATCAGCCGGTCAGACCGCACCCGCGCTGGCACTGGTCGAACGGGCGATGATCCGTCTGGCCATGCTGGCCCGGTCGCGCTAGTTCACCCTGCCCGTTCCAGGCATTCCGCCGCCGATCTGCCTGCCCATCGCCCGGTCGCCAGACATGCAGTCAACAGATACCCGCCGGTCGGAGCCTCCCAGTCCAGCATCTCGCCCGCACAGAATACGCCGGGCATGACGCTGAGCATCAAACCGTCGTCCAAAGCCGCGCGGACAACACCACCTGCGGTCGAGATCGCCTCGTCCATCGGGCGCAATTCCGCGCCACGCACGGGCAAAGCCTTGAGCATTTCGATCGTCTGTTTTGGCGTAAGTGACTGCCCCGCCGTCATTTCGTGAAACAATGCGACTTTCTGCGGCGGCAATCGCAAACTCTTTTTCAACCACTGAGACAGCGTTGTCTTGGTTTTTTTGTCCGAGAACCGGCGGTGCAGCACATCCTCTGCCAGATCGGGCAAGAGATCGACCTGCAATTCCGCGCCGTCGCGCAACGCCGGGGTCAAGGCATACAACCCGCCCCCTTCCAGCCCCGTCGCCGAAAGGGTCGCCTCTCCTCGAGACCGCAGATCACCGGCGCGCCATTCAACTGATTTAAGCGGCGCGCCGAAATGCGGCTGCATATGCGGGCTCCAGGAAACAGAAAGGGCCGAGTTCGATGGGGCGAACGGGGCCAGAGGCACGCCTTTCTTCGCAAGATGCGTCACCCAGGCACCGTCCGATCCCAGTCGCGCCCAACTGGCCCCGCCCAGTGCCAGCACCGTGGCGTCACTGGACAGGCTTTGACGACCATCGGGTGTCTCAAACAGCAGTTTCTGTCCTTCCCAACCCAGCCAGCGCCAGCGCGTTCTTATCTGCACCCCGGACGTATCCAGTCGCCTTAACCAGGACCGCAACAAAGGCGATGCTTTCATCGCCTTCGGAAACACGCGACCAGTCGAGCCGGTAAACACTTCTTGCCCCAGATCGCGCGCCCATTCCTGCGCGGCCTGCGCATCGAACCCCGCGATCATCGGGCGCAACCAGTCAGCCGCGCTGCCATAGGACCGGATCAGTGTGTCAAAGGGCTCATCCTTGGTCAGGTTCAATCCGGACTTGCCTGCCATCAGGAATTTGCGCGCAACGGATGGTTTGGCCTCAAGCACCAGCACGTTATGGCCGGCACGGGCCAAATGCTCTGCCGCCATCAGACCCGCCGGACCTGCTCCGATCACCACAGCCTGCGCCATCATTGCCCTCTTGTCATGTGCTTCAGACGGCGCGACTCTGCCATACCATGGCGACAACCGATCCGATCTGCCCGCTTTGCGACCGCCCGATCCCGGAAGGGAGCGGCAGCGTGCACCATCTGATCCCAAAACTCAAAGGTGGCAAGGGCGGACCCACCGTTTTGCTGCACCAGATCTGCCACAAAGAAGTTCACGCCACGCTGACCGAAGCCGAACTCGCGCGCAGTTACAGTACGGTCGAAGCCCTGCGCGCCCATCCCCGGCTTGAGAAGTTTCTGATCTGGGTGCGAAAGCGACCACCCGGCTTCCGTTCCAGGGTTCCGGGCAAGCGGCGCGGGCGCTGACTATGCAGGCAACCATCGATCCCCGGCGGCATCGCTGACTGCGGCACCCAGCCCTTCTATTTCCAGCCCCCGGTAATCCGGCACCGGCGAGAATTGCGCATCCGGGACATGCTGAAACTCCAACGTGGTATAGGGGCGTTTCCAAAGCCATTCGCGGTTCTGGACGGCCCAAAGATCACCACTTGGCGGCACGTCTTTCGTAAAAGCGTAAAAGTGCAGATCAAATCCATAAAGCGCGACATCCTGCATCGACAACAACCGCATGCCCTGGCCACTGCAGAACTGGTCTTCGGACGCAAGGTCACCCGTCCGCAGCGTTACCTGTCCGATACGGGCCCGCGCAAAGGGGTCTTCTGGATCGGCGGCCCCGTCCGGGCGGTTGCCGTCAAAATCATGCTGCAGCAATTCGATCACAAAGCCGTCCGGATCGCTCAGATGTGCCATATATCCGATATCCAGGAACTGCCTTGGCGCGCTGACATCGACGCCCATTCGGCGCAGATGGGCGGCGGCCAGATCAACGTCGGGCACAGTGATCCCGATCTTCCAGTATCGCTGACCCCGGTCGTGCCGATAGCCACCACCTCCGGGCATAAGCAACAGATCCGCATCCTGACCTGCATAACCGACCCGCCGGTTCGGACCTTCCCACCGCACGGACATTCCAAACGCATCGCGGTAAAACCCCGCAAGAGCATCCGGGTCGTCAACACGCAGGCGCAGGGCGGACAACCTCATCGGCACATCCTTGCGATCCCGGCGGCGATTTCGGGATTGGCCGCAAGGCTGTCGGCTGCCAGATCACGGGCAGTGGTCATCAGATGGTCCGGCTCGACGATCCTGTCGACCAGACCAAAAGCATAAGCCTCTTGCGCGGAAATTTTCTGACCACACATCAGGATCAGCCTTGTCCGCGCAGCTCCGATCAACGCCGTCATGCGTTTGGCATCGGATGGCTGTGGCAGAAAGCCCAGCTTCATGACCGGATAAAAGACCTTCGCCGTCGGCACTGCAATGCGGATATCGCAAGCCAGGGCCATGCCGTTCGCGCCCCCTGCCAGAGTTCCGTTCAGCGCGGCGATGGTCAGGCAGGGCAATGCGGCAATTGCGCCCGAAAGGCGCTCCCACACATCCGAAGTTGCCAGACCCGCCCGGGCCTCGTCCAGATCCGCGCCCGCGCTGAACACCTTGCCGGCGCCGGTCAAGACCAATGCGCGGGCCTGTGTTGCACTTTCGGCGATCTCGGCCAGACGCGCCAGCATGTCCCCGGTAAGCGCGTTAGCCTTTCCGGGGTTGTTGATGGTGACGGTCCACAACCCGTCGGCCTTATCCAGTTCAATCACGTCAGCCCGACCCTTTTGCGGATGTCTTCCTGCCTCAGCGAGATTTCCGTCCCAAGAAACTCATCCGCATCCGGCGTGCACATCCACAACAGGGCCCGTGCAGGCCAGTCGGCCGGAATATGATCGCTCCAGTCCAGCTGACTGACGGCGTTGATACCACTGGCCTTGATCACCCGCTGCATGTCCGTCGCAACCGTTCCCGGAGACAGCCCCATCGCGCGAATACCGTGATGGGCCTCTTCCAGATGCAGGCACTCGGTCATCATCTTGGCTCCGGCCTTGGACGCGCAGTAGTGGCTCCAGGCTTCGACCGGGTTGGAAGCCGCGCCCGAGGATATTGTCAGAACCGTACCACCGCCCGCCGCGCGCATGATGGGCAGCGCCGCACGCATCCCGTAGAACACGCCCTTGAGGTTGATATCGATCGCCTGGCTCCAGGCCACGGGATCGGCATTGGACAGATGAAAGATCGGCTCGATGACACCGGCATTGCCGATCAGAACATCCAGGCCGCCAAACCGGTCCACGCAATCGGCCAAGACCTGTTCCACCTGTGCAAAGTCGCTGACATCGCAGCTAAGCGCGATGGCATTGTCACCCAG
Source organism: Ruegeria sp. N11 (assembly GCF_056531525.1). NCBI lineage: Bacteria > Pseudomonadati > Pseudomonadota > Alphaproteobacteria > Rhodobacterales > Roseobacteraceae > Ruegeria > Ruegeria sp. N11. The sequence goes on from NZ_JBQFLX010000002.1 coordinate 216,108, forward strand.
CGCCGAGGCCAAAGCCTCGATCTGGTCGCGGCTGCGCGCCACCAATGCAACATTGGCGCCGGCTGCGGCAAATACGCGCCCTGCCTCGGCGCCGATACCCCGGCTGGCACCGGTTATCAGTACAGTTTTCCCTTGCATCGGAATACTCTGCCCCCATTAAAATCATATCTGGGGACTCTGTAACGCGCGCAAGGGGAATTGGTCCAGCCCTGCCCCCTTGACGCCCGCCGCCGCAGGCACGACGATATGCGCAAAAATTCATCGAGAAGGGTAATCCTATGTCGCATTTCCTTCGCCGCAGTTGCGGCGCTGTTCTGGCTTATGCCGTTGTCAGCCAGGGGGCGCTGGCCGACGTAACAGCCAGCGACGTCTGGGCCGACTGGCAGGCTTACTTCACGCAAATGGGTTATACCGTAAACGGCGAACAGTCGGTGTCGGGTGCCGTGACCACCATCTCGGACATGACGCTTGCAATGGCCTTGCCCGAAGAAGAAGGGCAGTTCGTGATCAAGGTCCCGGAAATGACGCTGGGCGACAACGGCGATGGCACCGTCAGCATCGGCTTTCCCGATTCCTTTCCCATGAGCGTCACCGGCAATGCCGAAGGCGAGGAATTCTCTGCCGATGTGGTCTACGCCCTGGATGGGTTGGACATGGTTGTTTCCGGCACGCCGGACGACATGACCTATACCTACACGGCCAACTCCATGGCCGTCTCGCTGGACAACATTCAGGTTGACGGCCAGCCCGTGCCCCGGGAAATTCTGGACGCCAGCATGACGATGACCGGCCTGACCGGCAGTTCGCAGATGCGAATCCGCGACGGGCGCGACATCAAACAGTCCTTTGCTGTGACCGCCCTGACGTACGGGCTTGCCTTTGACGATCCCGAAAGCGGTGAAACCGGCAAAATCGACGGCAAGCTGGACCAGCTTGTCATGGACAGCGACAGCGTGATACCGGCCGACTTCAACATGTCGGACCCGGCGGCGCTGTACGAGGCCGGTTTCGCCTTTTCGGGCAGGTTCACCTATGCATCTGGCCAGACCAATATCGCCGGCACGAGCAAGGGCGAAGCCTTTTCCATGAGCAGCCAGTCCGAAGGCGGCCAGTTCGGCGCCAGCCTTGACGCACAGCGGATTGCCTACGACATCAACCAAAACAGCACCAGGCTGGCCGTCACCACCGCCGATTTGCCGTTCCCGATCGAAATCGCGATGACCAATGCCGGGCTGAAATTCGAACTGCCGGTTCAGCAATCGGAAGAGATCCAGCCCTTTGCCTTTGGGTTGAACCTGACCGACTTCACCATGTCCGATGTTTTGTGGAGCATCTTCGACCCTACAGGCGCACTGCCCCGCGACCCGGCGACCATCGCGCTGAATAGCACCGGAACGGCGAAGGTGCTGATGAATATCTTCGATCCCGAAGTGGCAGAAGATCTGACCGGCGAAGCACCGGGCGAGTTGCACTCGCTGAAAATCACCGAGCTTCTGGTTTCATTGGTGGGTGCCCGCCTGACCGGTGACGGTGACTTCACGTTCGACAATACCAACACCCAGCAACCTGGCGGCATGCCGGTTCCCGCTGGCGAAGCGAATCTGCAGCTTGTCGGGGCGAACGCCCTGATCGACAAGCTGATCGGCATGGGAGTGATTTCGGACAACGACGCGCTGGGTGCCCGGATGATGATGGGGCTGATGGCCGTACCGGGTGACGCGCCGGACACGCTGAACTCGACTATCAAGTTCACCGAAGACGGTCAGATTCTGGCGAACGGCCAGCGCATCAAATAAGCCAGCCACTGGCACCACGGGTCTGAACGGCCTGTGGTGCCAGCCTCGCGCTTCAGCAAATACCGTGACCCGCGGCAGCTCGGGTAAAGCGAACACAACAGTGCCGTCCCACCCTGCCGAACCGGACACACACCCACCAATACCCCAAACTCAGACTGATCCGGTGCTTCGTCACGCTCAATCCGGCCGCAGGACTTGCGGGGCGCGCAGTCCAAGGCTAGGTCCAGTAATAATCAGAGCGGAGGCGTCATGACCCGAACACCCGAAGAGATCAGCCATCACCTGCTTGATGCTGCGCGCAAGGCCGGGGCAGAATCCGCAGATGCGATCGTGATTGACGGCTCCTCGGTGTCGGTCGAAGTGCGTGAGGGTGCTCTGGAACATGCCGAGCGCTCGGAAGGAACCGATCTGGGTCTGCGCGTATTTCTTGGCAAACGTCAGGCGATTGTCTCAAGCTCTGACAGCCGCCCTGAGACGCTGAGCGCGATGGCCGAACGCGCCGTGGCGATGGCGCGTGAAGCCCCCGAAGACCCGTTCACCGGTTTGGCCGATCCCGGCCAGCTGGCCACCGAACGGGACATGCCTTCGCTTGAAATGTTCGACCCAACCCCCGAGCCCGCGGCCGAAGACCTGCTGCAGGACGCACTGGCGACCGAAGCTGCTGCACTGGCCGTGACCGGCGTCTCACAAGTGTCAGACGCCGCTGCTGCGTATGGCACACACAGGGTGCATCTTGCAGCCACGAACGGATTTTCCGGGGGGTATCTGCGCAGCAGCCGGTCGACATCCTGTGTTGCAATATCGGGCGAAGGCACCGGGATGGAGCGTGACTACGACGGCGACAGCCGCACCTTCCAAAGCGATCTTCGCAGCCCGGAAGAAATCGGGCGCACTGCGGGGGAACGCGCCGTCCAGCAGGTTGGAGCCCGCAAACCGGCAACCGGAAGTTTCCCGGTGTTGTTTGACGAACGCATCTCATCCTCGCTGATCGGCCATCTTCTGGCGGCCGCCAACGGGTCTGCAATCGCGCGCGGGGCGTCATGGTTGACCGATTGTTTGGGCCAGCAGGTCCTGCCCGATCATCTGTCGCTGATCGAAGACCCGCACCGCCCGCGCATCTCGGGATCACGCCCGTTTGACGCCGAAGGACTGCCGACCAGCCGCCGGGCGATAGTCGAAAACGGTGTACTGACCGGCTGGACCCTCGATCTGTCCAGTGCCCGCAAACTTGAAATGCTGTCCACCGGCAACGCCGCACGCGGCGTGTCCGGACCGCCCTCGCCCAGCAACTGGAACCTGAGCCTGACGCAGGGCGACCAAAGCCGCGAGGACCTGTTGCGCGACATGGGCAACGGGCTGCTTGTGACGTCGATGATCGGGTCGACCATCAACCCCAACACGGGCGACTATTCCCGTGGCGCATCCGGGTTCTGGGTCGAGAACGGGCAGATTGCCCACCCGGTCAACGAATGCACGATTGCGGGCAATCTGCGCGACATGCTGAAACGGATCGTCCCGGCAAATGACGCGCGCCCCTATCTGTCACGGGTTGTCCCATCGCTGCTGATTGAGGGAATGACACTTGCCGGCAACTGACCTGCCCCTGCTGATCGAGGCCGCCCGGGAGGCTGGCAAGATCGCCACCCGATACTCGGGGGCAGATGCGCAGCGCTGGGACAAACCCGATGGCACCGGCCCCGTGACCGAGGCGGATCTGGCCGTCAACGCGATGCTCGAACAGATGTTGCCTTCGGCACGCCCCGGTTATGGCTGGCTGAGCGAAGAGACCGAAGATTCACCCGACCGGCTGTCACGCCGCAGGACATTCATCATCGATCCGATCGACGGAACCCGCAGCTTTGCCGAAGGGTCGCGAACCTGGGCACATTCCCTGGCGGTCGCGGATCAGGGCAAGGTGACGGCGGCGGTGATCTATCTGCCGATGCGAAATCTTCTTTATGCGGCAGCGGCTGAACAGGGCGCAACACTGAACGGTGAGCGGATTCATACCACGCAGACAAACCGCCTGCATGACGCCGAAATTCTGGCTGCCAAACCTAACCTGAAGCCCGTTCACTGGAAGCACGGGCAGGTGCCCGATTTCAAACGCAACTACCGCCCATCCCTGGCCTATCGCATGGCCGCAGTGGCGCAAGGGCGGTTTGACGGGATGCTGACCTTAAGGCCCAGTTGGGAATGGGATATTGCAGCCGGTGATCTGATCATCCGCGAAGCCGGTGGCATCTGCTCGAACCGGCAAGGACAGCCGTTGCGCTTCAACAACTCCCAACCGCGCCTGAACGGTGTGATCGCGGCGGGTGCCGAAACCTACAGGTTGCTGTGCGAACAGCTTGACCCGGACGGGCACGGGCTGCCGGTATGAGCAAGCCCGGGTCCTTCAGCCTTGCGGCCTATCGGGTACTGTCCTGGGGCGTGCCCAAAACCGGAGGGCAACAGCAGCAGGCGCGCCCGGACGGCGAATTGCTTTGGGTTCACGTCAACAGCCACCTGCGCTTGCGCGTTGTGGATGAGTTTTGCCACAGGTTGACGCGGTCCCGTCCTGACCTGTCGGTGTTGATTACCGCCCCTTACGGCGCCGATCTGGCGCTTTGGGCGGATAGCACCTTTCCGGTTGTTTCCCTTCCGGCCGAGCAAACCGGCGCGGTTCGCGGATTTCTGGAACACTGGCGACCGGACATTGGTGTTTGGGTTGGCGGCGGGCTTGTTCCCAACCTGATCACCCAGGCGGAAGAAAACGGCATTCCGCTGATCCTGATCGAAGCTCAGGTCGATGTCGTGACTCCGCGGGGGGCCAGATGGCTGCCCGACCTTGCCCGATACACGTTCGACTGTTTTCACACGATTCTCACGACCACGCCTGAAGCCGCCCGTCAGATCCGGCGGCTGGGCATACATTCAGCCAAGGTCACGGAATCTCCGCCGCTGCATATCAGCCCCAACCCGCGCCCATGGCCCGAGGACGAGTTGATCGAGACCAATCACGTGCTGGCCGGTCGTCCTGTATGGCTTGCCTCATGCGTGCAGGACAAGGAGTTCATCTCGGTGCTCAGCGCGCACCGGCAGGCGTTGCGGATGCTGCCCAGGCTCGCGCTGGTTCTGCATGTGGCGGACGCGTCCGAAGCGCCCCCCCTGCACCGGCGCCTTGCGGCCATGGACCTGCGCTGTGTCGACTGGGACAACGGCGAACCGATCGAAGACACAACACAGGTGATCCTGTCCGCCGAACGCGAGGATCTGGGCCTGTGGCAACGGGTTTCCGCCGTGACATTCGCAGGCAGTTCGCTGGAGAGAGGCATGGGCGGTCATGATCCGCTTGAAGCGGTGGCACTTGGATCGGCGGTTATCCATGGACCGTTCGTCCACCGCCATCAGGAGCTCTATGACCGTCTGGACATGGTGGATGCCGCCCGCACAGTCAGAACCGCAACCGAACTCGGCAACGCGGTCGAGGAATTGCTGGCACCGGACCGCGCGGCCGACATGGCCCTGGCCGGATGGCAGATCGTGACCGAGGGCGCCCCACAGGCAGATCGGCTGATCGACATGATTCAGGACCTGCTGGACCTCCGGAGGACAAAGCATGCGGGCACCTGAGTTCTGGAATTCCCCGCCCGACCGTCCCGCACTGCGTGCCCGGTTGCTGGCGCCGCTGGGGCGGCTCTATGCGGCAGCGACTGCCCGGCGAGTCGCCTTGGAACCGGGGATCAGGACGGGCGTTCCGGTCATCTGTATCGGCAACCTGAATGCGGGCGGCACCGGCAAGACACCCACCGTGATCTGGATGATCGAACAACTGCGCAACGCCTGGCACGAAGCGCATGTGGTTTCGCGCGGCCATGGCGGCTCGCTGGATGGGCCCGTGCGCGTTGATCCGGGCAAACACAGCGCCGCACAGGTCGGAGACGAGCCTTTGTTGCTGGCGGCCTTTGCCGAAGTTTGGGTGGCCAAGGACCGGGCAGCAGGTGCACAAGCGGCGGCCGATGCAGGCGCCACCGCGATCATTCTGGATGATGGTTTTCAGAATCCGTCCGTTGCCAAGGATTTCTCGGTCATCGTAGTGGATGCTGCACGCGGGTTCGGAAACGGTTTGTGCCTGCCGGCCGGCCCCCTGCGCGAACCCGTCGACGCCGGTCTGCAGCGTGCGAGCCTGGTTCTGTCACTTGGCGATTCCGACGCACAGAACACATTTACCGCGCAGTGGGGCAAACGTCTGAACGTGCCGCTTGCCACCGGCGCGGTAGAACCGCTGCAAACCGGCATGGAGTGGGACAACGCCCCGGTTCTGGCATTCGCAGGCATCGGGCATCCGGAGAAGTTTTTTCGGACCCTGCGCCAGCAGGGCGCGCGCCTGCTTCGGGCCGAGGCACTGGATGATCACCAGCCTCTGACACCCGCCCTGATGACCCGTCTGGAAAACGAAGCCCGCTTGCTGGGCGCACAGATGGTCACAACCGAAAAAGACGCCGTGCGCCTGCCGCCCGCATTTCGTAGCAAGGTTATCACCCTGCCTGTCCGTCTCCAGGTGGACCAATTCGATCTGGTCCGGGACATGGTGCTTAAAGCGGCCCCATCGCCCTGATTAGTTATCCTCGCCCAGCTTCGGCGAAGGGCGGGTCAGGGCAAGCTCGGCATCGGAAAACACAAATGGCGTGCGCACGCCCGGCACACCGTCCAGTTCAATCTGCATTCCACGCGCAATGACCTGTGGGTCCGCCATCACCTCGTCCATCGTATTGATTGGACCGGCGGGAACGCCCCCGGCTTCGCAGGCTGCCAGCAGCTCAGCCTTGTTGCGCTGCGCCGTTGCGCCATTCAGAAGGGCGATCAGAACCCGACGGTTGGCCAGCCTGTCCTTGTTGTGCAGAAAATCCGGCGCGGTGGCCAGTTCTGCCAGCCCCAGGATTTGGCACAGGCTTTGGTACTGGCGGTCATTGCCGGTGGCGATGACGATATGGCCGTCGGCACAGTCGAACACCTGGTACGGAACCAGGTTGGGGTGCGCGTTGCCCATCCGCAAAGGCGCAACACCGGTTGTCAGGTAGTTCAGCGCCTGATTGGCGGTAACAGCCACGGCGACATCCAGCAGCGCCATGTCCACATGTTGCCCACGGCCTGTTGTCTGGCGCTGATACAGAGCGGCCAGTACGCCCGCGACTGCATATACCCCTGTGAACACGTCCGTTGTCGCAACGCCCGCCTTTTGCGGCTGCCCGTCCGCCTCACCGGTAATGGACATCAGTCCGGACATGCCCTGAATGATGAAATCATACCCGGCCCGCTTGGCGTAGGGACCGGTCTGACCGAACCCGGTGATCGAGCAATAGACCAGACGCGAATTGATCTGTTTCACGCTGTCATAGTCCAGCCCGTATTTCTTCAGGCCGCCGACTTTGAAGTTTTCGATCAGGACGTCTGCATCCGCAATCAGCGCGCGCACCTTTTCCTGACCCTCGGGGGTTCTGAAATCCGCCGTGACAGACGCCTTGCCCCGATTGGTCGCGTGAAAATACGCCGCCGATACATCGTCATCCCGCGTTACAAAGGGTGGTCCCCAAGCGCGGGTATCATCCCCGTCCGGAGATTCGACCTTGATGACCTCGGCCCCAAGGTCCGCAAAGGTCTGACCGGCCCAGGGGCCGGCCAGAACTCGTGCCAGTTCGACAACCTTCAGACCGGCCAGCGGGGCCGCCATCAGTTGCCCAACTCGTCTTCGATCAGTTGTTTGAACTCTTCGTAAGACTGGTTTGAGACCTTTTTGCCGTTAACGACAAATGACGGTGTCGCGGTGATGCCGTCGCGCTCGGCGTTTTCCTGATACCAGGCCACCAGCGTCTGTGCGCGCGTTCCGTCCTGCAGGCAGGCCTCAAGCTCATCGTTGCCGATACCGGCCAGACGACCGATCTTGCGCAGCTCGTCAACGATTTCGGCGGGACCACCCGCGCGGGACCAATCGGACTGGCCTTCATAGATCAGATCCGTGATGCCAAAGAACTTTTCCGGTCCGCCGCAACGGGACACCAGCGACGCCCACAGACCGTAGCGATCAAAATAAACCTCGCGGTAGATGAACTTCACCTTGCCTGTGTCGATGAATTCCTTTTTCAGCTGCTTGTACGGCCCCGTGTGAAAATTCGCGCAATGCGGACAGGTGTAGGACGCATATTCGATGATCTCGACCGGAGCATCTGCGGCCCCCTGCACCATCTCGACAATGGTCGAGGTGTCCAGGTCGGCTTCCTGCGCCTCGGCGCTGCTGATCAGCGGGTTGGCGGGGGTGGAATTTGACAGCGACAGCCAATAGCCGCCAGCGGCAACGGCGACCGCCGCGCAGATTACGGTTGCAATACGGCTCATTCTCAGCCCTTTCTCAGCGTTTTTGTCTGGATAAAACGTTGCGGCCCAGGCGTTCAAGGGCCGCGCGCAAATCACCATCATTTACGTCACGCGACACTTTGTCTGCCTCGGCAGCGATTTCGGGTTTGATTTCGGGTTTCACCGGTTTCGGCTTGTGGTCGAAACTGGCCTGCCCCTCGGCAAATCCTGTCGGCGCGGTCTGCGTGATGCGCACGCGACTGATCGCGTTATAGCCATAAACCGCATTCACCTTGCCGCGCAGCTGTTCTTTCTGCATTTCCAGCATCGGTGCCTGCGGGCCGGTGGTCAGCAGGGTCAGCGTCGCGCCTATCCCCCCTTTGCCATACCCAACCTTGACGGGCCGCGCGATGGCCGCAATATCCTGCCCCACGATCTCGGCCCAGTGGGTCAGTAGACGCGATACGGCAAACCCCCGGCTTTCACCGGCCTGACGGATCTGATTGTTCAGCAATGTTGCGGTCCGTTTGAACCCGCGGGTGGTCGAACGTCTCGGTCGCATCTGGTTTCCAACTCCTGCGCGGCTATTGTAATGGGCAGAACAACGGGCGCCAGCGAAACCCGACAGGGAGAGGCATAAAACTTGCGTGACATCACTGAATTTAACGTCTGCACGGCGTTGCTGGATTGGTACGACCGTCATGCACGCGAAATGCCGTGGCGTGTCGGCCCCGCAAACCGGGCTGCCGGGGTCCGTCCCGATCCCTATCATGTCTGGCTGTCCGAGGTGATGTTGCAACAGACCACCGTTGCCGCCGTGCGGGACTATTTCCTGCGCTTCACCGCGCGCTGGCCGACCGTTGGCGCCTTGGCAGCGGCGCCTGACGATCAGGTCATGGGGGAATGGGCCGGGCTGGGTTACTACGCCCGCGCCCGCAACCTGCTGAAATGCGCGCGCATCGTGACTGATGTGCATGCAGGCCAGTTCCCCGACACATATGACGGCCTGTTGAAACTGCCGGGTATCGGTCCCTATACCGCTGCGGCCATTTCTTCCATCGCCTTCGACCGCCCTGAAACGGTTCTGGACGGCAACGTCGAACGGGTCATGTCCCGGCTTTACGACATTCACGATCCTCTGCCCGGATCGAAACCACAGTTGAAGGACAAGGCGGCAGGCCTGACCCCGTTGGAACGGCCCGGCGATCATGCTCAGGCGGTCATGGATCTTGGCGCGACGATCTGCACCCCGAAATCTCCGGCCTGTGGCATTTGCCCCCTGCGCGCGCCCTGCCAGTCCCGCCTAGCGGGCACGCAGGCGGAATTGCCCCGGAAAACTGCCAAAAAGCCGAAACCCACTCGGTTCGGGCATGTCTATATCGCCCAGCGCGTGGATGGTGCGATGCTGCTGGAACGCCGACCGGACAAGGGATTGCTGGGGGGGATGCTGGGCTGGCCAGGTTCGGACTGGTCCGACACGCCGATCGAATCGCCACCTTTTGCGGGAAACTGGCAGGTCCTACCAGCGGAAGTGCGCCACACGTTCACCCATTTCCATCTGGTGCTGCGCATCTGGGCGGCGCCCCTGCCTGAAAACACGGCCCCGGCGGGGTTGACCATCATTGAAAAACACGCATTCCGACCCGGTGACCTGCCGACCGTCATGCGCAAGGCTTATGATCTGTGGCGCGACCATTGAGCCGTTGAATCACAGTTCAATGCCCGGCTAGTGTCGGGCCACACTTGCGGAGCCCGACCATGATCGCACAAGACACCCTGTCACGCTGGCAATCGGCCCTGCCCTTTTGGCTTTCTATCCTTCTGATCCCCGTGATCTGGGTAACGGCCGTTCTGGGCGGCGCATGGGTTCTGCTGGTTCCGTTGTCGACATGGTGGACCTTTGCCCTGCTCGACCGTTTGACGGGGATGGAGCTTGAAAATGGCGACCCGGATACGCCCGATTCCATGCTTGGCTGGTATATCTGGCTGACTAAAATCTGGGTCCCGCTGCAGTTCCTGACATTGTTCGGCCTGATCTGGTACGCCACGCACACGGACCACCTGAGCGTGGCTGCGAAGATCGGCCTTTTCTTCGGCATGGGTGTGCTCTCGGGCACAATCGGGATCAATTACAGCCATGAACTGATGCATCAGAAAGGCCGGCTTGAGCGCTGGCTGGGAGACATCCTGCTGTCCATGGTTCTGTATTCCCACTTCCGCTCTGAACATCTGCTGGTGCATCACCGCTACGTGGGCACGCCACGCGATCCGGTCACCGCGCGTTACAACGAAGGGTTTCACCGGTTTTATCCCCGTGTCCTGCGCGAATGTCTTGTCTCGGCGTTCCGTGCGGAAAAGGCCAAACTCGGCCGCAAGGACCGGCCCTGGACCGATCGGTCAAATCCGTTCTGGCGGTATTGGGCCCTGCAAGGAGGGATGCTGCTGCTGGCGGTTGCACTGGGCGGTTGGTCCGGACTGGGCCTGTTCCTGCTGCAGGCCGGAGTCGCGGTCTGGCAGCTTGAACTGGTGAACTACGTGGAACATTACGGTCTGACCCGGAAACATCTGGGCGACGGAAAATACGAACACGTCCACCCGCACCATTCGTGGAACGCATCGCAAAAGGCATCGAACTGGCTGCTGATCAACCTGCAACGCCATTCGGACCATCATTACAAGCCGAACCGCCGCTTCCCACTTCTGCAACACCATTCCGAGGACACCGCCCCCCAACTGCCACACGGCTATCCGGTCATGACCATTGCCGCGATGATCCCGCCTTTCTGGCGGCAAGTGATGAACCCGCGGGTTCGCGCATGGCGGCGTCAATATTACCCCGATATCACGGACTGGGGGCCCTACAACAAGGCGCAGAACCCGATGCCCAAAGCCTGACCGCAGCGCGCCCCGGCGTGCTGCCCGGCCCAACGATTTAGATTGCATCTGCGATGCAGGATAAATCGGCGGGAGCGTTTGCTGCTCAAAGTACCCAGACATCCACGGGCGTCTCAACACCGCGCACGGCCTGGTTTTCCCGTTTTGTGAACCCATCCAGAGATGAGAGCTGGTTTTCCTGCTTCGCCTGCCTGAACACTGCGTCACTCAGGACAACCCGCGCGCCCAGGGTTCGGGTCGTCGCCTCAAGTTTCGCCGCCACATTGACTGCGTCTCCGATCACCGCGAATTCCAGCCGGTTCGCCCCGATATCTCCCAGCACCACCGAACCATAGTGAACGCCGATCCCCACATGGATCTCGGGCTCACCCGCGCGCCGCCGTTCCAGATTCCATCTATCAATCACACCCACCATGTCGCGGGCGCAGGCCACCGCGTTGCTAGCGTCCAATGATGTGGGCACCGGGGTACCAAACGTGGCCATCAACCCGTCCCCAAGGTACTTGTCCAGCGTTCCGTGATGCCGAAACACCTCGGTCTCCATGCGCGCGTGAAACCCGCGCAGAACTTCGATCACCTCGTAAGGATCACGACCGGCCGCAAACTTGGTGAACCCGACAATGTCGATGAACAGGACAGCGATGTTTTCCTTACGGATTTGCTTGAGCGGTTCGTCATTCTGGCTCAACTCGTCGACTACATTTGGCGAGAAATACCGCGACAGATTGGCCCGCTCGCGCACAAGCCCCGCATTGCTCAGCAGCAGCCGGTTGAGACGCCGCATCGATACGCCAAGGGTCACTGCGACCATCAGAAAGACAATCACCTCCTGTACGCGCTGCGACACCATGAAGCTGTTGGGATCAAGCAGTTCAGCCACATCCGGATACCCTTTCAGGGCTTCTGCCACCCGCTCACTGATGCCTGGAATGGGCGTTGCCACCCACCAGGCGATGATCCAGCCGACTGTCCACATGGCCGCCGTCCAGGTGCCCAGCGCAACAACGGTACGCCAGGAATAGGCAAGCGTACCCGCAGCCAGAATAATGAAGAAATACTGGAAGTTATCGAACCGGTACTGCATGGCCAATGGTCGGACATCGTCGCTGAACGGGTTTGGGATGATCATCCCCAGGGTCATGATCATCAGATCAACAAAGATCAGCAACAGTTCGATTCGCGATTGCCCGACCCGTCCTGCGCGCCGGATCAGCCAGCCATTTGCGCAAATCAGCAGCAGGATGAAATGGTAGTACAAAACCTCAGGGTGCGGGTTCAGAAAGATCAGCAGAACTCCCGTCAATCCCATCGCGATCCACCGCGCGCGTACAGCCAGTTCCAGCCCCTCGCGCTTGTGCTGTTCCATCGCTGCCAGAGTATACTTGTTGTCCAGATCGTAACTGTCCGGTTTCGTGAAGAAAAATCGGTCAAATCGGGATGTGCTGGCCGTGGTGTCCGTCATGGTTGCTGCTCCGTTGTTGCACGGCTGGAAACCGGAATTGTTGCCATCCAAGCATCGTGCGGCGCAAAACAAAAGACCCCGCCGAAAACGGCGGGGCAAGGCTTAGTGCCTTGTGTCAGGCCACAGGCACCGGCGGTATTGGTAAATTCAGTTGTGCATCTCGGCCCGAATCTGCTGGCGCAGCACGTCGATCGGCACCGTCTTGCCGTCGCGCTTGAAGCACCAGTAGGTCCAGCCGTTGCAGGACGGCGCATTTTCCAGATGTGCACCGACCTGATGAATCGAGCCTTTGACGCTCTGGCCCACCAGCGTTCCGTCCGCACGAACCTTGGCCTTGTGGCGCTGGTTCATCGAATACAGCTCCTCGCCCGGGCGCAGCATACCGCGTTCGACCAGCTGGCCGAACGGCACACGAGGCTCGGCGCGTTTGCTGGCGCTGACCTCCAGCGCTTCACGGTCAAACTTGCGCACTTTGGCAATGCGTTTCTCGGCAACCTTGCGATAGCTTTCTTCGCGCTCGATCCCGATGAACTCGCGGCCCAGCATCTTGGCGACAGCTCCGGTCGTGCCGGTGCCAAAGAACGGGTCCAGAATGACATCGCCGGGATTGGTCGAGCCGATCAGAACGCGGTGCAGCAGCGATTCCGGTTTCTGCGTCGGATGCGCCTTGTCGCCGTTTTCATCCTTCAGGCGTTCATGCCCGGTGCAGATCGGCAGCACCCAATCGCTGCGCATCTGCACGCCTTCGTTCAGGGCCTTCAGCGCCTCGTAGTTGAACGTGTATTTCGCGCCTTCGCGCTTGGATGCCCAGATCATCGTCTCGTGTGCGTTGGTGAACCGCTTGCCCCGGAAATTCGGCATCGGGTTGGATTTGCGCCACACGACGTCATTCAGAATCCAGTACCCGGCATCCTGAAGGGCGGATCCCACGCGGAAGATGTTGTGGTAAGAGCCGATCACCCAGATCGCGCCATTCGGCTTCAGTAGGCGATGCGCCGCCTTCAGCCAGTCCCGCGTGAACTGGTCATAGGCACCAAAGCTGGAGAACTGATCCCAATGATCGTCGACAGCATCCACCTGGCTGTTGTCAGGGCGGTGAAGCTGGCCTTTCAGTTGCAGGTTATATGGCGGGTCTGCAAAGATCAGGTCCACCGACGTCTCAGGCAGACTGTTCATCACATCGATGCAGTCGCCGGATAGAATCGTGTTAATAGGGAGCGCCGCCGCGCCCTTTGTCTTGATTGTGGTCATTTCACTGCCTCGGTTCCACGGCGCTTTTGCGCTCATTTGGTTGAGACAAGGATGAGTCAAAGACGATTCGCCGTCAATTTCTTTTTTGAATCAGCGACTTACGATTTACTCTTGATACAAGATATTGTGGACCGGTTTAAACGAACGTCTATGATGTGGGGTGACACCAAGATTTCGCAGCGCGTCGCGGTGCTGTTTTGTCGGATATCCGGCGTTTGCCTCCCACCCATAGCCGGGATGCTGTTGCGCCAAATCCACCATCACCCGATCGCGCCAGTTTTTCGCGATGATCGAGGCCGCCGCAATCGACAGCGATCGGGCGTCCCCCTTGACCACCGCCTGGGACGGCAGTTTCAGCCCGCGCGGAATCATGTTGCCGTCGATCAGCAGAAAATCCGGGGCCGGGTCCAAAGCCTGAACCGCGCGCGTCATGGCCAGATGCGAGGCACGCAATATGTTGAGTTCATCTATTTCCGGCACCGAAGCCTCGCCCAACGCGATTTCGGCCCGTTCGCGCAGCGCAACGTCCAGCGCTTGGCGGCGCTTTGCGGTCAGTTTTTTGGAATCGTTCAGACCTTCGGGGATATCATCGGGGTTCAGGATGACCGCAGCGGCAACCACAGGTCCGGCCAGCGGGCCGCGCCCGACTTCGTCAACGCCGGCAACCCTGATATGCCCCCGCGCCAGAAGCGCCTGTTCCAGATCGAAATTCGGTTGTGTCATACGTCCGGCAAAGCGCTTTTCGGCCAATACCGCAAGAAAAAAGAGAGGGCAGCCTGCGCCACCCTCTCCTGCACGGCGCTTCTGTGGCGCCGCTCCTGCTCGAAACCCGTTACTGGTGAACCACACGGTATCCTTGCTGGCGCAGGCATGCGGGTTCGTATGCCCGCTTGACCTTTTTGCCATCCCAGAAACCAACTTCGCACTGGCGGGGCAGGCTATCGGAATATCGGTAATGCTTGCCGAGGCATTTCGGCGTCAGCAGGGGGCGCTTGTTCGAATACGACTTGAAGGTGCGCAGGCACCGCTGCGGCAGGTCATATCGTGCCAGCCGCTGCGGCCGCGGGCGCACCGGGTAGTGATCGACGACAGGGGGCTGGTAGACCGGCGCGTGCTGCCGTGTTGCCTGATCCGCGCGCCTTTCCTTGTTGTAGTAGTGAACACCTGCCCCAATCAGGGCCAGCGCCGCCAATCCGCCCAGCAGATCCCTGGTGTCGGCTGCGCGCGCCTGTGACACGGAAATGCCGGTTATCGTGATGGCGGTCGCAACGATCAGCGCAATGAATTTCCTGTGCATTATACCTGTCCTTTGTCTTTTTGCGGGCGGCCTGCTCACGGCCGGGAACTTGATGACCAGAACCTGGGGCCGACCATGCCGGACAAGCAATAACGGGCGGTTGTTATCCGATATCAGCGTCGCAAACCCCTTGAGATATTGAATATCCGGCCACCTCATGCGCAGGATGCGGCCTATGAAACAGATCCTCTCTTCTCTGGCCTTCATGGCCCTGATATCGCTGGGACCCACTGCGGCGGCAGCCCAATGTTATGCGGATTACAAGGCCAAACAGGACAACCCCCTGCGGCTGCATTACGGCGTCATGCAGGTTGCAGCCTGCGACAAGGGACAGGCCAAATCCGAGGTCGCCCAACGCCTCGGTGCTTCGGGCTGGACCTTGCTGAACGTCATATCCGTATTCGGACCCGAAGGATTGGATCAAAGGAAGGCAAATGCCGGAAAATTCTTTCTCCGTTTCTGAGGCCCGGCGATCCGGTACGCGGCTAGTTGGCGCGGGCATTACCGCGATTGTCCTGATTCTGGTTACGGCAGCCGTCTTCCTGTTCTGGACCCTGCCAGATGCAAACGCCTTCAACGCCCGTGTCGAGCGCCTGTTCATCGAGTCCGACCTGACTTCGCAAACCGAGATTCGCCTGTTGGAGATTCTGGCCCAATCCGGCACGGCATTTGCCGACACGCTGTCCAGCTACCGGATGGTGATCTTTGTCCTTTTGGTCTTTGCCAGCGCGATGCTGATCTCGGCCCTGGTGTTTCTGGTGATGCTCGTGCTGCTGAACCGGCGCATGGCGCAGATCGAACGGACGGGCATTCAGGTGACGTCGCTGCTGATCAGCCGCGAGGAAAACACCGTCTATCTCAACAACATGGATTTCAAACTGACCCCGGCGGCGATGGAAACCCTGTCGGTTCTGGCCGAGTCCCGGCTGGATGACGAGGTTCTGTCCGGCGCTCAGATCGAAGCGATGATTTCGGGCAGGGATGCCGCCGACTGCGACGAGGCCGCCGGTGCCACCCGGATCAAGCGGCTGCGTGATGCATTGGGCAATCAGATGGTCAGCGAATTGCTGGTCAAGAATATTGCCAAAAAGGGCTATATGCTTTCGATCGAAAAAGACGTCATTCAGATGGTCTGATCCGCAGGCATTGCCGCGCACAATTCTGCAAATCATCGTTAACGCCCTTGGAAAACCGGCGGTGAAGGCCCATCCTATAAAGACCTGCGCCAGCGGAGGTTGATGATGAACATCCACGCCACACCTGAAACCAAAGGATATGGAATCTCGGTCGAACGGCTGAAGGGGCGGATTGCGATATACCGCGATCAGATCCTTCTGGCGGAAAGCGCAAACGCCAAGGTCATGTATGAAACACGCCTTGCGCCGACGATCTACATACCCCGCGAGGATGTCTGCGTTGATCTGAGCGATGAAACCGAATTACAGACCTTCTGCCCGTTCAAAGGCACCGCGACTTATCATGATGTGATTCTGGCTGGCGAGCGCCTGGGAAATTCCGTCTGGGCGTATGAGGACGCCCTGCCCGAAAGCGCCGCCATACAAGGTCACATCGGGTTCATGCGCAATGCGTATACCGATCTGGACCTAGGGGAAAACACGCTTCGCGAACCGCAGGATGGCAACATCAGCGGCCCTCTGATCGATTGGCTGATGCGCGGCGCATCAGAGAACGAAACACCCGAAGCCTTTACCAAAGCCCTCGCGGAAAAGATGCTGGACCATGGCATTCACATTCAGCGCCTCAGCATTCTGGCCTGGTCCCTGCACCCGCTGATCGCGGGAAAACACTACATCTGGGAAAAAGGCGCGGCCGAGATTTCGACCAACGTCCCGACCTATGAAATTCACGATCACCCCGCCTATATCAACAGCCCGTTGCGCCACGTCTCAAACGGGCTGGGCGGGGTACGTCAGCGGCTGAACGACGATAACCCCCATAACAGCTTTCCGATCATGGAAGACCTGCGCGCAAAAGGCGCCACCGATTATGTTGCCATGCCGCTGCGCTTTTCGGACGGGCGCACCAATGTGCTGACCCTGACCTGCGATCACCCGGATGGGTTCACCACCGAAAACCTTGGGCTGGTCTTTGAATGCTCAGCCGTAATCGCGCGGTTTTACGAGGTGTTCATGCAGCGCGAAAACGCGCAGGTACTGCTGGAAACCTATGTCGGCAAACGCACGGGCGCACGGGTTCTGGGCGGCGAGATCCGACGCGGCGACGGCGATGAAATCGATGCCGCAATCATGTTCTGCGACCTTCGCAATTCTACCAGCCTTGAAGAGAAACTGGGCCGGTCAGCCTATATCAACCTGCTCAACGATTTCTTCGAAACGGTTTCGGGGATCGTGCACGAAAACGGTGGCGAGGTTCTGAAATTCATCGGCGATGCGGTTCTTGCGGTGTTTCCGGCAGGCGACGATGCCGCCGCCGCCCGCACCAATGCGCAGCGTTCGGCCATCGGGATCGTGGAAAAACTGGCCACCCTGCGCGGGGAGGGCTCGGATGCGCATTGCGACTGCTCGATCGGGTTGGCCTATGGCCGGGTGACGTATGGCAATGTCGGCTCTCGCGAGCGGCTGGATTTCACCGTCATCGGTCAGGCCGCCAATATAGCGGCCCGGCTTGGTGAATACGGGAAGTCGGCAAACCACAGGATCGTCGTGTCAAAGGACATTGAACCCGCCTGTTCGAACGCCGTTCCCCTGGGAGAGGTCAGGCTGCACAATGTATCGCAGCCCATAATCTCATTTGCTCTCAAAACGGCTGCGGACGCGGTGCTGGACGGCTGACATACGATGAGCTTGAGGGCGCGCCAGACTTATGCGTTTTTTGGGCATGACACGCCGCCTGCTTCAAGGGACTAACGCCATCATCTGCGCCACTGCAACCGCCGCATTGCAACCGATTGCAAGTTTCGTGCAAAGGTGCATAGTGCTACTATGAAATTACTTCCTAGCCTCCCCCCAATCCACAGACACCAATCATGAGTGTCACGCTCAAAGATGTTGCAGCCCTTGCCGGCGTCTCGCGCTCGGCGGTCTCGCGCACGTTTACCGAGGGCGCGTCGGTTTCGGCCAAGACCCGCAGCAAGGTCGAAAAAGCCGCGCAGGAACTGGGGTACAGCCCCAACGCGCTTGCATCCTCTCTGACGACAGGGCGGACCAAGCTGATCGGGCTGATTTCCAACAACTTTCACAACCCGATTTTCCTTGAAGTGTTCGACCAGTTCACCCGCGCCCTGCAGGAACGTGGGCTGCGCCCGCTGATTGTCAATCTGACGGACGAAACGGAGCCCGCGAATTCGGTCAGGATGCTGCGGCAGTATTCGGTTGATGCGGTGATTGTCGCCTCATCCACTCTGCCGCCGAGCTTTGCCAAGGCGTTTCACGATGCAGGCGTCCCTGTTGTGCATACGTTCGGTCGGTCTGCCACCTCGCCCGAAGTTCACGTCGTGGGGATCGACAACGTGGAATGCGGGCGCATGGCCGCGCGCGAGTTGATGGCACGCGGCTACAAGCGTGTCGGATATCTGGGTGGCCCCAAGGATGCGACTTCGGCCATGGACCGGTATCGCGGGTTTATGGAAGAGGTCGAAAAATACACCGACCTGGAAGTGTCCCATTCTTTCGCCGACAACTATTCGTTTGAAGCCGGGCGCGCCGAGATGTTGCGACTCCTGGAAGGGGCTCCGGCTGATGGGTATTTCTGCGGCGATGACATCCTTTCGATCGGGGCGTTGTCCGCCCTGTCGGATCACAGGCTGAAGCCGGGCATCGATATCGGCATCATCGGTCTGAACGATATGGAAATGTCGCGCTGGGAAAGCGTGAATCTGACGACCATTCACCAGCCGATCAAGCAGATCATCACCTCGTCCGTCGATCTGGTCGAGGAGATGTTGAAGGACCCCGCCCGGTATCCCGAAGCACGTATCTTCCCCTGCCGGGTGATTGAGCGGGGCACGTTGCGGCCCCGCTCATAATCAGCGGAACATCGGTGGACGGGCGTCTTTCCAGACGCCATCTTCTTTCGACGAAGCGACCGCGGCATGAACCGCCGCGATCGAGCGGACGCCGTCCGACGGCGTCGGCAGACCGTCGCGCAGCTCACCCCGGATGGCATCGGCCAGATCGCAATAGATGTTGGCCACGGCCAGTGGGAAACCCTCGGGGTGGGCGATGGCAACGCGTGACAGACGCTGAGTCTCTTCATGCAGACCGCCCTCGCCTTTTTCGATGATCTGGGTTCTGCCGCCCACGGGTGTATAGATCAGCTGGTTGGGCTGTTCCGAGGTCCAGCGCAACCCACCGGTTTCGCCAAACACCTGAATGTCGAACCCGTGCTGACGTCCGATGGCCACGGACGATGTCCAGAGCCGTCCAACCGTGCCTTTCTGCGTCCGGAAATTGATCATCGCATCGTCTTCAAGCACGCGGCTCGTAATGGTCGAGGCCAGATCGGCCGAGAGCTTTTCGACCTCGTCGTCGCAGATGAAGCTGGCCATGTGCAGGGCGTGAATGCCGCAATCAGCGAACTGGCCCGAAACGCCCGCCATCGCCGGGTCATAACGCCAGCGCACACGGGGGTTGTCGGCATCCGTGGCGTCGCCGTGATGTCCGTGACTGAAATTGGTCACCACCAGCCGCACATTGCCGATCTCGCCCGCCCGCACCATCGCTCGGGCCTGGCGCACCATCGGATAGGCGGAATAACAGTAGTTCACGGCGCAGATCTTGCCCGAGGCCTGCGCTATGCGGACGATCTCTTCGCCTTCTTCGACGGTCATGGTCATGGGCTTTTCGCACAGCACGTTGAACCCGGCCTCAAGAAAGGCTTTCGCGATCTCGAAATGCGTCGCATTGGGGGTGGCGATCGTGACCAGATCGATGCGGTCGGGGCGGTCCTTTTCGCCCGCCAGCATGTCCTGCCAGCCGCCATAGGCGCGATCGGCAGCAATGCCCAGACGCTGTGCATATTCACGACCCACATCGGGGCGGTGATCCAGCGCACCTGCCGCAAATTCAAACTGCCCGTCCGCCAAAGCGCCCAGACGGTGCGCGGGTCCGATCTGGCTGCCTTCGCCACCGCCAATCATGCCCCATTTCAGCTTTGCCATGGTTTTTCTCTCTGTAAAAACTTGGTGTATTTGCGATCAGAAATCGCGGATCTCTGTCCATTGCCGCTGCTCCGACGATGCCAGCGCAGCCGCCAGCACGCGGTTGACCTCATGCCCGTCGCGGAAAGTTGGCCAGATCGGCTCGCCAGTGTCGATGGCCTGCAGGAAGTCCTTGGCCTCGATGATGATCTGGTCCTGATAACCGGTGCCGTGACCCGGGCCCTGACAAAAAGGTTCATAGTCGGGGTGTGCGGGGCCTGTCAGGATTTTGGTAAATCCGCGATGCGCCTCGGGACCTTCACGGCGATAGAACCAAAGGGCGTTTTGGTCTTCCTGATCGAACCGAAGCGCGCCCTTGGTGCCCGAAATCTCATATGCGTAGCCCATCTTACGCCCGGTTGAGATGCGGCTGACATAGATATTGCCCATCGCGCCATTTGCGAACCGGCACATGATCTGGGCGTGGTCATCATTGGTGACTTTGCCGCCCGGGCGGTTTTCGTGGACGGTTTCAACCTCGGCCATCACCTCGGCAATCGGTCCCATCAAGGCAAGCGCGCCGTTGACCATATGGGGCGCAAGATCGCCAATGGTTCCGTTGGCCATGCCCGTCGTGCGCCACGTGGCCGGAGCGTCAGGATCGGCATAAAAGTCCTCGGTATGTTCGCCCCTGAACCAGGTGACATCACCCAATTCTCCGTCAGCAATCAGTTTCCGTGCAAATTGTGTCGCGGGCGTGCGGACATAGTTGAACCCGACCATGTTCGCGACACCGGCCGCTTCGGCTGCGGCAACCATTGCCTCGCCATCCTCCATCGATGCGCCCAGGGGTTTTTCGCACAGTACCGGCTTGCTCAGGGTAAAGGCCGCCTCGGCAATCTGGCGGTGGGTTTCCTGCGGCGAGGCGATGACCACGGCCTCGATCTCTGGATCGTTGACCAGCGCCCGCCAATCACCGGTCGCGCGCTTGAATCCATAGGCCGCCCGATACCGTTCTGCGCTTTCGGGGCTTGAGGCACAGATCATCTCGAGACGCGGACGCAGCGCGGTGTTGAACACCGCGCCCACCGCCGCCATGGCAACGGAATGGGCCTTGCCCATATAGCCGCCACCAACAATTCCAATTCCGATTTCAGGCATCTGTCACGGCTCCGAACATATCATTTGCAACCGGTTGCAAAATCAGTATCGTGTGAATCGATTCAACGCAAGGTCCAAACTTTGCCGACCCCATTTTGCCGGAGGACATGAATTGAGCGCTTTGATAGATGGTATCAAAGGAAACCGGTTTGCCGTTTTCGGGCGCGCAGGCATGGATTTGTTCGCGGACCCGATCGGTGTCAAAAGCGAGGATGCCGATACCTTCCACGCCGATCTGGGTGGCTCGTCCGCCAACATCTGTGCCGGCCTGGTCAAGCTGGGCAGCCGAGCATCGCTGGTCACGTCGGTTTCGGACGACGCCGTTGCGCGGTTTTGCCTGAACCGGTTGCGGCACTACGGCGTGGATACATCCTACATCCGCGTGATCGGCGGTGAATACCGCATGTCCATGGCGATCTATGAAAGCACGACCGAGAACTTTCAGAACGTGATCTATCGCAACGGCGCGGTCGATTTCCAGGTCACGGAAGAGGATGTGGACAAGGTTGACTACGGTGCCTTCTCAGCCGTCCTTTCCGCTGGAACGGTATTTGCTTCGGAACCCTCACGAAGCGCCACGTTCCGCGCCTTCGAGAACGCGCGCAACGCAGGGCTGCCAGTGATTTTCGACATCGACTATCGCCCCTATAGCTGGCCTTCGCCCGAAGTTGCCGCCGACGTCCTGTCCCGGGCAGGCGAGGCGAGCGACCTGATCGTGGGCAATGACGAAGAATTCGGGTTCATGGCGGGTGGCATCGACAAGGGGTTTGCCAAGGCCCGTGAACTGGCCGCAAAACCGGGCCGCGTCGTGATTTACAAGATGGGCGAAAAAGGTGCCGTGACCCTTGCTGACGGTCAGGAGATCACGACCGGAATCTACCCTGTCGATGCGATCAAGCCCGTCGGCGCCGGCGACAGTTTCATGGCCGGTCTGCTGGCCTCGATTGCGGCGGGGTATTCGCTGGAAGATGCCGTGATGCGTGGCTCGGCCTGTGCCTCGATTGTGGTGTCGCAACCCGGTTGCGCCCCCGCCATGCCGACGACGCCGGAACTGAACGCTTTTTTGGCCGCGCATCCCGGCCCCACCTCATAGGAGTTTGATATGCATATCGCGCCTTATGACAACCGGAACAACCCGATCGTCGACGCGGACGATCCGACCGTCCCGCTGAACTATTTCAACATCGTCAAGCTGAAGAAGGGCGAGGCGTTCGAATATCAGGTGCCCGGCTATGAGACCTGCATCGTGCCCGCCACCGGCAGTGTCGATGTCGATGTCGAAGGGGTTCAGTTCCCCCGGCTGGGCAACCGGGGCGAGGATGTCTGGGACGGCGAGCCGGAAGGTGTCTATGTGCCGGTGGGCGCAAAGGCGCAGATGGTCTGCGTGTCGGACGAGACCGAGGTGTTTGTTGCGGGTGCAAAATACGACAAGGTTCTGGATCCGTTCGATGTGCGCCAGCATGACCTTGTGCAATACGGCAGCGACGACACCAAAACGCACCGCAAGATCAAGCACATCCTCGGCCAGAAACAGCATGACAAGGTTGGTCGCCTGCTGGTCAGCGAGTTGTTCACCGTCGGTCAGGGCGGATGGTCGGGCTTCCCCAGCCACAAACACGACACCAATCGCTTTCCGGACGAATCCCGGCATGACGAGACCTACAATTTCCGTTTCAAACCCAACTGGGGGTCTGGCCTGCAAATGCTGCAGCGCGAAGACAACGAACCCGGCGATGCCTATCATATTGTCGACGGATCCACGATCTGCATCGACAACGGCTATCATCCCTGCTGCGTACTGCCTGGATATGAGATGTACTATTTCACCATCCTCGGCGGCCTCAGCCAGCGCTCGCTGGTGCAGTATTTCCAGCCGACACATGCCTACCAGATTGAGACGATTCCGGGCATCAAAGACATGATCGCGAAATTCAAATGACCCTTGTTACGCTTTCCGAAGTTCTGAGGCCCGCCTATGAACAGGGCTATGCCGTGGGGGGCCTTGTCACGCTGGGCTGGGAAGACATGCGCGCCTATGTAGCCGCGGCCGAGGCGGAAAACGCGCCGGTGATCCTGCAGGCGGGCCCCAGCTGCCGCGAGCACACGCCGTTGCCGATTCTTGGCAAGATGTTCCGGCATCTGGCCGAAAACGCCTCGGTTCCTGTCGTCGCGCATCTGGACCATGGCTACACGTTCGAGGAGTGCAAGATAGCGCTGGATAGCGGCTTTACCTCGTTGATGTTCGATGGGTCGCGCAAGCCGCTGCAGCAAAATATTGATGAAACGGCGGCGATTGCCGAAATGGCCCATGCGGCAGGGATTTCCTGCGAGGGCGAGATTGGTTTTGTCGGCTATTCGGGGGGCGAGGGATCAAACGGAACCGATCCGGAAGAAGCTGCAAAATTCGCCCGCGAAAGCGGTGTGGATGCGATGGCGATCTCGGTCGGAAATGTCCATTTGCAGGAAAACAAGGAAGGTGGTCTGGACGAGGACCGCATCGCGCGGATCGACGCGATGACAGACGTGCCATTGGTGATTCATGGCGGCTCCGGCGTACCGGTGGAACAGCGCAGTCGGCTGGCGCGCGACAGCTCGATCTGCAAATTCAACATCGGAACCGAGCTGCGCATGGCCTTTGGCGCCGCATTGCGCGACGCGGTCAACCGCGACCCCAACCGGTTCGATCGTGTTACCATTTTGAAAGAGACGCACGATCCGGTCGAAGCCGCCGCCCGTACGGTGATCCGCGCATTCGGCGCCCCACCGCAGCGATAATCGTCAGACCGTGAATGCCGCCCGGAACGCGGCCAGCGCAGTTTCGGGATCCTCCAGCGCGTAGGCTTCCATGCCCACCGGTCCCCGGTACTCGAGATCATATAGTGCACGCGCGACCGAGGCGTAGTTGACCTCGCCCGTTCCGGGCTCACACCGGCCGGGATTGTCGGCCACTTGAATCTCACCGATCCAGGGCAGGCATTTGTCGCACCAGCGGATCAGGTCGCCTTCGCCGATCTGCGTGTGATAGAGATCCAGATTGATGCGCAGCTGAGGGCGGTCAACGGACGACACCAGGGCCAGAACGTCTTCGGTCGATCCGAACGGACAACCGGGATGGTCCAGTTGGTTGAGGTTTTCCAGCGTGAAGACCACGCCTTCCTCCTCGGCCAGATCACAAATGCGGTTCAGCGTATCGCGCGCCTTCAGCCACATCTGGCCGGTCACGACCTCATGCTGCCAGATTGGTATTCCGTTTTCGCCCAGACCCGTTCCGTGCAAATTCAGGCGTTGTACACCCAGCCGCTTGCCGACCTGCGCCGACTCGCGTGCGGTCTTCAGCAACATCTCGGCGCCTTCTTCGTCGGCCAGTCGTCCTTCGACATAGCCGTCCATGATGGTGAATTCCGCGCCGGTGGCTTCAAGCTTTGGTATGTCCAGATCAGGCCAGCTCCAAAGGCCCACGCCGAACCCCATTTCCTTCAGCCGCGCCGCCCGCCAGTGCAGAGGTTTATCCAGCCAGAGCATCTCGGCGCAGGCCGCAAGTTGAAACGGATGGGACATGCTAGCTCTCCTAGAAAGTGCAGATCAGATCGAGCCGCCTTCGACCATGAAATTGCCAGCGCTGCACATCGCGGCATCGTCAGAGGCCAGAAACAGAACCATGCGGGCCACGTAGACGGGATCGATCGGGTCGGGCAGACATTGCCGGTCAACCTGTTTTGCCAGCGCTTCGGGCGTCACCCACAGGTCTTTCTGCCGGTCCGTCATGATCCAGCCGGGCACAACGGTGTTGACGCGAATCCGGTGGTCTCCAAGCTCGCGCGCCATGGTTCGGGTCAGGCCGTGAACGGCGGATTTTGCCGTGGCGTAGGCGGGGAAACCGGCCCCGGCCTCCCACCAGGAATTCGAGCCGAGATTGATGATTGAGCCGCCGCCTTTTGCAATCATGCCCGGGGCAACAGACTGAATGGCAAAGAACATGTGGCGAAGGTTGATCGCCATACGTTCATCCCAATACTCGGCCGTCACTTCGCGCCAGTCGTGGCGGTCATCATGGGCGGCATTGTTGACCAGTACATCGGCAGCACCCAATTCGTCGGCCAGTTCTCCGATTGCCGTCTGCAGGGCTTCGATATCGCGCAGATCGCATGGGGCAAAGGCGTGCTCGCCGTCCAGATCGGCCAGCAAGGCGAGCCCGGCATCCGCGTTGATGTCCAGAAACCCTACCTTCGCACCCTGTGCGGCAAAGGCCCGCACGGTTTCGGCCCCGATGCCGCCAGCGCCGCCTGTGACGAAGACGGTTTTGCCTGCAAGGCTGAGGTAACTGGCAAAGCTATCGGTCAACCGTCCCGCTCCATGATCCATTCAACTTCGGGGGCCGGAACAAAGCGCCACTTTCGCAGCGGTCCGGCCATGACATTCAGGTAATACATCTCAAAACCATATGGCGCACCGCAAGGGTGATGTCCGCGCGGGACGGTCACAACATCGCCATCCGAGACAGCCATCGTCTCATCCAGCTGCCCGTCATCGGTATAGACCCTTTGAATGCCAAATCCATTGGCGGGGTTCAGGCGGTGGTAATAGGTTTCCTCAAGATAGGTGATGCGCGGATAGTCATCCTCGTCATGGCGATGGCTGGGATAGCTGGACCAGTGCCCGTTCGGCGTGAACACTTCAGTTACCAGCAGGCTGTCTGCGTAGTCTTCATTCTCCATCGCGATGTTGTTGATGTAGCGTGTGTTCACACCCTTGCCCCGTTCGGTCAGGGTAATCCCATCGGGGCCGATGCGGCGGGCCTGATGTCCGCCCCTGCCCGGGGCCGAGCATACGGCGATGACGCAATCGGTTTCGGCGACGGCCTCCCACTCGGTTCCGTTTGGCAGGTAGAGGCAATGGGGCGGGGTTTTCTCAAAAACACTCATCCGGTCGCCCAGAACGCCCCAGTCCTGCTCCGCTCCACTGATCTGTGCCTTGCCTTCAACCATCACCAGAATGACCTCGCGGTCGCCGGTTGCCTCGGCTGCCCGGTCGCCCGCTTTCAGATGGTAAAGCCCGAAACCGACATAGCTCCACCCGGCACTTGCAGGCGTGATATCGTGCACCTTGCCCCGGGTTCCGAACGGCTTTTTCAGCAGGTCTGCCATGTGTTTTCTCCTTATTGGGCGGGCCTTAACGGCCCGCCAGTGTCTTAAATTCAGGCAGCTTGCCTTGTTTGCAGGGCTGCGTAAGCCTCGGACAGTTGCG
Source organism: Ruegeria sp. N11 (assembly GCF_056531525.1). Taxonomy (NCBI): domain Bacteria; kingdom Pseudomonadati; phylum Pseudomonadota; class Alphaproteobacteria; order Rhodobacterales; family Roseobacteraceae; genus Ruegeria; species Ruegeria sp. N11. The sequence goes on from NZ_JBQFLX010000002.1 coordinate 242,666, forward strand.
CTTCGGTCCATCCCTCGGACACAGCCCGACGCAGGATGTCGGCCTGACTTTCGGGCGCGTTGCCACCGATGGGCGGATCGGTGTCCAGATTGGTTGGAAACGGATACCCCTCGGCCGTAGCGGCAATAGCTGCGTCCAACTCTGCCGTGCTGAGTTCACCGCGTTGTCTCAGTGCAATCAGCGCCGGAAACACAGCCTGAGACATGGAACGCCGGTCAATCGCCTCCATCGCGCGGCCAAAGGCGGATGAAATCTGCAGCAGGTTCGCCATCCGGTGAATATCCGCGCTGCTGTTTTCCCCTGCGGCATGAAACAGGGCCGGGTTGAAGAACACCGCATCCCCTTTTTCCAAAGGCAACTGAATACAGTTTTCCTCGAAATGCGCCCGATGCGCCGCGTCATGAAAGGCCAGATAGCCCGGCGGATAAAGCTGCGAGAACGGCAGCAGTTTGGTCGGGCCGCTTTCGACCGGCATGTCGCAATGGGCAACCGCCCCCTGCAAGGTCAAAGATGCGGTAACCAGATGGGCGTGCGCCGGATAGCGCGCGGCCGTGTCGGCGCTCTGGAACCCCAGATGGTAATCGCGGTGCGCCTGCTGGGCCTTTCCACCGGGACGTACCTGATTGATCTGGGCCGTGACCTGATAGTTCGGCCCCAACCACGCCTCACAAGCGGCGGCGATGACCGCATTTCCGAAATAAAGCGCAAAGCCTTCAGGGTCACGTAGGCACTGCTTTTGCAGCGCGTTCCAGACCCGGTCATTGGCGCCCGATGCGGCGAAGTGATCGCCCTCACCGGCGCCGCTTTGGCGTTCTTCCGCGATGATACGATGGAAGACATCGCTGGCCCGGTCGATCACGGACGTGTCCGCGAAGGCACCTTTCAGGGCAATCACGCCCGCCGATTTGTCCAGAACGCGACCCCATTCTGCCAACAGCGCCTTGCGCTGATCCGCTTGTTCCAGCGCAGGGCGCAAGGCCCGCATGTCGTAGATTGGAACGTTCTTCTCGACCGACGCGGCATGTGGCACCGCGCCAGCGTCGAGGTTCTGAGAGGTCAGCACCTTGAATTCATCCAGATCACAGGATTCCCGGTCGAAATAACCGACAAAACCAAGGTCCCGATCTACCATGACGTTCTCCTTTCTCATGGCCAAGGTGTTGCCCAATTGGGCGGATGTTACGCGACGATCTCCAATCCGGCCTGACCACAAACCTCGACGATGTGGTCGTAACCTTTCTTGGAGTATTCATAGGGCGGCGCTTTGGCCGGGTCCTGCTCGGCCTCGACCACGATCCAGCCGTCGTAATCCATCGCTTTCAGCGCATTGGACACGGCCTGAAAGTCGATGCAGCCATCGCCCGGAACCGTGAACGCGCCGGCAATCACTGCATCCAGAAAGCTGCGGTTGTTCTCGCGCACGTCCTGCACGACCGCCGGACGGATGTCCTTGAAATGGACATGGTGCACCCGGTCGCCCCAGCGGCTCAGGGTGGCCAGAACGTCCCCACCGCCAAACAGCAGGTGGCCGGTGTCGAAACATAGCTTTACCTCTGGGCCCGACCCTTCCATCAGCCAGTTCACATCATCTTCGGTTTCGATGATCGTGCCCATGTGGTGGTGGTAGGCCATCGGCATACCCTGATCCGCCATCCATTTCGCCAGCTCGGTGATCTTGGCGGCATAGGCCAAGACCTCGTCCCTGGACAGTTTCGGGCGGTTGTTGACCGGGGTGCCGATCTGACCCTGCACGGTGTTCGAGCATTCGGCATAGACGATGCACGGACTTTTCAGAGCCACGAATTGCTCGACCTGCTCGCGCACGGCCTCACGCTCTGTCGCGAAATCGTTGACCAGCGACGCGCCCGAGCACCAGCCACCGCATAGCGCGATATCATTGCCTTCCAGATAGGCGCGCAGCCCGTCAGTGTCGCCGGGCATCCGCTGGCCGCGTTCGACACCGGTGTAACCGATATCACGCGACTCCTTCAGCGCCTGCTCCATTGTATAGGCGGCGGTCAGATCCGGCAGGTCATCATTTTGCCAGGCGATCGGAGAGATCCCGATTTTCACGCTCATTTCGTGTTTCTTTCCTTGATGGCGGCTTCATAGGCCGCGCGCTTTTCATTCACTTCAGGGCGGATGCTGACCTCGGGAACCGCCACTTCCCACCAAGTGCCGCCATATTCGGTCGAGGGGTACGGATCGGTGTCGATCACCACCACGTAAGGCCCTGTGACCTCGCCACGTTTGGCAAGCGCATCTTCCAGTTCGGCAATGCTGCTGACCTTGACCGATGTCGCCCCCATCGCCGCCGCATGGGCTGCAAAATCAATGGCCGAGGGGTTCTCATGCACCGCATGATCCAGCAGGTTGTTAAACTCAGCCCCACCCGTACCCATCTGAAGACGGTTGATGCAGCCAAAGCCGCGGTTGTCGGTAATGACCACGGTGAAAGAGACACCCATCATCGCCGCCGTCGCCATTTCCGAGTTCGCCATCATATAGGTGCCGTCACCCGTGAAGCAGATCACGTCCCGATCGGGCTGGGCCATCTTGATGCCCATCGCCCCCGCGATCTCGTACCCCATGCAGCTGAAGCCGTATTCCATGTGATATGCACCGGGGCGCGGGGCTTTCCACAGCTTGTGCAACTCACCCGGCATGGTGCCCGCCGCGCACATGACCACTGTATCGTCATGCGCGGCGCGCTGAACCGCGCCCACCACCTGCATGTCCGTGGGCAGGGCATTGCCGTCGCCGGGCGCGTCGGTCAGTTTGTCGACCTTGCCGAACCATTCCGCCTTCAGCGTGTCAGCCACGGGATCCGCGCGGTAGCCCTGAAGAGCGACGCCCAACTCCTCCAACCCGACACGCGCATCAGATTGCAGGGGCATCGCGCCATGTTTCTCGGCGTCATAGGCAGCGATGTTCAGGCAGACCATCTCGCGTTCGGGGTTCGAGAACAGACCCCACGAGCCGGTAGTGAAATCCTGCAAACGCGTACCGATGCCCAAGACCAGATCGGCTTCGGCGCAGATATCATTGGCGGGTTGCCCGCCGGTCACACCAATGGGGCCCAGATTCAGCGGATGATCCCAGGCCAGCGCAGATTTGCCCGCCTGCGTCTCGGCAATCGGAATGTTGTGCGTTTCGACAAAGCTTTGCAGCGCATCGGTCGCGCCTGAATAGTGCACCCCGCCACCGGCAACGATGACCGGACGTTTTGCCGCCCTGATCGCGGCCACGGCGCGGGCCAGTTCACCCTCATCCGGGCGGATGCGGCGTTGATGCCAGACACGGGGTTCAAAGAAACTTTCGGGATAGTCGTAGGCCTCGGCCTGCACGTCCTGACAGAAGGCCAGCGTTACCGGCCCGCAATCGGCGGGGTCGGTCATGGTGCGGAAGGCGCGCGGCAGCGCCGTGAGCAGGTGCTCGGGGCGGGAAATACGGTCGAAATAGCGGCTGACCGGTTTGAAGCAGTCATTGGCGCTGACGGTACCGTCTCCGAAATCCTCGATCTGCTGCAGAACCGGATCGGGACCGCGCGTGGCGAACACGTCGCCGGGCAGCAGCAGAACCGGCAGCCGGTTCACATGGGCCAGCGCCGCTGCCGTCACCATGTTGGTGGCGCCGGGACCAATTGACGAGGTCACGGCCATGGCACGCGAGCGGCGCATCTGTTTGGAATATGCAATGGCCGCATGCGCCATGGTCTGCTCGTTATGACCGCGATAGGTTGGCAGGCTGTCCCTTACACCATGCAAAGCCTCGCCCAGACCGGCCACGTTGCCGTGACCGAAAATCGCCCAGACACCGGCGATGAAAGGCTCTCCGCCCTCGTTCATCTGTGCCCCCAGATAGCGCACCAGAGCTTGCGCGGCGGTCAGTCGGATTGTCTTGCTCATCTTGATCCCTTTCAACACATGCCGCTGCGGGCAATCTGTCGGGTTTCGCATTTTTGAAGGTTTCAGGCGCATGAACCGGCCTGATCAGGGTGCGGCCGTCTGGTGCCACGGGGTTTGGATGGCCCACCCGTTGCGGCGGAACATCCTGTAGTTCGTCGCTCAGACGGTCCCGCCGAGCGATCCTTCGAGTTGGGCCATCTCCTGACCGCCTGCCATCAGGTCCTGCAACTGTTCCGGCGTAATCTCGCCGCGCTTTGCCGTTCCCAGTGTCTTGCCGCGGTTCAGCACGGTAAAGCGGTCGCCCACCGCCAGCGCGTGGCGCACGTTGTGGCTGATGAACACAACGCCGACGCCCTGGCTGCGCACCTTGTCGATGGTGGCCAGCACGTTCGAGGTCTGGCGCACACCAAGCGCCGAAGTCGGTTCGTCCAGGATCAGAATCTTGGCACCGAAATAGACCGCGCGGGCGATGGCAACGGTCTGACGCTCGCCCCCGGACAGGGTGCCCACGGCCTGATCCGGCCCACGCAGGTTGATGCCCATCTTGCGCATCTCTTCCATGCAAACATCGTTTGCCTGATCGACGTCGAACCGCTTGAGCAGACCTTTGCCCTTGGTAGGCTCACGGCCCATGAAGAAATTGCGCGTCACGCTCATCAGCGGGATCATCGCCAAGTCCTGGAACACGGTCGCAATGCCCGCCTCCATCGCATCGCGCGGCGTGTCGAAATGCAGGGGCCGACCTTCGAAAAAGATCTCGCCCTTGGTGGGTTTGTGCACGCCGGACATGGTCTTGATGAAGGTGGATTTACCCGCACCGTTGTCGCCCAGCAGACAGTGGCATTCCCCGGGCTTGACGTCAAAGCTGACGCCGGCAAGGGCGATGATATTGCCAAAGTGCTTTTCGATATTTTTCATTTCCACGATCGGGGCGGCATCGGTCGCGTCGCCGTGGTGAAACTTGGTGTCTTCGGTCATATCAGCGCTCCCCGGTTACGCGTTTACGGATCGCGTTGTTGAACAGAACGGCGATCAGCAGCATGGCGCCCAGGAAGACCTGAAACCAGTCCTGATCGAAGTCGGTATAGGTGAGGCCGATGACAACCATGCCGAAGATGATCGAGCCAAAGAACGCCCCGATGGCCGAGCCATATCCGCCGGTCAGCAGACAGCCGCCGATCACTGCGGCGATAATCGCCTCAAATTCTTTCTGGAAGCCCCGGCGCGCATCGGTCGAACCAGCGTCCATCACCGTGATGATCGCAACCAATGCGGCGCAGCAGGCGGTCAGCATGAACAGCGAAACCTTGACGCGGTTGACCGGAACACCCGAGTTCGAAGCCGCAACCCTGTCCCCGCCCGAGGCGAAGATCCAGTTTCCGACCGGAGTGCGCAGCAGCACATAAGTCGCCGCCAGCGTGATGACGATGAACCACAGGATTTCGACTGGGATACCCGGCACCTTGGGCGCACCGCTTTTGAACGTGTCGATCATGCCGTTGGCCGCCAGCCAGGCGAACAGGCCTCCGAACGCTTCGCCGGAAAAGAATGGTGCCAGCCAGTCGTTTTCGACCGCATCGCGCACGCCGCGCAACTGGGTCGAGCCGCCTGTCGCCATTTTCAAACCAACCAGGGACAGGCCGCGCAGAATGAACAGAAACGCCAGCGTCACGATGAACGATGGCAGGCCCGAGCGGATCACGATATTGCCGTTGATCGCACCGACACAGGCCGCGAACAGGAATGTCATTGGGATGGCGAAGATCAGCGGCAATTGCCAGGTCACGACGCAGACGCCGAAAAACAGCCCCGAGAACGCGACCATCGACCCGATCGACAAGTCGAACTCTCCGCCGATCATCAGCAGCGCGGCCCCGATGGCCAGAATCCCCAGCTGCGCGGCGGGGGTCATGAAGTTCATGACGCCGGCAAGGGTAAACATCGACTCATCCGCAGTGATCGCAAAGAACACGAAAACCAGGACGGCACCTGCCATGGCGCCCAACTCAGGCCGTTTCATGAGTTTGGTTAGGAACGGTTCTTTCTTGACCCTTTCGTCCGATACGACGGGCGCTGACTCACTCATGGTTTCCTCCCAATTCGGTGAGATCGGCGCGCTGGCGCCGATCCTGTTGTTTGCCGGAACCTTCCGGGATTAGCGGATGCCCTGCGCGGACAGGTCGATCACCTGCGCCGCCTTTTCCTGCGTGATCAGGTTCGGACCCGAAGGCACGTTGCCGCCGGGCATCAGGCCGTATTTGGCGTGCAGACCCATGAAGTTCACCGACAAGTAGCCCTGCAGGTACTGCTGCTGGTCGATGGCAAAGGCCGCGTCGCCATCCGCGATCGACTGCAGGAAGTTTGCCGACAGGTCGAACGAGGCGACGTTCACATCGCGGCCAGACCCTTTGACGGCTGCAACCGCAGGCTCACCGGCCGAGCTGGCACCCAGCGCCATGACGGTGTCGATGGCTTCGTTGGCGGCCAGCGCAGCAGCCACCTTCGATTCGATTTCCGAAGGATCGTTCGAGGTCGGCAGAACTTCGACATTGCCGCCAAAACCTTCGGTGAAGCCCGCGCAACGCAAGTCAAGCGCGACGTTGCCCACCTCGTGGTTGACGCAGATCGCCGTGCTGCCGCCCATCGACGCCAGTTTTTCGCCAGCAGCCTTGCCCGCGTCGAACTCGTCCTGACCGACATGCAGTAGGGCGCCCAATTCCTTGGAAACGTCAGAACCCGAGTTGATCGAGATCACCGGGATACCGGCTGCAACTGCGCGTTCGATTGACGGGCCTAGCGCATCCGCATCCGGGATCGAAACGATAAGACCATCGGGTTCCTGGTTCACGGCAGCGTCGATCAGCTGCGACATGGCCACCATGTCGAAAGTTTCAGGCGCGCGATATTCGACGTTCACGCCCACGTCCTTGCCGGCCTGTTCGACACCGTTCTTGACGACGTTCCAGAAGGCATCATTGGCCTGGCCGTGCGAAACGACAACAATCTCCTGCGCGAATGCAGGTGTCGCCAGCGCCAGAGCCCCTGCTGCCAGTGCGCCCTTTACGAACTTATTCATTCTGTTTCCTCCCATTAGAACAGTCTATTTTCGTGTCGGGGTGTCAGCCCCAATCATTCGGCAGCGCCGAATCTCTGCGACTCCGGTCTGATACGGAGCTGATGTCAGTTTGAAGCATTCCGGTCATTTTGCAACCGGTTTCAAAATTTCAGACATGTCAACCGGCCTTCCGGACTGCGCCGACCGCGTCGCGGCCTCGGCCATTGCAAGCGCGGCAACCCCGTCTTCCAGCGTTACCGGCAGCGCGGCACCCGTCAGGGCCGCCTGTACAAACGCATCCCATTCCGCCTGATAGGCCGGCATGTAACGCTCCAGGAAGAAATAGGTTGGTTTCGCCCCGACAACGCCTTTGTCGGTGGATTTGACCACAGTGTTTTCCAGCATATTGTGAGCCTGCAACAACCCCTCAGAACCCAGCAGTTCGACGCGCTGATCATATCCGTAGGCCGCCCGGCGGGAATTCTTGATGACGGCAATCCGACCATCATTATAACTCATTGTAACAACAGCGGTATCCACGTCTCCGGCCTTGCCGATTTCGGGATCCACAACCGATGCCCCCACGGCGGAGATGGTTTTTGGCAGCTGACCCATTAGATAATTCGCCATGTCGAAATCGTGGATCATCATGTCCCGGAACAAGCCGCCGGACACCTTGATATAACTGACCGGCGGTGGAGCGGGGTCGAATGAGGTGATCGACAACATTTCGGATTTGCCGATTTCCCCTGCGTCCAACGCAGCCTTAAGCGCAGAAAAGTTGGGGTCGAACCGGCGGTTGAACCCGATCATGACAGGTTGGCCACTGTCCGCCGTGGCCTTTTGACAGGCGATGGCGCGTTCGAGGTTCAGATCAACAGGTTTTTCACACAGAACCGCCTTTCCGGCACGGGTTGCCGCTTCGATCAGGTCGGAATGAGTGTCCGTTGGCGTGGCGATCAGCACCGCATCGATTGCCGGGTCCGCGATGATGTCGTCAGAACTGCGGGCCTCGGCCCCGGTGTCCGAGGCAAGGCTTTCAGCCGCCTCTGCCACCGCGTCGGACACAGCACATAGCTGGCTTTTGGGGTGGGCGGTGATCGCCTGCGCATGCACGCGGCCGATACGTCCGGCCCCCAGCAATCCGATCCTCAGCATTCAATTCTCCCGAATCCTTTATTCGCGTGACAGAATGTTTCGCTTTGCAACCGGTTGCAAGATGTTTTTGCGCTGTGCTGAAAATTGGTGCAGAATCCGGCCGCATGAGCCTGTCAGACCCGATGTGGCAGGCCCGGCTTTGCCGTGTTCTTCGTTGCCGGATCTGCTGCCTGACTGCACTTGAAGCGTGCCTACGACACACCGTTTGCAACAACGGCTTCGGCGATTTTGGGGTCAACGACGACCACGTCGACAGTGGCGATATCCTCAAAAATCTCTGCATGCAGGGTATCACCCAGAACGTCCTGCATCTGCGCCTTGTGGCCATTGATGGATGCGTTCAGCACATCCGCGTATTCCGTTGGCGTCAGCTTTCCGGCAGCAAGCTTCGTGTAGGCTTCCAGCAGGTCATGACGCAACTGGACGATCATTTCCTGATGCGAATCCACGTGCGATTGCATCAGTCCCGGATGTTCGTTTGGAGATACCAAAAACTCTGTTTCTTCCGAACACCGCGGGTAGCGCTTAGTCAGGCAGCCGTCGCAGATGCTTTTCCACTTTTTGACACCCAGACCGTCAATGGCCAACAGACCCAACCGCCCGTAAAGCGTGTGCGTCAGATATCTCCAGCCCTTTGATTTATAACCTTTTGCGTCATTCACCTCGAGCCCGGCTGTACACATGATCCTGTTAGTCGCCTGATGGCAGACACCGTCGAGACCGTACCGGATTCCGGCCAGACCCTTTGTCAGCGGGTCGGTTCGCATTTGCGATAGGCAATCACATTCGGGTTGAAAGGCCATTCCATGACCAATGGACCGCTGATTTTCGTCGTGATCGCCCCCGCAAGGCCACAGGTAGTTCCGCTTACCGGCATCATCGTATCCAACCGCATATGTATGGTCGGCATTCGACTTGATCGGATCGATAAAAGCGCCCTGCGCGAACATCTCGACCTTTCGCTCTTTGTAAGGGTCATAGATGTCGAACTCATCCTGCCACAACCGGTGGCGCTTCCCCTTGACCGGGTGATAGACTTCGGCGCTGACAAATCTCGGCCTGTTCGGATCGATACTCAGCCGAACGACCACCTCGTAGTTTGCAAGCGTCCATTTGTGGCTGTCCTGACCGTCCCAATGACCTTTGGCGGGGTCCAGAGTGATGCGGTAGGTGTGGTCCTTGCAGCCTGTTACGCTCGTTGGAACCTCAATCCTGGCTTTTGGGAAATCCACATAGACTTTACCGTGAAACTTCACCGTGATTCCGGGCGCAACGCTCAGCTTTTGTGTCGGGATTTTGTATGTTCGCATAACAATGACCTTTCTAAAAATATTCGAAAGGTACATTGATCGGGCCAATCCGTCTGTGACGTATTCACGAAGCTCTCAGAACACAGCCCAAGTCCGGGCCGCATGTCCCCAGCCTAGCCCCCGACGTAAACGCCGCTTTTGGGCCGGTAGAATATCTTCTGGTCGTGAAGCCGCCCCAACAGTTCCTGAATGTCGCGAAGCGTTTCTTCCCGCTTCGATTTCTCGTCTTCATCCTCTTGCGCAGATGCGTGAGACTGCGATGCCAAAGCGATCCGGAGAGAGCTTTCGATCAGGTCGATGTCCTTGACCGACAGTTCGAACATGTCGTTGTAGCGGGGCATTTCGAAACCTCCTGGCTGGGCGCAGGTTTCCAGACTGCCCCACGTCGCGTTTGATTACCACTTTTTCGTTACGGTGCGGGAAATCGTTGGGCCTATTGGATGGCAGAGTATGGCCACTCTCCAAATTTCGAACAGCCCATTTATGAAGCTCTGTCGCCAATTTTCGCCCAAACGACAATGAAAGCCACAAGTTTTGCAAGCTCAGGATGTTAACCTGTTGTTGTAAAATGGCGATCCCTGAAGGACTCGAACCCTCAACCTGCTGATTAGAAGTCTTACTACTCTCCTTTCGATACAGTTCCAGGCACTTCTTTCAAACACCAAATCTCTTTATTTTTATGGAACTTATGGACTACCGCCTACGATCGAGCTCTTGTCAACTCTCTTTCTTGTGCTTACCTATTGCTTACCTAGCGTAGAATGCTCTTACGATGCCAAACATCCGACTGACAAAAACAAGCATTGATCGCCTTTCGCCCACAAATCGTGAGGCAATCTATTGGGACGAGAGTTTACCGGGCTTCGGACTGCGGGTGAAAACCACTGGCGTGAAGAGTTTTGTCATTCAATACCGAAGCAAGCAAACTGGTCGGTCGAAACGTAAGACTTTGGGCAAGTATGGGCCAACGCTTTCGCTTGGCACAGCACGTGAGATGGCGCGAAACCTTCTCGCCGAAGTTATCAGAGGTGGGGATCCGGTCTCAGACGGGCAGTTGCTGCGAAAATCGCCAACAGTCTCCTCACTTGCCGAGCAATACTTGACCGAACATGCGGTCCCAAAGAAAAGGCCCGGTAGCGTACGGAATGATCTTTCCATGCTGGAGAGGTACATTTTGCCTAAGCTGGGTGAATTGAAGGTCATTGAAGTGACACACCAGCATATCCAGAAATTGCACAACCAAATGCGCGACACTCCTTATCAGGCCAATCGAACGCTCGCGCTTGCTTCAAAAATGTTCCAACTGTCGGTACGCTGGGGGATGCGATCTGACAATCCCGCGCGTGGTGTTGAAAAATACTTAGAGGAAAAACGTGATCGCTGGCTTTCCGATGCGGAACTTCAACGGCTTCTATTGGCGCTATCCGAACACCCCAATCAGACTGCTGCCAATGCAATCCGCTTCCAGCTTCTGACAGGCGCGCGGATTGGAGAAGTTCTGACAGCCAAATGGGAAGACATTGATCTAGAACGTCGCGTGTGGACGAAACCATCGCATCACACCAAGCAAAAACGGCGAGAACACCTACCTTTGTCTTCGGCAACCACTGCCTTGCTGTCGGAAATGCAAGTGTCGAATACGCTAAACAGCTCATGGCTCTTTCCCGGACGCGATCCTGGGCAGCCGTACAAGGACTTGAAAGGGTTCTGGCGGTCAATAACGAAGTCCGCAGGTCTCGAAAACTACAGGGTACATGATAACCGGCATACACACGCTTCACATCTGGTTTCTAGTGGTTTGAGCTTACTGATAGTGGGCAGGCTTTTGGGACACACGAACCCGTCTACCACGCAACGCTACGCGCACCTCGCAGATGACCCGTTGCGGCAGGCAGCGGATGTGATGGGTAAGAAGATCAGCGGTGGCAGTTCCTGAAACCTGAGAATTTCCTGTGCTGAAGACACGCGAGCGGCAATTAGACTGCAGCTGTCGGCACAGTGTCGATGTTTGGGACGGAAGGGAATGGACGGAGATCTAAGATGTCCAAATCTCTACTTCCCGTTGTCACAACGCGTCGTCCGCCTTGGAACAAAGGCAGACTAGTCGGACAGAAGCGGCCATTGCAGTCAAAGCAAGTCTGGGCCATTCGCGCTCGGCTCGAACTTGCAAACAAGCTGAGAGACCTGGCATTGTTCAATCTTGCCATCGATAGCAAGTTGCGCGGGTGCGATCTCGTCCGCTTGAGGGTTAACGATCTCGCCGTCGGCGATTCTGTTCGCGATCGGGTATCCGTTGTTCAAAGCAAAACTGCAAAACCGGTGCAATTTGAAGTGACGGAGAATACACGTGAAGTCGTGTCGCAATGGGTCTCTTCTCAATACATGCTTGGACAACGGTATCTGTTTCCAAGTCGTATGCATGCTTTGCCGCATCTTTCGACCCGGCAATACGCTAGGCTTGTCCGGGAATGGGTGTCAGCGATTGGTCTCGATCCGTCCAGCTACGGCACGCATTCGCTTAGGCGTACCAAAGCGGCTTTGATATACAGAAAGACCGGAAACCTACGTGCCGTTCAACTTCTGCTCGGTCACAGCAAAGTGGACAGTACGGTGCGTTACCTTGGCGTCGAGCTTGAAGACGCGCTTAGTATTGCCGAACGTATCGATCTTTAATGCTTTGGCGGGCGGGATCGTCCGCTCGCCGCTCCCAAGCAGACTTTCGGAATCTCCCTTTAATCTTCCGCTTCGAGCCCATTTTGTCCGATGCCGCGCGGCGCATGAATGTCCGGTACTGTGAATTTAATCGATGGTCAGGCGACAAGTCCCAGCTCTTTGTCGGTGGCTGTCGCTGCATATTTTTCCCTTGGGGGCATGGGTCTCGATTGCCAAGGCGGTTCGAAGGCGAAACTTGAAACGCTGCGACCGTCAGGTAGGGCGCCGTTTCCGGCCCCGAGCGCGTAGTCGTAGTAGAGTTTGACGATCTCTTCTTCAGTCACCTGCGATGTTTCTGGATGCGCCATGCATGCATCACGCCACGCTCGTACCCGGTCATAGTCTTTGCCAACGGGTAGTTTGAACCCTTCGTAGTAGTCAAGAAACCAAAACCGCTTGAACATCGGGGTAAAAACAGCCTCTGCCAAACCGAAGTCCTCGAACAGGAATGTGCCAGTCGGATTATGATGAGCTAAGAAATCATCAAGGTCTCGATAGAGCGCGAGGAGTTTATTCAAATGCTCATCTCGGAGCGCCTGATCCTGATTCATGACAAAGAGATAGCCTGCCATTGTAAAGGGTCCTTCGCGGGCGATCAGCATCGACTCAATGGCGTGCTCGGCAGGATCACTGCGGCGCAATGGTGCCCCTGGCAGCGCCTCATCAAGATAGCGCAGGATCACGAGGCTTTCTTTTAATATGCGACCGTCGCTGGTTTCCAGCACGGGCAAGGCTGTCGTACCTCGGGTCTTGGCTAGCAATTCGGGATCGCGAGGCTTGGTGATGTCTATGACACGAAATTCCACGGCATCCGTCAGTCCGCGCAGCGCCAGTAGGATTTCCAGTCGCTGCGAGAAGGGACAGACGGGGATATGATAGACGATGTGTTTGCCAGTCATGGTATCAATCCAACGGCGGGCCAGTGAAGATCATGTTGTGCCGCTTGGCGCTCTCTTCAATAGCAGGCATGTCCTCGGGAATGCGGCACTGACCGGCTGCCATGTCGGAAAAGAAGCCTTCGAATCCGCCGGGTGTCAGGATCACGAGATGGCGGCAAGGTTCGTCGTCTGTTACCTTGAAGGTATGTTCCTTGCCTCGTGGGATGAATACGCTTTCGCCGGCCCCTGCGGTGAACTCCTCGCCTTCCAACCAGAACCTGCATGTGCCGGTCAGGATTACAAAGGTTTCGTCTTCGTTTTGATGCACATGGCGCGGAGGGCCGCTACCCGCAGGGGACCAGCTGTCCACGATGGACATTGCGCCGCCTGTCTGTTCTGGGCCGAGGATGGTTTTGTATTTTACGCCGAGCCATTCGATGGCTCCGTCGATTTGGGCCAGGTCCTTCATCGTTTCTCTCCATTAGCGTCGGATTGAAACGAAAGCGCTTCCGTTGACAGAAACTTATCCGAAGGCCAACCTATCAGGCAAACCGCAATATCTAATATAGGATATCGGCCAGGTGAATTTCGCTACACTGGACCTCAATCTTTTGCGCGTGTTGGACGCCCTCTTCAGTGAAGGCTCAACCGTAAAGGCGGCCGACAAGCTCGCCATGTCGCAATCCGCAGTCTCTGGTGCATTGTCGCGTCTTCGTCATGCCTTGGACGACCCCCTTTTTGTCCGGCAGGGAAACCGTTTGGTCGCTACCGATTACGCGTCCAGGATTGAATCCGGTTTGCGCGAAGAACTCGAACGTCTGGAAGCTTTGCTAGCGCCGCCAGCTACCTTTGATCCGCGAACCGCTGAAGGCACTTTCCGGATCGCCGCCAGCGATTTTTTCGCGGAACTCCTGATGCCACCCTTGGGTGATCTCCTGCAAAAGTCAGCGCCCAATCTACGAGCACAGCTGGTTGATCTGGTTCCGAATGACTATGTGGCCAGTCTTGAACGACGCAATGCTGACATTGCGCTGATCCCAGATTTGCTCCTGCCGGACTGGGTCAATCGAGAGCCACTCTTCCATTCGCCGTTCCACGTGATAGCTCGCAAGGAAAATCCAAAGCTTGAGGAGCTTCAGGAAGGAACGCAGATGCACATGGATACGTTCTGCGAACTCCACCACGTTTTGTTTTCCCCAGAAGGGAATCTGGCTGCAATGGGTGATGCTGCCCTTAATCGCGTCGGAAAACAGCGCCAAGTAGCTATGACAGTGCCCGTCTTTAGTGGCGTTTGCCGTGCGGTTAGCGAAAGCGACCTCATCGCGCTTGTACCCGCGCAACTTGCAAAGAAAGTGGCCAAGACATTCGAACTGAACGTGTTCGAACCTCCGATGCATATTGAACCGGCGTTGATCATCGGCATCTGGCACAAGCGTTTCGACAACGCCCCGATGGCGGCCTGGATGCGTAGCCAAGTCTTCGAATTAATGAAGGGTTTGGAATTTGACGATTAGTCAAACTGTTCTAAGCAGCGCCCGTATGGCAGATACAAGTTGACGTTTCGAATAACAGAATCGAAATAGGTTCTATCAACCAATGCAGACATTCGCGCAGCCGCAGCGAACGAACATTTTGGTCCGCAAAGTGGTCGTTAATGGCAAGTACGGCGGATGACCGCGTTGAGCCCAAAGCGACCCTGAGAAATGACGCAACTCGTCGCCCGCGGTGAATGTAGATAGCGAGCTTTAGGTTGGGTCGTGGTAGAATATCGAAAGGCGAGAACGTCTTACATATCTTCCATTCGATTATTAGCCTACGCTCTAGTAACCCATCTAAGCCTCTATGCTTGGATCGGTTCACCTGGCAACCCAATAGCCTCTCTGATGGGGTCAGGCAGATGAAGATTTTGTGCGAGGATATCCGCTTTTTCTGACAGCGCTTCCGCACGTTCTGCAGCAGTTTCTGCTTTGGGGTGCATTCCGGACTTCCTGAGTATCCACGCCTTCACTAACCAAAAGTGTCTGCAGTAGGGGCGCATTTCAGTAGCGTCTGAAATTGCTTCGATCGCGAGTTGCTTATCACCTGCCATCATGTGGGCAATCGAAAGGGGATAAAGCCGGTACGGAAGAAACGGATCCTCGGTGGAACGACTCACGGCCTTCGCTAAACTTTTCCGAGCAGCTTCCCAGTTGCCGGCAATAACTTCGGTGTAACCGCTCGCCTCCATACCCAAAACGTAGCTGGGATTCAGTCTGAAAATCCTATCAATGTCCTTCCGGGCGCCATGCAGATCACCCGCGAGGCGCGCGCGCACCTGCGCCCGCGTATACCAGCAGTAGTCAGAGCGAGGCGCAGCCTGAACGGCCTTGTTTGATGACTCTATGATCCGCATTCGCAAATCAGGATCAGCCTCGCGATAGCATGCTTCTAAGGGGTACAATTTGGCTTCACACCACATTGCAAGCCCGGACCCGTTCTCGGGATCAAGTCGAAGCGCTCGATCCAGCAATTTACCCGCATGCCTATAGTCCTCGACGGTGGCACGGTAAAACAGCATTGCCGCTCGGGATCTCAACTCACTTGGGCTCAATTGATCGTCTGGAATGTCATTAAGACGGTCACCGTCAAACGCATTGATCTGCAGACGTAAATCGTCTGACAGCTGTTCTGCAGCCCGGTCGCTTAGTTCAAACAAATCCTTTGAATCTCCGTTTAGGAAGCGCGACCAGGTTACCTGTCCATCTCCCAACCGAGTAAGGCTGGACGATATCCTTGCTTCAGTCTCCCGGCAGCGCAACCTGCACCTCAGGCTGTAGGTTGCTTTGGTCTCGGATGTTGAATCTGTTGCAATTACACGCACACCTGTGCGGCGCGAAAGACTGTGAACCAACTGCTCCTGCAGGTCAGCGCAAACCTCAAGAGTCTCTCTCGTTTCGGGAGCACTTGTGACCGGCTCGACCGCAATGGAAGGCAATTCGGTTAGTTCAATTTCACGCTGCGTGGCGGGCCGCCATTGAAACCCATTCACCGGATTAGCAAGATTCTTCAAATCGAACGTACCCGCATCGCTGAAACCCGCCGAGAACTTATCGTCCAACTGCCGCTTAAGGTCTTCGGAGATCATCACACCACCGGGTGGCGCTTCGGTTTGCAGGCGGGCGGTAATATTTATACCGGCGCCATAAATGTCGGCCTCGTCTTGAACGATCTCACCGAGATGCGCTGCCATCCTCAGCCTGATTTTCTTATGGTCGACCAGTGCCAATTGCACAATTTGAGCGGTTTCGATTGCCGCTGATACTGAAGTAAATGCAATAATCCATCCATCGCCCATACGCTTCAGTATTTCGCCGCCTCTTTGTACAGCCTCTGGTTCCAGTAGTTTATCCCGAAGTTCGTGGACCAGCCCGATTGCGAGCGACTGATCCGCCTCCATTGCGGACGTATAGCCGACCAGGTCGGCCATCAAGATTACGGCCAGGCGAGCTTTCATAAAGCAAGGTTAAGACAACGCTCAGGTATTGTCATCTTTTGAAGCGGGCGAAGCGGCTTCTGGGCATCACCAAAGCAATGCAATGAATGGCGGCTTCGTCCGCGAAGTAGACGTTCAAGCAAGTTGCAGCGAATGTCTGCTTCGAGCCCAATGCAGACATAGTGTTCGGGCGCAGCATTGGTCGCAAAAGGCGGTTTGCGCAGCCTTGCTATAGGTGGAAGTAAAGGTGGCTGAACGTAATTTTTAGGGTCTTAGCATTTAGGTATTCAACGGGGGCATTGGGCGCGTAAACGATTTTTCTGTCTATTGGTTGAAACCGGCTGCGTAGCCCAAATGTACTTTGATACTTCCCCGAAACATCAAGAGGCATCGGCCTTTAGTTTGATACAACTAGGATGGGCAGGCCAGAGATCATATTTTCAAGGGGATGATTTGACTTGCTCCCAAAGCGGCTGGAACTGTTCAGACCCTGGCCAATCAATTGTACGACTTCCGGTGATCCTGCGAATTTCGAATGGCTGCCAGATTTGGAGTCATCAATATTGCTCAGGTCGATCACAGTCACTCCAAGCTCGGCAAGTTCGGCTGAGTCGGACGCTCCCACCCTGCTAATCCCACCCGAAATCCTGCGAGAAAACCCAAGGGCGTTATCATCCTTGGATGTCAGGACAAACAATTTGGTGCGGTCTCCGTCTATCATGCCCAATTGAGACCGGAACACATCAATATCTATGTCCGGAGATGCCATCATGACGGATTTGAGGCGACCCGTGGAGTTGAACTTGCCCGCCCGTTCGGCAAAGACGATTGCTTCCATTAACAACATCGAGCCCATCGAGTGTGCGAATATGTCAGCGCCATTTGCCTTGGTTCTGACAAGTATGTCTGCGGCCTTCAGGAACTGCGGACGCGCGGCAAGAGCGCTGTTCAGATCATACACGTACTTGACCGGTTGTGCTGCAGACGCCCAGGAGAACAAGACAGGCACGCCTTTAAAGTCCGTGTCTTCTACAAACTGGGCCAGCCTAAGGATCGAATCGCTGATAGTGTTGTTGTAGCCATGCACAAAGAACAGAATGTCGCGATCACCGGGTGGCAACTTGGCGAGCGCTCCATTCAGGGACCTGATGAATGCATCGTCGGTTTGATAGACTGTCGGTTCGATGACCGCAAATTCAGTTCTTGGGTCCGGCGGCATCCTCTTGGAACGCTCTAACTCTCCTGAAACATGATTAGGTGGTATCGATACTACAACCGATGCTAATCCCAGTTCTGGAGCTCTTTGGCCAGAGTAGAATGCTCCAACAACCTCTGTCGCTTGCCTTGTGGTGGTGATGAAAATCTTTTGCCGCGTTGCCTCCGTGACAGAAACGGCAGGGATCTTGGAGTTGTCGATACCAACCAGTTCTGGGGAACGGGAACAAGACGTAAGCGCACCAGTTATCAAAAGAACAGTGAGAAAACCTCGAAACCAATCCACAACGACACCAAAATGATTCATAAACATAATCTTCCCAAATTCTAGTTATCACGGGCAAACAAGGCTTCACGAGCTGACACCCTATGTATAGCCCAATAGAAGCTTGAAGCTATTGATCTCGATCACAGCACTCAAATCCAATGAATCGATATTTGTTATTAAGTCCTTTTGTCGCTATTTTCAGGGATTTCGATACACGGTTGCCAACGCAAAATATTGGTCATCTAAGGCTCAAAAGTGTAAATTCACCGCGACCGGCAAAAAGGTCGGGTTCGGGCCAGAAGCCGCCGTCGGGCCAACCAGAACGAAGGTCTGGAAAGTCCGCACAGCAGACCTTGAGCGTTCTTCGCCAAATGTCCGCTATGCGGACGTAGCCGACAATCGTCTGAACAGTCTAGCTATTACAAACTGCCAATGCCGATAATTATCGTTCCAAATGGCACTGAAATCTAGCTTCCCGCAAACGGTCAGCCGTGCGTGGCGCGGTACTTGATTTGTAGTAACGTCCGCGTTGCGAACGAAACCGTATCTGGCCTCTATTCGAGATATGATGACAATCGGCCAAAACAGAATTTGCGATCCGTCAGAACTCTTTTGTTTATCCTGCTCAGATCAAAAACGAACAAGTAGCTCGTTTGATCCATTCGACTCAATGGTTAACGATTGATTTAGTACAAGTGAAAGTAGTAGATCAGACAAGGGTACTTGCGGGACTGTTCGGTGGATGAACTTGAAAAAATACTGAGCAACATCGGGTTTTCTCAATACCTCGATGCTTTTGTTCAAAACGACATTGATATGTCACTTATTGGCGATCTGACCCTCGATGAATTGAAGGAAATCGGCATCGTTTCTCTGGGGCACCGGAAGAAAATCCTGGCGGGTCTGAAAAAGGCCGCGGAAACATACGACCCAACTGTCACTGCACCCACATCTACAAACCTTGAAAGCTCCTCTGACGCTGAACGGCGAGACGTCACTACCATTTTTGCCGACCTCAGCAGCTATACTCAGTTATCGCGCGAACTGGACAAGGAAGATCTGCACGATGTGCTGTCTTGCTTGTATGATCGCTTCAATGAAATTGTGATCCGCATGGGTGGCACGGTTGACCGTCATATCGGCGATTGTGTGATGGCGGTTTTCGGCGCGCCGGTCTCATTTGGCAACGATAGTGAACGGGCGTTGCGGACAACCGTCGAGATGCACCGCGCCATGGAAGAGATATCTCGAAGATTTGGTCGTGAACTGACTGTTCATATTGGTGCTGCAGCTGGCAACGTTCTCTTCTCCAAGCGCGGTTACGGACAACGAAAAGACCAAGACTTTACTGTGACTGGAGATACTGTGAACCTAGCGTCCCGCCTTGCTGATCAGGCTGGCCCAAAAGAAACACTGATTGACGACAAGATATTTCTGTCTCTCAGTCAAAGCATTCATTGCGACGCTCCAGTCTCTTTACAGGTTAAAGGTTACGAAAGCCCCGTGCTGGCGCATCGGTTTGTCGGCTTCGGTAAGGCGGTCGCACAAAACAAAATTGTCGGACGTGATCGAGAAGTCGAGCTACTGGGTCGAGCACTTGACGGAACCATCTCGCGGCGTACTGGTGAAACGGTATACCTGCGCGGAGATGCGGGTATCGGCAAGACGAGGCTGGTTCAGGAAACTCTTTTAAAGGCAAAAGCGAAAGGTTTTGACAGGCATTCCGCACTGTTTCTTGACTTTGGTCTGGGAGATGCAGAGTCACCCGTGAACAAAATCATAAGCAGTATGTGTGGTCTGGGAGAGCATGCTCAACAATCAGCGGTCATGTCCGTGATCAAGCGATTGACCGAGGCAGACGTCCTGAATGAGATTTCCACACTTTTCATGGTTCAGATTCTGGGCGTGAAACCTGATCTTGAGATGTCGGTGATGCTTGGTGCCATGAGTGACACCGCTCGGGTGGAAGGGTTGCATGAAACCATCAGACGCGTCGTGCGTCATTTCTCAGCGCAAACACCGCAACTGATTGTTTTGGAGGATGTCCATTGGGCAGATCCCAAAATGCTGCCCTTGATAAATATTCTGGTCGATGAAAGTCAGGCCAATCCGGTCTTTCTTTTGCTTACATCACGTATGGAAGGATACGTGATGGAC
Organism: Ruegeria sp. N11; assembly: GCF_056531525.1. Taxonomy (NCBI): domain Bacteria; kingdom Pseudomonadati; phylum Pseudomonadota; class Alphaproteobacteria; order Rhodobacterales; family Roseobacteraceae; genus Ruegeria; species Ruegeria sp. N11. Next base: position 262,799 of record NZ_JBQFLX010000002.1, read on the forward strand.
ATGGATATTGCTCCGATCGAAAGTTCAGCGCGTGTAAGAAGAATGACCCTGGGCGCTCTGAAATCGGCTGATGCGATGGAACTTGCACAGATGACCATTCGCGTCACGAACCAAATGGTCGATGACTGTATCGAGAAGGCGCAGGGTAACCCGCTTTTTCTGGTTCAGATGTTGGCCCACGCGAACGATGTAGATGGGCTGGTTCCCAGTTCGATCCAAAGCTTGATTCAGGCCCGCTTTGACCGACTTGCGCCGCAAGACAAGAAAATACTGCATGCGGCAGCCGTGTTGGGGCAGCGTTTTACGATGAGCGCCGTGACGCAAATTGCAGAGGTGAACGTTTACGACGAGCGCCCATTGCTGGACGCAGCCCTGATAAAACCCATCGACGACGGATATCTTTTTGCCCATGCTCTGATACGGGATGCCATTCTCAGTACTATTCTGCGGAAAGACTTGCGCGCATTGCATTTGGCAGCCGCAAATTGGTTTGAGAAGCGCGGCGTCGTACTTTATGCGCAACATCTTTCGTTCGCCGAAGACCCACGCGCCGCTGAGGCGTTTCTCTCGGCGGCGCGTGACGCAAGAGATGCATTCCAATCAGATGATGCTCTGGATTTTGCACAAAAGGGGTTGAACTGCGATCCCGATCTAGACACGCGTGGTGCACTTTTGCGGGTCAAAGGCGATGTTCTGCGGGAGTCAGGTGACAGTGAGAAATCCATCACATGCTTCCGCGAGGCACAAGACTGCGCAGCGCATGCGTTGGACAAATGCCGTTCGTTGATCGGCATCGCTGCCGCCATGCGTATCCTGGACCGGATCGATGAAGCGTACGCGGTTCTCGACGAAGCCCAGACTATTGCCGAAGGCGGCACGCTTTTGTCTGAGTTGAGCAATATACACTATCTGCGTGGGAGCCTGCATTTCCCACGTGGTGATCTAGACGGTTGCCAGGAAGAACATTTCAAATCGCTTGAATATGCGCAGAGAGCCGATTTGCCGGAAAGGCAAGCCCTGGCGCTCAGCGGGTTGGGCGACGCCGCTTATGCGCGTGGCAGGATGTTTACCGCTCATGAGGTCATAGAAAACTGCCTGCAGCTTTGTGAACAACATGGTCTGGGTGCAGTACAAAGTGCTAATCTGTTCATGTTGGCCACAACAAAAATTTACATGAACCAGACCGAGCAGGCGCTGGCCTGCGCCTTGCAGTCAGCCGAATTGGCGCAAAAACTCGGAACACATCGTCCGGAAATCGTGTCTCGACTGACAGCGGGCTGGATCCTCACTTCGATGGCGCGGTATGCCGAAGCACGCTCGGAGATCGACAGGGGCAGCAAACTAGCCGAACGCATCGGCGCGAAACGGTTCATTCCCTTTTTGGAAGAGACACTTGCACGCATAGAGTTAGAACAGGGCAACGACATTGAAGCAGAGAGGCTTGCCGAGGCCGCGCTAACGAAAGTGCGCGAAATGGCGCTCGATACTTTTATAGGCCCTTGGGTGATGTCCACGGTTGCCCTAACGACATCAAATGCCGCGCGACGCATTGAAGTTCTGCGGGAAGGAGAAGCATTGCTTGCAAAGGGTTGTGTTGGTCACAACTACTTTCGGTTTTACCGAAATGCCATACAAGCTTGCCTGAACGCAGAGGCTTTCGAGGACGCAGAGCGTTTGGCGACAGCCCTCGAAGACTACACCGCGGACGAACCGACACCATGGTCGCAATATCATATTCAACGGACCAGAGCGCTGACAAACAAAGCGCGCGGGATGCCAGATAACGACGCATTGACATCACTTCGAACGACGGCAGAGGCGGCGAGCCTGTTCAACGCAATGCCCGTCATACGCAAAAAACCCTATCAAACGGCGGCGACCTAAAACTGATCGCACCTGCAGGAAAGGATACAACCCATGACCGAGACACAATCCTTGGGGACCGGAACAACGCAGGTTGTAAGCGACGATCAATGGGCTATCGTTCTTGAGGCGTTGCCGGATGCGGTGACGTTAAGCGAACCCCTCGAGTTGCGAGCATCATTCGATGTCTTAAACGTCGCCAAAGGAGATATCCTGCCGCCAAGCGGGATGTATGTTGTGCTCGAGGGCAATATCGCCCTTTTGCAAACTGACGAGAAGCTCGCGCGCGCCGAAACGGGAGATTATTTTTACGAGGCGCACCTTGCATATACGGAACTGCCGGTTGGCCTGACCGCCCAAGCAGAGCAAAACACAACTCTGGCTTACTTGTCGCGCAACAAATGGAGCGATCTGAAGAACGAAACACGCGAAGTATTTGTCTCAACGCTCTTTGGCGACCTGGTGAATGTCTACATGCAGGACTTCCAGCAATCCATCAATTGCTGCAGCGTTACTGCTGCGGCGTTGAGTATGACCGCACTTGGCTTCTCTTGCGAGGTCAATGACATCTTCCGGAAGGTCAACTTGCCGAGTTCCTATGTCGTCAACACGGGTATCGCGCTGGGTGAGCTTTTCGATATCGCTTGCAACTACATCCACACGGTTGGTCTTCGGGATCGGGTCAAAGTGACGCCTTTCTTCATGGACCCTGAAACAACCAGCGCGGAAACGTTGATGGAAGCCATTCTCGAATCCGAGCGTGTTGCGGGCAAAGACGATATCATTGTTGCCAATTTTCAGGTCGGCATTGCACACGGTCGTCCGATGCCCGGGGGGCATTTTGCCGTGATCGCCAAATGCAACCCGAGCACCGGCTTGCTGCATATGATGGATGTTCACCCGGAAAAGTATGGCAAGCTGTGGGTGACAACGGTCGGCCGGCTTTACGAAGCGATGTCCGATCGCGACGGAAGCTCGCACCGCGCACGGGGAATCTTGCGGTTCTCAGCCCGCGGTGCGGTCGCAACCGAACTCGAAGCGATCAAACGTGAGATCCGTTACGTGGACAGCACCATTCATCTAAGCATCTCGAATGACAAACGGCATGAGATGTTCAGGCGCTCCACACCCAACTTGAACGGTTTGAGTGTTCTTGCGGAAAGCTTCGAGATTTTCGGAGATCACGGTGCCAGCGAAGACAAGCTGATGCGGGTGGCAGAACTTTCCTACACGGAGTCGCTCGGCAAGGTCAGATCGGCCGCAGAGCTCAGCAAAATTGCTCGGAAGTATCTTGCTAAAATGGAAGATCTGCACGTCAAAGCCGAGTTTCATTCGTTCAACACGAGAACAAAAGAAAGCCCGGACACGGCGGAGGCTTGGTTCGAGGCGCAGTTGCGGACCCTTAAATCTCCTGAGACGCATAAGCCGGACCAGAGTTTTGATTCTCCCGATAGAGACGAACCGCACCAGAAAAAGCGTCACTTGCAGATCAACATCGATCTGAACAAGGTACTCGGACACAATGCCGTGGCTCTGCCCAGCAGCGATTTCACAGAAACAGCGCTCTTGCAGGAGTTCTGGTGCCTTTGTATCGCATACAATGAGGACACCGATTACGTCACCCTCGTGGATATGAGCCCTGCAACTTCGCAAGTCTGGCAGATAACCCGCACAGCTCTCTTTCATGGGCTGCGCGACAACAATGATCCCGAGATGGTCGTACTTCAAGAAAAAGAAATGCCGCGTGACCCGGGCGATGTCCAGCAGCTGTTAAAAGACCATAAACTGATCCTCTTTTATGACGACGAAGATCCGTGGTCCTACATGCTGCATAGTGTCTTGAACAACATCGGCGCCGAGGATCTGGTTGAGGTTGATGTGTCCGGCGACAGTACGCTTGCGACACGCATGCGGCGGCAGCTTGAAAAAATAACAAGCAAACCCACGGTGCCGTATTTGTTCCTCGAAGGCGAGTACCTCGGCAAAAGAAAAGACATTATGGATGCCTATATCGCCGGGCGACTTCAGGAAGACATCAAGAAGGCCGGCTTGCGCGTGTTGTTAAAAACCGAGACACCGAGCCTGGAGCACAATGACTACGGATATCCCAAGGGCGGTTTGACGGACCCACGCGACGGGAAGCGCAATGTGTTGCTTTGCGCTTGCGGCTCTTCTGCGGCGGATAAAGTGCCGGAACTTGTGCAGAAGCTCACCGACCTTGGTCACAACGTGAAACTGATCCCTTCACCCCACGCAGAGCACTTTTTCAGAGATGTGAAAGAACGAGACGAAAAGGCATACGACATTTACGACCACATCACCCCCAAAGATGTATACCGCGACAGCGATGAATGGAACTTCCGGTATACGCAGTTTGATATGGCGGTGCGCGCCTCTCACCTCGCATTGTGCGATTGGGCGGATTGCGTGGTTGTGGCACCAATTACATGTAACACTATGGGGAAAATTGCGCATGGGATCGGAGATACGCTGCTGACGTCGGTTTTTGTCGCCTGGCAGTATCACACCAAACCCGTCATATTTTGCCCTGCCTGCAATACGAATATGTGGAACAACATCACGACGCAGAACAATGTCGCTATCCTAAAACGTCTTGGAGGAACATTTGCGGGGCCGCGCCGCTCCAAACTCTCGAATGGCACAATGGGTATCGGTGCCATGGCCACTCCTAGCGAAATCGTCACGGCTCTGAACATTGCATTTGATGATCTGGACCATCAACCGGACCGCATTATCAAATGGGCGAAAGAAGCGTCCATGTCGCGCGATCACCTACTGTGGGATCGTATTTTCAGAATGATACGGGAAGATGTGGTTGGTGTGAATGTACTCGATCACGAAACAAAAGACACATTGCTGCATTTTGCTTGCGGTGGCCCCGGCGAGACACTGGGCACAGGAACCACCCACGGCATTGAACATGTCGCCGCTGTCGAAGAATTGTTGAAACTCGGTATCGACGTGAACAGCGTCAACATTGCTGGCTACTCTGCCATGCACGTTGCCATCAAGAACGGCGCAGAAGATATCATCAGGCTGATCCTCGACACTGGCGATTTCAAGGTTCTGAGTTGCATGCGGATGTTGTTGGACCCTGACGTCGAACTTTCAGACGAAACCCGGAAGTTGCTCAACGAGTGGGCCGAGAACGTGCGTAGTGATCTGCCGCAGGAGGAGGATTTAGATGAAGACGACGCGCTGGACGACGACAATGACACAACATACCTCTACTTTACGTATGGGTCGCTGAAGCGCGGATTCCCGAATTATGAGAAAAACGCAAAGCTGCTGAGCGATTTTGTCGGCGCGGCGACAACTACGCAGACCATGCCGTTGATCGTGCAGAAAGAACCGGCCTGCGACAATCCTAATTGTGGTTTCCTACATCGCATGGCGACGTTGGTGGATAAGAAAGGTTCGGGCAAACATGTCCGCGGCGAGGTGTACCGCGTGACGGCGCAGGGATTGAAAGAGCTTGATAACCTTGAGGGTTACGACCCCATCAACCGCGAAGGCAACACTTATGTTCGCAAAACAATTGCGGTCGATTTAGCGGGCAAAACTGAAAAAGCCTTTTGCTATTTCATTGTCAATCCGGAGAAGTACCAAGCAGCAGTTGCTGCAGGAACGTCTGAAATCGTTTCCGAGTACACGCAGGAGATGGCCATCGCGACACCGAAAACAGAGAGCGTTTAGGAGATGATATAGCCGTTGGAGTATCACAGTGTCTTTTGCAGTCAACGTTCAGTGCCAGGCCCGTAGAGCGAATGCGCCTGATCGGTTACCCGTGTTTAGAGACTTTAGACCACATCGTTATCGGATCCAACTGATGACGAGCGGCATTCGAAGATGATAATTTGGTCCGCTACTTGGCTGCACCGCATTTGCAAAATTGCCAATTTGGACCCCGATATATCCTCGGATGTGCCGACAATTTTATGTCGTCGCCAGACGAGCTATGTAAGTAACTGATATTCAAAAAAGTTGGTTCAAAAATGCTTCATTCGAACCGCGTCATCTGCGCTGTAGCATTCACCATTCTAACGCTACTTTCTTCGGTGGCTTTAGCGCAGTCTGTGGAACACCCCCTTCGGCCACCAAAGACCGGAAGCCCGCAGGCGACCTTGCAAGCTTTTGTTGCCGCGATGGCCGATGTTTACAAGATCGCAACGCAGCCTGATGCTAAAGGATCGGATACAATACTGCCTCTACGTCGAGCAGCGGCGACGATTGACATGTCGCTGTTTCCGCCTGAAATCCGGCGCAGCCAGTCCATTGAAGTTGCTTTACTGTTGGATGAAATTTTTGATCGTATAGGGCTACCGGACATCACTCAGGCGCCATCCGTTGACGATGAAACGCCAAACAAATGGCGCGTCCCGAATACCCCAATAACAATTGCTCTTGTCGAAAGCGGGCCGCGCACAGGCGAATACCTTTTTTCCGCCAGCACCGCTCAGAATATCCGCGAATATTATGATGCGATACGCGAACTGCCTTACATCGACACTTCGTCACCGGGCCTGTACACGGCCTATCTGACGACGCCCGGACCCGGGATCGCGCTCAGGTGGAGCGAAGGCTTGCCGGACTGGAGCAAGTTGGTCGTTTTTGAGCAAACATATTGGCAATGGATCGCGCTGGCCGGGGTTACAATACTGCTCACCGTGCAGTTTATTCCTATTTTGCGCACTTCGCGCTCGGTAGGCACCGCGGAAACGCAGGAGCAGGAGCGCGCGAAAAGGCTAAACCAGTTTGTAACTCTGCTTGCTGCGCTCGCACTCACGATAGCAGCAGCATGGTTTGTGGATGAAATCGTCAATCTCACGGGCGATACTCAGATCACCGTTGCCTATATTCTGGCCGTCCTGCGGTTTGTTCTATTGGGTTGGATTATCGTTGTTGCCGGAAATGTCTTTGTGGATGTTGTCAGTTGGGCGCGAGGTTTGGAGCCAAACTCGGCAGGGGTACTTTTGTTAACTGTTGCGAGTTGGATCGTTGTAGGGCTCTTTCTTTTTGCGCTCATAGTCGCGGCCGCACAAAGGTTCGGTTTCCCGGCTTATTCAGTAGTAACTGGTCTCGGCGTCGGCGGTATTGCTATCGGACTTGGCGCACAAGCATTGGTTCGGGATATCTTGTCCGGCGTATTTTTCCTGATGGACGATGCCTTTCGCAAAGGAGAATACGTGCAGGTGGGTGACGCTATGGGGAACGTCGAAAAGATCTCAATCCGGTCAATGCAACTTCGCCACCATCTCGGCGCCATTCATACAATCCCGTACGGGCAGATTGCTCAACTTACAAATTTCAGTCGCGATTGGGTCATTGTAAAACTCAGCTTCACGGTACCCTATGACACTGATCCGAAAGTCATTAAACGGAAGTTTAAGGAGATCGGCGAAGATATGGTGAACGACCCGGCTTTCGCGGGTAGTTTTATCGAACCCTTTAAGAGCCAGGGAGTTTTTGATTTCGACGATGTCGGTATGGTTGTCAGAGGCAAGTTCATGACTAAGCCTGGTGAACAATTTACTATCCGCGCGGAACTGCAGGCCCGTGTAAAGGCTGCTTTCGACGATGCAGGTATAAATTTTGCCCGTAAAGAGGTGCGGGTCGCGATGCCAGAAGTTGAAGGAACTGGCGATCGACCGAGCGCTGAGCAATTTGCGGCAGTTGCAGCGGCAAGTACCAGCGAATTTCCGAAAGAATAAACGACTACTTTGGGCTCCAAGCCGTCTTACAAGCATTTTTGATTAACGTCAGCTTTCGGGTCATTTGCAGCCGCTGACTCCCTGCGATTTGGATGGCAAGGTCACGCATTTTGCGGATGGGTCACACCTTTCTGATTCAAGTCTCATAATATCAATGATTTAGCCCTGGCATGTGTCACGCCTTTATTGGCGGCGGCCACAGATTTTAGAGATCCGAACCCTCACTTTGTTCAACAGAAGCGGACCGAACTTCCTCGTGCCGCAGTGAGCAATTGAGGTTGATATGCCAAAGATGACGCAAGATCAGCTGGCGGAGCGCTGGCACATGTCGCCGCGGACGCTGGAGCAGTGGCGCTGGCTCGGAAAGGGCCCCAGGTTTTTGAAGATCGGCGCGCGCGTTTTGTACGATGAAAGCGTGATCGAAGCCTATGAAGAGGCCCAGATCTGCCAGAACACATGCGGACCGGTTTCCGGGGAAGGTGTGTAATGGCAAAGTCCTTCCCCGCTCATAAAATCAAATCGCACCTTGTCTACACGGCCTGGGAGGTGGCGGACGTTTTGGGCTGTCATCGCCAGACCGTCATTCGCTGGATTGGGAACAACGGACTTTCGGCTGATACCAGCAGCAAGCCCTGGTTGATCGAAGGACATGTGCTCAAGGACTTCCTCGGACAAAGACAACGCAAGGCGCGGTGCAAGTTGGCATTGCATCACTGCTACTGCCTCAGCTGCAGAGGTCCGCGCGAACCCGACGGCAAGATCGCGGACTATGCTCAGGAAACAGCTTCCAGCGGCCGCCTAACAGCCCTCTGTCCGACGTGTGGTGCGGTCATGAACAAGATCATTCGCCGTTCAGATCTGGAAGCCATTCAGGCCAAACTGGAGGTCACACTTCAACAAGCCTCCCCAAGATTAGTGTCCTGTACCGAACCCCATTCAAAAGTGACCTTGAAGGAGGAGCCCGAGACCCATGCCAAAACACACCTCGGATAACCTGCGCATCAAGCGCAAACACCTCGTCTGGCTGAAGGACGCAAAGGGGCTGTCGCAATCTTCGATCGACAAGGCTGCAGCGTCGATTGCCATCTATGACAGATGGCTCAAAGGTAAGGACTACAGGGCGTTCCATTCAGAAAGGGCGCGCGCGTTCAAACGCCATCTGCAAGGTCTGCGCAATGAACGAACGGGCGCGCCACTGTCAGCAGCTACGATCAACGGTGTGTTGCGCGACGTCTTGAAGCTTTTGGACTGGATGGCGGACCAACCGGGGTACAAGTCCAGGATCTCGCGCGCAGACGTTGCTTATCTCACGCCGGATCGCAAATCGGAACAGGCCCGTCGCAGCACCCTGTGGAAGCCGCATCCGTCCCATGAACAACTAAATCACCTTTTGTCCATCGCGCCTGCAGAAACAGTGGTCCAGCGCCGTGACCGCGCCCTGATCGCCTTCCTTTTCTTGACCGGATCACGTGAAGGTGCCGCCATCACCGTGCAACTGCGTCATGTCGATCTAGCCAATAAATGCGTGCAGTTTGACGGCCGTTCCGTGGATACAAAGTTTGGAAAGTCCTTCACGACCAGTTTCTTTCCCTTCGGTGATGATGTCGAAAGGATTCTGCGAGACTGGATCACAGAGCTTCGTCAGGACCATCTTTTCTCGGACACGGATCCTCTGTTCCCAAAGACGCGCGTCGCTGTTGGCCCGTCCAGACGCTTTGAGGCATTAGGTATCGCGCGCGAGCCGTGGGCCGGCCCGTCGTCAGCGGCCAGGATCTTCAAGCAAGCTTTCGTCAACGCCGGGCTGCCACCGTTTTCGCCGCACCGCGTGCGAGATACGATCGCAGAGCTGGCAAAACTTCACTGCAGGACACCAGAGGATTACAAAGCCTGGTCGCAGAACATGGGACACAACGACGTGATGACGACGTTCAGCTCCTATGGTTCCGTTTCACCTGGTCGTCAGGTCGAACTGATGGGGCGGTATCGCCGCCGTGGACCGTTGCCAGACGAGGACGCGGTAATTGATGAATGATCAGCTCCGGTGGCGCACCCGAACGACCACGCGTTCGGGTGCAAGCCGGTATCCGTTCCAAGAGAGATTTTCGATCAACTCTTCGGGCTTATCAACTGACAGACCAGCGGATTCGAATCTCTTTGCAATCGTTCTTCGCGCGGTCAGTATTCTCCGCCTAACGACTTCGTCGGATTCAACGCCTAATTTTTCGACGAGGTCGCCAGACTTCAAGCAGGGAAATTCCAAAGGTTCGCGACCTTTGCCTGCCGCACGGAGCCACTCTTCAGCCAAAACGATCAACAGATCCGCTGTGGCGTTTTTCTTAAGCTCAATATGTTCGCCGATCAAAACCAAACGTGAGGTTCTTTCGATTTCTATGGTCAGCGGTGGTTTCTCATTCTCGCTTTTATCAACTGAGGCAGCTGGCACGAAAGGCAAGGACAAGGCGCTCTGCATCTCGCCATATAGTCTTGGCAAACTCTGTTCTGGGAACTCGCCGGGTGACTTGCTTTCGAGAGTTCTGCGCATGACAGATGTGACCGCCTTGCCGTGGCGGTTCAGCAAATCTGCGATCATCGACATTGCTGTGTCTGGTGGACTGTCGAGATGATTGACCGCGTCCAGAACAACCGGGAAACTCCGGGCCAGCGCATCTGGTGTGGCGTTCCCGAAGAACACTGCATTGCGTACGTAGGACAACGCCATCTCCCGGTCGGTCCCGTTCGGTCGAGCGTCCGACACAAGGTCCACTCGATAGGCATCTTCCGGGTCAAATCGCTCCAACCCCTTTGAAAGCATCGCGAACCGCCGATCGATACACTGCGAACAGCGCCCACAATGGAAGTATTGATGGGTTTGATTATGCACATCAGCGCAACTGCGCGTCTCAACGATCTGGTCTGCCATCCCAAGTTGGGAGATGCGCTCCACGACTTCAGCTTTAGTGCGCGCGAAGTGGGGATTGTCGACCCGCATATCGTTCTCGAAAACAAGCCGCAGAAGACCGGTGAACAGCTTCAGTGTCTTTGGATGCGTGGTTCGCGTCGCTCGTGTTCCAAGGACGTTGCCAACCGGCGGTAGGTTGAGGCTCACGACCCCGTTTTCATGGAACGACACGCGGTCCAGTCCGAAGGCCGTTGCAGTGATCGACCCAAGTACCGCGAACAAGAATGAGCGTGTGCGATGCGTTCTTTCGGCGGTCGATCGGCTCTTCAACTGGGCGGTCATGGGAATGTGACGGCACGTTTCCGGTCCGTACCGTTTGCTCAACGCTGAGATCAGCCGTTTCTGGACCGGCGCTATTTTCGTGGACGAGGCATGACTGACCAAAGCAACCCGATGCTTCTGTTCTACGATTTCTTCCACAGCGCCCGCAAAGGAATCGAGCCCGCCGGAAAACATCAGGACGCGGTGGGGCGTCCATGAACTATTTCGGCCGAATTTGAAAAAGCGCGATCGCTCTGCATCCGGTTCGTCTTTGGTCGAAAAAGAAAATTCAAAGCGGTCGCCGGATAGAAACATCAACGTTTCTTCCAGAGCCTGTATTACGCTCTCACGTTGCCAGAAATCCAGATCGCGTACCGGCATGGTGGCTACGAACCGTCTGTGCCACTTCTCACCCATCTTCTGATCCGCCGGGCCACCACGGCTGACTGCCGCGTCCGCGCAATAGACAAGCGCGGCAATCTCCAGCAAATCGAGTGCACGATCCTGCAGGCCCTCGACCAATTGACGGTTCAATTGTCCAATCCGCAGCGTCATTGCGACTTCGCGGCCAGCAATATCGAGACGCAGGACTTCATCACCGCCGCTTTTTGTCAGGGGCGGCAACCATCTGACTTCAACTTCAGGCAACGGCGCGACGGCGCCCAAACTCCGAGCGCATCTTTTTGAACGCGTAAGCTGTGAACTTGTCTATTGCATCGCGATCAAGCGCCTGCTTCTGCCAGACGGTATTGCCATACCAGCCGCACGCATATTCTTCGACAATTCTAGACACTTCAAATGTGTGCTGGGCGAGGGCTTGTTGAAATGCCACTCGCTGTGCATCGGTGGAAAAGCGTCTATCCTCGCCAGTGTGATTGGCGAGTTCCCGGCTCAGATAGTAGTCTAGAGAGCGGTATGTCAGCCGGGCAAAGAAATCCCGCGCGAGTCTTGCAAAAGCATCGCCCGAGGCGAAACTCGCGAGTGCTTGGCGAATTTCCTGCGGTGTCGGTTCAAACAGGGATGGCAACCGGTCGTGCAGCTGAACGGAAAGGCTTTCCAAGAGCGCGGCCTTCGCCAATTCTCCTGCATCTGAGGAACTTCGGAGATCGAAGCTCCTGCCATCAACGGCACGATCCAAACCGGCCAGCAAGCCGGTCACTGAACCGAGTTCCGAGGTCGTAATGCCCAAGTCAGCCAAAGCGTCTTCGAAGCCCGGAGCCCTTGCAAGCAAAGGCAGCCTCACGAGGAGATCACTTACAAACTGAAACCTGGGGTCACGACTCGCCCGTGCGAGATCGCTCTCAGATGCATCCGCTGCGACCTCGGCGATCTCTTCGACTGACGCATCGGTTGCGATCAGATCAACGACCTCGCGCCACTTCCTGGACCGAGGCAACGTGCCAAGCCTGATGTGTCCCATCAGCTCCTCCCTCTCTTGCAGGGTCATGCAACCATCAGGCGAATGTAAAGGGAAAAATCGGCACCTACGCTTACCCTACGCTTACCTATCAAGCAAGATACGCACGAGGTTAATGCATAAACATTTGAAATTATTGGCGATCCCTGAAGGACTCGAACCCTCAACCTGCTGATTAGAAGTCAGCTGCTCTATCCAGTTGAGCTAAGGGACCGCTGCGCCCTTCTTGCGGTTTTTACGGGCGGGGTTCAAGGGCCAAGCGCATGAAGGCGCTGTTGAGGTCGTCTTCGTAACCGTAGATTGGCCCGCAATAGGCATATCCCAGCGCCTCATACAGCTTACGGGCCGCGTCATATTCGGGCAGGTGGTCGGCACCGGTTTCCAGAACCAGGGCGGAAACCCCTTCGCTCTGCGCCAGATTTGCCAGGTGGTTCATCATGGTGCGTGCCAGCCCGCGCCCGCGCACTTCTGAGATGATATGCACGGATTTCACCTCGGCCGTGCCGTCCGGCAGGGTCTTAAGCGCACCGCACCCGACCGGCTTGCCGGCCTCATACATCGCCCAGAACCGAATGCCCGGCCCTGCCAGCGACTCGGCGTCCATGGTGTGGTTGCTTTCTGCAGGCCCTGCCGTTTCGCTATGGGCAAAATGCGCCTCGACCACCGGGCGCAATGCGTCCGAGGTTGGGTCGGCCTCGCGGATTTCGATCATTCAATGAGTCCAGGGACCGCGCCGGTCGGTGGCGAAATTCTCGCCATAGCCACGGGCGCGCAGGTTCGGTTTGCGCTTGTGCGGTTCGCTGACAACCGCATCAATCCCATTGCTCTTGGCATAGTCCAGCGCTTCTTCCTTGGTGTCGAACTTGAGACGCACTTGGGTCTGTGTGTCACTGGATGAGGTCCAGCCCATCAACGGATCAACCTCACGCGCGGATGCAGGGGCATATTCCAGAACCCACTTGCGGGTCTTGGCCATCCCCGAGGTCATTGCATTCCTTGCAGGCTGGTAAATCCGTGCGCGCATGTCGCCTCTCCGTACTCATTTGGCTTTGGATGTTATGCGTCAGAGCGCGTACGGGGACAAGTCCGCAATTGTCGCGGCGCGCCCGCAGGCTTTCGGCATCGCACCGCTCTGCTGATGCCAGAAACTGTCATCATGGTCATCTAAATATTGTTGAACCCCATGACGAGGATAGACAGATGATCCATCACGAAAGAACCCTGGAAATCGATGCCCGGCCCGAGGCCATCTGGTCTGTACTGAGCCGGTTCACGAATATCGACGAATTCGCTCCTCAGGTAAAATCCGTGGATGCCTTGACACGAGGCCAGAATGGCGTGGGATCAAAACGGCGCTGCCACTTTGAAAACGGCACCTCATTGGTAGAAGAAGTCACGGACTGGCAAATCAACCGGGGCTATCGTGTTCAACTGTCGGACATGTCTGCCATGCCTTTGACCGAAGCGCACGCAGCGATTGCTGTCGAACCACTTGCGAACAACCGCTCAAGGGTGGTCTGGAGCATGGATTTTCAAATGAAATATGGGCCTCTGGGTTGGCTGTTGGGGCAGATGCTACTGAAGCCGATGATCGGGCGGGTTTTGGACCGCAACCTGAAAGCGCTCGCTGAGAAAGTGCAGTCGGACCACATTCCTTACCTGCAGTTTGCCTATTATTAGAACTGCGCATTCCAATCCGGATCAGCCCTTGCAGTTGGACAAAATAAGAACAAATGTAGGGGTCTGACCCGGAGCCTGCCTATGCCCTATGCCCATTCCGACAAGACCCAACTGACCGCAGAGGACGTGCGCGCGCGCCTGAAACTCGAGGGCGGCAAGCAGTTTGTCATGCACACCGAATTTGCGCCGGCGGGTGACCAACCCACGGCCATCAAGGAACTGGCCGGGGGTGTTCTGGACGGCGAACGCGATCAGGTGTTGTTGGGCGCGACCGGGACGGGCAAGACCTTCACCATGGCCAAGGTCATCGAGGAAACCCAGCGACCTGCCATCATTCTTGCGCCGAACAAGACGCTGGCGGCGCAGCTTTATGGAGAGTTCAAAGGGTTCTTTCCCGAAAACTCGGTCGAGTATTTCGTGTCCTACTACGACTATTACCAGCCCGAGGCCTATGTGCCGCGGTCGGACACGTACATTGAAAAAGAATCGCAGATCAACGAACAGATCGACCGGATGCGCCACTCGGCCACGCGGGCGCTGTTGGAGCGCGATGACGTGATCATTGTAGCCTCGGTCTCCTGCATCTACGGTATCGGGTCCGTTGAGACATACGGGGCGATGACGCAGGACCTGAAGGTCGGCAACGAATACGACCAACGGCAGGTAATGGCCGATCTGGTGGCCCAGCAATACCGGCGCAACGATCAGGCGTTTCAGCGCGGGTCGTTCCGGGTGCGCGGTGACAGTCTGGAAATCTGGCCTGCCCACCTTGAGGATCGCGCGTGGAAGCTCTCGTTCTTCGGTGAGGAACTGGAACAGATCACCGAATTCGATCCTTTGACCGGCGAGCGCGCCGCGACGATGGAACAGGTGCGCGTCTATGCGAACTCTCACTACGTGACGCCGAAACCGACGATGCAGCAGGCGATTGTTGGGATTAAGAAAGAACTCCGCATCCGGCTGGACCAACTGGTCGGCGAAGGCAAACTGCTGGAAGCCCAACGTCTGGAACAGCGCACCAACTTTGACCTTGAGATGCTCGAGGCCACGGGCGTCTGCAACGGGATCGAGAACTACTCACGTTACTTGACGGGTCGCGCACCGGGCGAGCCTCCCCCGACCCTGTTCGAATTCATCCCTGACAATGCCATCGTCTTCGCCGATGAAAGCCACGTCAGCGTGCCGCAGATCGGCGGCATGTACCGGGGCGACTATCGGCGCAAATTCACGCTGGCCGAGCACGGCTTCCGCCTGCCGTCGTGCATGGACAACCGCCCCCTCAAGTTTGAGGAATGGGACGCCATGCGCCCGCAGTCCGTCTTCGTCTCGGCCACTCCGGCGAAATGGGAGATAGAACAGACCGGCGGCGTCTTCACCGAACAAGTGATCCGCCCCACGGGCCTCTTGGACCCGGAGGTCGAAATCCGCCCCGTCTCGATGCAGGTAGACGATCTACTGGACGAGGTACGCAAGGTCGCCGCCAATGGCTACCGCACGCTGGTCACCACGCTGACCAAGCGCATGGCCGAGGACCTGACCGAATACCTGCACGAACAGGGCATCAAGGTCCGCTACATGCACTCGGACATCGACACGCTGGAACGCATCGAAATCCTTCGCGACCTGCGGCTGGGGGCGTTTGACGTACTGGTCGGCATCAACCTGCTGCGCGAAGGGCTCGACATCCCCGAATGCGGGCTGGTCGCCATTCTGGATGCAGACAAAGAGGGGTTCCTGCGCTCGGAAACCTCGCTGATCCAGACCATCGGCCGCGCCGCGCGGAACGCCGATGGCCGCGTGATCATGTATGCCGACAAGATCACTGGTTCAATGGAACGCGCGCTGGGCGAGACCAACCGCCGCCGTGCCAAGCAGCTTGCCTATAATCAGGAACACGGCATCACCCCCGAGACGGTGAAAAAGAATGTCGAGGACGTTCTGGCCGGTCTCTACGAAGGCGACGTCGACATGAACCGCGTCACCGCCACCATCGACAAACCGATGCACGGCGCGAACCTCGAGGCCCATCTGGACGGTCTGCGTGACCAGATGCGCAAAGCCGCTGAGAATCTGGAATTCGAAGAGGCCGCCAATATCCGCGATGAGATCAAACGTCTGGAAGCGGTCGATCTGGCCATCGCCGACGACCCCATGGCCCGCCAATGGGCGGTCGAGAAAGCCTCGGAAGACGCGGTGAAATCACGCGGACGGTCAACGGCTGGCAGGCCGGGGCAGCGGGGCGGAAATGTGAAGCGGCGGAAACGTTAGCACACATCGGCATTTTGTTTTGAGAATACGTTCATGAACCACCACTCTCACGTCACAATAAAGAACTTAACGACACCGATTATTCTAGAAGCGGATGCGGCGAACTGGCCCACACTAGAAATTAATGGAAAACAGTTAGTTCGAGTTTTTCAACCAATAATCAGCGGCCCGGTAAATAGGTCCACAAACCCTACAATCGATCTGCTAAAAATTTTCAGTATCAGCAACTCCAAGGGGAACTCGACAGACCTTAGTGGGCTAAGATTGCTTCCAAATTTGGACGCGGAAGGTGAACAGCCAACAGCTACATTTTTTGGAACGGAAATCTTTGACGGAACTGCGAGTATATTCCCAGCCAACACGGTAGTTTTTGAAACTCGGTCACAAACAGATGAGAGCAACGTAATTGCTGGTTTCGTGCGCAATTTTCGGCGCGCAACTCGCCAGGTTTGGTTAAACCGCATCGGGAACGTTTTGGAGTTACCAGACACGGTCCGCTTTGGACTTGATGTCGAAAGAAACGCTGAGTCACCGGTTAGAAGTATCGAGGTAAAATTCGGTTTCAGTGGGATATACCGTGCAAGTTTTGGGCAATGGGAGGATGCTTGGAAAAATGCCGAAGCCTCGTCTGCGCCTGTACCTTTTGACTTTGTTCAAGATGCTCATTTTACCATGTACATGGGTGACTTTAGTGATTTTGTTTTGAGAGCGGCCATCGCGGTCGAAGTCTTAAAGTATCACCTCTGGGACACCCTTTACGCTGCTCATCGCTGCCAAGCAAAGGATCAAAAATCCGCAAGCAATGACACCAAGAAAATTCATAGGTATTTCAGCGAAGTCCTCAAGGATATCACCGGCAAGTCTCTCTTAGTTAGCGATCCCAAAACGCACTACACGATTAAGAAATGTTGGGAGTTGAGAGGGCTAATAGCTCACGGGAAGCATCACAAATGCGCAGCCCTAATCAAAGAAGACGAAAAAGATAATTTTCAGCTAGAGTTGGTGGAGGCTCTGTATTCTTTGTCAGAATTTGTCCAGACTACTATTTCAGAGTGATCGTGGAATGGCTGTTCTAGCTCATCTCTTTCGCATCACCCCACACTGCAAACTTGCAGCCCAGCGCTCCCTCCTCCACGTTTGAAATCACAAATTGTGAGTCCAAACGGCTGCCGTGACGAACTCCAACACCCTGCCCGGCACGCATGAGGTCCAAAGCGCCGTTCTCTCCGACAAAATAGAAGGGCGGGTAACCCCGCCCAAACCTTTACCCCTTGTCCCAATGCGCAATCACATCGTATCCCACCGGTGAGGGCGGGCCTTCCATGAATTCGGCGAAATGGCCCCACAGTTCGGCCACTTTGGGCGCGTTTGCGTTCGAGGTCGCCTCGCTCTCGACGACCGAGATCACATAGCCCGAACCGTCCTCGTTCATCACGTTGGTAAAGCTGTGTATGCCGGGCATACCCATAATCTCGGACTTCAATGCGTTCATCTTCGCCGTCGCCGCCTCCCGCGTGCCGGGCTTCATTTTGTATTGAGTAATTCGCGCAAACATCACTTTCCTCCCTCGTCTGGCGAAATTGCCATGTGGCGGCGCCGGAGCGGCCTCGCCGGGCGCACCCTAGCACGACAGCGCGAAATCTCGCATTGATACGAGGGATTTGTGGGCGTTTTCAACTATACGCCTGACCGTATCCGGGCAGCTGACACTTCAAGGTTGCAGCCCAGCGCCCACTGCTTCACGTTTGAAATCACTAATTGTGATTCCAAACGGTTGCCATGACGAGCCCAAACACTCTGCCCTCAACGCATGAAGTCCAAAGCGCCATTCATCGGGTACGCGGTGCCCGTGTGGTGCTGGCCGAGGATCTGGCGCAGTTCTACGGAAAATCCGTCAGC
This sequence comes from Ruegeria sp. N11, assembly GCF_056531525.1. NCBI lineage: Bacteria > Pseudomonadati > Pseudomonadota > Alphaproteobacteria > Rhodobacterales > Roseobacteraceae > Ruegeria > Ruegeria sp. N11. The sequence goes on from NZ_JBQFLX010000002.1 coordinate 280,878, forward strand.
GCCTTCAATCAGGCCGTGTCGCGCAACAAGGATCTGTTCGAAGGCTACCGCTTTCAACTGACCTATGCCGAGGTCGCCGATTTGCAATCACAGAATGTGATCTCAAAACCAGTGGGCCGCGGCGGGCGGCGGGTCAATCCGTGGGTCTATACCGATTACGGCGTGGCCATCGCCTCGGCCCTGTTCAAGGACCCACGCGCGATCAGGATCACCCGGATGATTACTGAGGCTTTTGTCGACGGCGCAAATGCTCTGGCCGAGACCCCGCGCAGCGTGCCGGAAATCCTGCCGCCCGAGGGCACCCCCGCCCCGCTGCTGCCGAATGGCGATCAGTTGAGGGCTCTTGCCGAAAACATCCTCGATTCCGGGCAGCAGAGCCTAGTCGATTATATCGCCAACCCTACCACCAAGCGGCAACAGGCAGTGGCGGTGATCATGAAGACGCTGGCCGAAACCGCTGGCGAAGAGGTACGCACCCAGCGGGAACGTTTGCGCCTGAGCATCGCGGAACGCCTGGCCACCGGCGACTACGCGGATGACGATGATCGGAAACGGTTGCTGGACCTGCTGAACGCGATGAAGGGATAGCCGCACTTGCCTCAACGCCGTCAACGGCTAGTTACCAAAGGATGCGCTTAGTTATTTTACCTCTTATCCTGGCCACGCCAGCCTCCGCATGGGAGGCCACGGTCGGGTCGATTTGCACCTTGTCGCATGACACGAGCACGGCCGAAATCTTTCTGACCTATGACCCGGCGCAACCGCTTTATACGCTGACCATCACCCGCAAGACCGAGGGTTGGACGCAGGCGCCGTGGTTCGCCATGCGCTTTGACGGCCCGAACCCGATCGAAATCGCGACGCCGCGCCATGTACTGTCCGAAAACGCCGAATCTCTGACCGTCACGGATACCGGGTTTGGCAATGTTCTGGATGGGTTGGAATACAATCAGACCGCCTATGCCTTTACGCAGGACAAGCTGACCGAGTTTCCATTGGACGGCGCGGCACCGCAAGTTCGTATCTTTCGAGACTGCGCTGGGGCCCAGCTGTCCTGATCGGTCGGCGGGCGGGATGAGTCATCGCCGCCCCTACAGCCCCAACTCCGCCCTTACCTTCTTGGTCAGCTTGGCCACGACCATTTCGTAAGAGGTGATGATATGCTCGCGCAGGGTCGCATCGCTCATACCGCGCGGCTCATAGACCTGCAGCCATTTCATCCCGCGCGACGCCAGATAGGGCGCGGGGCGGATGCCGGGTTCGTCGCCCAGCACCTCGAAAGCCAGATCGGTAGCCTTGAAGGTGAACGCATCGCGCCCTTCGTTCCAGCCGCAGAGCGCGAACACCTTGCCGCCCACTTTCCACACATCCGCATTGCCCCACTGCACTACATGGCTGGTGGCTGCGAGCGAGGCGCAGAAGGTGTTGAATTCATCGCGGGTCATCCCGATGACAGTGCCGGTCCGGGTGAGACGTGGCAATATGCGGCGCGTGTTAATTTTGAAATAGCCGTGACCGGCCGCTCTGGTTTCACGCTTGCCCGAAATTCTCAGCTTTCCTGAAAGAAAACGACCCCGAAATCCTGTCAGGATTTCGGGGCCCAATCACGCGGCGCGGCGCAATCGCGTCAGGATGCCGCCTTCATCAGCCCCTGCTTGATGATCTCGGCCTGCGCCTCATCCAGTGACTTGTAGATGCGCACGAACATCTCATCGATGTCCGCCGGGGTCAGGATCAGCGGCGGCGAAATGATCATGCGGTCACCCACGTGGCGCATTATCAAATTGTTGGCAAAGCAGCGGTCGCGGCAGATATAGCCGATCGTGCCGGGTTCGGACGCGAACTTGGCACGGCTGGCCTTGTCCGGGGTCAGCGCGATTGATGCCATCATGCCGACGATCTTCGCCTCACCCACCAATGGGTGATCGGCCAGAGCCTCCCACTTCTCTTTCAGATAAGGCGCGGCCACATCGCGGACATGCTCAACGATCTTTTCCTCTTCGAGAATACGCAGGTTTTCCAGCGCCACGGCCGCGGCGACCGGATGACCAGAATAGGTGTAGCCGTGGTTGAATTCGGTGCCGCCAATAACTTCGGCAATCTCATCGTTCACAATCGAGCCGCCGATGGGCGCATAACCCGAGCTGAGGCCCTTTGCGATGGTCATGATATGCGGTTTGATGCCAACGGTTTGCGATCCGAACCAGTTTCCGGTTCTGCCAAAACCACAGATCACCTCATCGGCGATGAGCAGGATATCGTATTTGTCGCAGATCCTCTGGATCTCGGGCCAGTATGTGTCGGGCGCGACGATAACGCCGCCTGCACCCTGAACCGGTTCGGCAATAAATGCCGCGACCCGGTCTTCGCCCAGTTCCTGAATGGCTTCTTCCAGCTCGCGCGCACGGGCCAGGCCGAACTCCTCCGGCGACATGTCGCCGCCTTCGGCCCACCAGTTGGGCTGGTTAATGTGGTGGATGTTCGGGATCGGGATGCCGCCCTGCGCATGCATGCCTGCCATACCGCCCAGCGAAGCCGAACCCACGGACGAGCCGTGATAGGCGTTATGGCGGCTGATGATGATGTTCTTGTCGGGCTGGCCTTTTTCGGCCCAATAGGTCCGCACGAGGCGGATATTGGTGTCGTTGGCCTCGGACCCGCCGGCGGCGAAGAAGACGTGGTTCAGGTCGCCCGGGGCCAGTTCGGCGATCTTGGCGGCCAGTGCAATGGCGGGCACGTGGGTCGTTTTGAAGAAGGTGTTGTAATAAGGCAGTTCACGCATCTGACGCGCGGCCACGTCGGCCAGTTCATCACGGCCATAGCCGATATTGACGCACCACAGTCCGGCCATGGCGTCCAGAATTTCTTCGCCTTCGCTGTCGGTCAGGTAAACGCCGCTGGCGCGGGTGATGACGCGGGCCCCTTCCTTTCCGAGTGAGCCGTTTGCGGAAAACGGGTGTATGTGATGGGCCGCATCCAGGGCCTGAAGTTCGGCGGTGGGCATGTGATTGGTTATGATGGACATCCGAGAATCCCCTGCAACGATGGTTGCTTCACACAATATGATCAAATTCTACGCTGTCAATCGAATCACTTCACATTATGCGTCAGTCAGCGTGTCAGCCATCAGTGCCATGCCTTGCTCGATGTCCTGCGCGGCCGCCTTTCCGGCACTTTCCGCATCCCCACGGCGAAGCGCGCCAATAATGTCTTTGTGCCGGTCGGGCAGGCTCTGTGTGCCGAACCGACCGCAGACAACCCGCAGGGACGGACCGAATCGCAACCACAGACGCTCGGCCAGATCGCTGAGAATCGGGGCGTCTGCATGGGAATAAAGCGTCTCGTGAAATTCATGGTTCAGACGCAGGTAACCACTTACGTCACCATCCGCGATGGTGCGGTCCAGTCGCTGGTCGATCTCCTCCAGTCGATCAATCTCCACAGGTTCTATACGCGCGGCAGCACGGCGGGAAAGCTCTGATTCTATTGATATTCTGGCAAATATCACCTGCTCGACATCCTCGTTCGACAAGAGAGGCACACTGACACGGCGGTTGCCCTGAAACACCAGCGCGCCGTCTGAGATCAGCCGGCGGATTGCCTCGCGCACCGGGGTCATGCCGACACCGAGAGATTCGGTCAGACCCTGGATCGTCACGGGTTGACCGGGGACCAGCTCACCGAACAGGATCTGCGACTTCAGCCTGTGATAGACCTGCGCATGTGCCGGGCTTTTTTCATTGTCCGCCGAAGTTCCAGATGGTTTATTTTTGATCAAATCCAATTGCTTCACCCTGTTTGTCTGGACCTGAACCAGCAGCTTTTGGTTCGGGGTGAACCTTAGTCTGTCTTGCAAGAAAATACAAAACTTGATCAAATCTCAAAAAAAGTGAAAATACGCGTGAATAAGCAGGGAGAAGAAAATGAACATCAAAACGCTGACACTGACAGCGGTGGTCGCACTGGGGACTTCGGCAGCATTTGCCGAAGAGGTGCGTGTCTACAACTGGTCAGACTATATCGACGAAGAACTGCTGAATAAGTTCGAGGAAGAAACGGGCCTGACCCTGATCTACGACGTCTTCGACAGCAACGAGGTTCTGGAAACCAAAATGCTGGCGGGCGGCTCGGGCTATGACGTGGTGGTGCCATCCGGCACATTCCTTCAGCGTCAGATCCAGGCCGGTGCGTTCCAGAAGCTGGATACTTCAAAGCTGTCCAACGCGGGCAACCTTTGGGATGTCATTCAGAACCGTACCGCAGGGTATGACCCGGACAATGCCTATTCGATCAACTATATGTGGGGCACCACAGGTATCGGCGTGAATGTCGGCAAGGTCAAAGAAGTGCTGGGCGAGGATGTTGCCCTGAACAGTATGGATCTGGTTCTCAAGCCGGAGAACATGGAGAAGCTGGCCTCATGCGGTGTGCACTTCCTGGATGCACCTGCCGAAATCATCCCGATGGCGCTGCAGTATATCGGTGAGGACCCGGACAGCCACGACAAGGATGTAATCGGCAAGACCGAGGAAGTTCTGATGGGTGTACGTCCGTATATTCAGAAATTCCACAGCTCTGAGTACATCAACGCGCTGGCAAACGGTGACATCTGTGTGGCCGTTGGATGGTCCGGCGACATCCTGCAGGCGCGGGATCGCGCGGCCGAGGCCGAAAACGGTGTGGAAATCGAATACCACCCGTTTGCCGAAGGTTCGCTGATGTGGTTCGACCAGATGGCGGTTCCTGCGGATGCTCCGAACCCGGAAGGCGCGCACAAGTTCCTGAACTTCATTCTGGATGCCAACAACATGGCCGCCGCCTCGAACTATGTCTACTACGCCAACGGCAACAAGGCGTCGCAGGAGTTCCTCGAGGAAGACGTGATCGGTGATCCGGCGATCTATCCGGATGAGGCGACCATGCAGAACCTGTACATCACGACACCCTATCCGTCGAAGACCCAGCGGGTTGTGACCCGTCTTTGGACCAAGATCAAATCGGGCACCTGACCGATTTATCGGCGCAGGGCGGCCTTGGCTGCCCTGCGCCTGTTTCCAGTCCGGCAACACGGGGGCCACAGTGACTTCTGACGTCTTTGCGCCATGGGATGACCCACAGGCGAAACCGCTGATCCAGTTTCAGAACGTAACCAAACGTTTTGGGGCCTTTACCGCCATCGACAATCTGTCTCTGGATATCTTCGAGAAGGAGTTCTTTGCTCTGCTCGGGCCGTCCGGATGTGGCAAGACCACCATGATGCGGATGCTGGCGGGGTTCGAAACCCCGACCGAAGGGCACATCATGCTTGGCGGTCAGGACATCGATCCGATCCCGCCCAACAAAAGGGCGGTGAACATGATGTTCCAGTCCTATGCCCTGTTTCCTCACCTGAGCATCTGGGACAACATCGCCTTTGGCCTGCGTCGGGACAATATGCCCATGCGTGATCTAGAAGACCGGGTCGAAGAAATGTTGCGTCTGACCCGGCTGGAGCAGTTTGCCCGCCGCAAGCCGCATCAGATCTCGGGTGGTCAGCGACAGCGGGTCGCGCTTGCACGCTCGCTGGCAAAAGCGCCCAAACTGTTGCTGCTGGACGAGCCGCTGGGCGCGCTGGACAAGAAACTGCGGCAGGACACGCAGTTCGAACTGATGGATATTCAGGAAAAGACGGGCACCACTTTCGTAATCGTGACACACGACCAGGAAGAAGCGATGACCGTCGCCAGCCGCGTCGCCGTCATGGATCAGGGGCAGCTCAAGCAGGTGGCCACCCCAGACCGGATATACGAGACGCCAAACTCGGTCTACGTGGCGGACTTCATCGGGGATGTGAACATCATCGAGGGCCGGGCGACCGCGAATGGCGAAGAGACGTACAAGATCGACTGGGCCGAAGGGCAAGCACCGCTGACGGCACAGTCAAGAAGCGGATTTTCAAATGGTCAGACTTGTCATCTGGCGATCCGCCCCGAAAAAGTGACAATTTCGGCCGAACGCCCCGCCGACGCGATCAACGCGGTGCAGGGCAAGGTGCATGACATTGCCTATCTGGGCAATCTGTCCACCTATCACGTGGAACTGCCGAACGGCACGATCATCAAGGCGCAAACGGCCAATACGCGCCGCATCTCGCGCCGATCCTTCACATGGGAAGACCCGGTCTGGCTGTCCTGGACAGCGACCGCCGCGGTTCTGCTGGATCGCTGATGCGCCGGGCCCTGCTGATCGCGCTTCCCTATGTCTGGCTGCTGGCGCTGTTCATGGTGCCATTCTTCATTGTCCTGAAGATTTCGCTGTCGGACACGGCCCTTGCCATCCCGCCCTATACGCCGACGCTGGACCTGTCCGAAGGGTGGGCCGGCATCAAGGCCTTCTTCAGTGAACTGGATCTGGAGAATTTCGTCTGGCTGACCGAGGATGACCTTTACTGGAAGGCTTACCTGTCCAGCGTCAAAATCGCCCTGATCTCGACCATTCTGACGCTGATCGTGGGCTACCCCATTGCCTACGGCATGGCCCGCGCGCCCGAGGAATGGCGCCCGACGCTGATGATGCTGGTGATCCTGCCGTTCTGGACCTCGTTCTTGATCCGGGTCTACGCCTGGATGGGCATCCTGAGCAACGAAGGCTATCTGAACCAGTTTCTGCTGTGGACCGGGATCATTTCGACCCCGCTGACCATCCTGAACACCAACACGGCGGTCTATATCGGCATCGTCTATACATATCTGCCCTTCATGATCCTGCCGGTCTATTCGGCGCTGGAACGGATGGACGGATCGCTGATCGAAGCCGCCGAAGATCTGGGGTGCTCGCGTCTGCAGGCGTTCTGGCTGGTGACAATCCCGCTGTCGCGGCCAGGCATCATCGCCGGATGCTTCCTTGTGATGATCCCTGTGATTGGTGAATTCGTGATCCCGTCGCTTCTGGGCGGCTCCGGGACACTGATGATCGGAAAGGTGTTGTGGGAAGAGTTCTTCTCGAACCGCGACTGGCCTGTGGCAAGCGCCGTGGCGGTGGTTCTGCTGCTGATCCTGATCATTCCGATCGTGCTGTTCCAGCGCAATCAGCAGAAACAGACGGAGGCCGAGAAATGAACAGGCTAAGCTGGTTCAACGCGGTTTCCCTGACACTGGGCTTCGCTTTCCTTTACATCCCGATGATCATTCTGATCATCTTCAGCTTCAACGAAAGCAAACTGGTCACGGTCTGGGCCGGGTTCTCGACCAAATGGTATGGGGAACTGGTCCAGAACGAAGCGTTTCTGGACGCGGCCTGGGTCACGATCCGGGTTGCGGTATTCTCATCAACGCTGGCCACCATTCTGGGCACGGCGGCGGCTTATGTGCTGGTGCGCGGCGGGCGGTTCTTTGGCCGTACGCTGTTTTCCGGCATGATCTACGCGCCGCTGGTCATGCCCGAAGTGATTACCGGCCTGTCCCTGCTGCTGCTGTTCATCGGCATCGGTCTGGACCGGGGCATCCTGACCATCGTTCTGGCCCACACAACCTTTTCGATGTGCTTCGTTTCGGTCGTGGTCTCCTCGCGGCTGGTGACGTTCGATCAGTCTCTGGAAGAAGCGGCGCTTGATCTGGGCTGCTCTCCGGCGCAGGCGTTCCGGCTGGTCACGTTGCCGATCATCGCGCCTGCGGTGATCTCCGGCTGGCTGCTGGCTTTCACCCTGTCACTGGACGATCTGGTGATCGCATCCTTCACCTCGGGGCCGTCGGCCACGACCTTGCCGATCAAGATATTCTCGGCCGTCAGGCTGGGCGTCAGCCCTGAGATCAATGCGCTGTCCACGCTCATGATTGCGGCGGTGACGGTCGGGGTGATCACCGCGTCACTGGTGACAAAGCGGGCCATGGTACGGCAACGTCAGGACGAGACGGCGGCGGCGCGCACTGAATGAAGCGCCTGTTTCCTGATTATACCTACGGCCCCGCCCCCCGGCAGGGGTGCTGGTGGGACGAAACCATCGCAGCACCGGACTGGCCCACGTTTCCTGGCGGGTCGCAGGTTGACGTCGCCATCATCGGGGGCGGCTTCACAGGTGTTTCCGCCGCCTTGCACCTGGCCCGGAAAGGCGTTTCGGTCGCCGTGCTCGAAGCGGCAACGCCCGGTTGGGGCGCCTCGGGGCGCAATGGCGGGTTTTGCTGTCTGGGGGGATCGAAACTGACCCGAAAGGGATTGGCCCGCCGTTTTGGGGAACCCGCAGCCGAGCGTTATGAACAGGCCGAACAGGACGCCGTGGCGCTTGTTGCCGACCTGCTCTCGGCCCACGGCATTGAGGCCGATACCCATTCGGGTGGTGAGACACAGCTTGCCCATTCAAAACGCGCGATGGATGCACTGCGCAAAAAGGCGGACGCGACCGGTGTCTTGCACGAGCGGGAAGAATTGTTGCACTTGGGGTTCGGCGGTCCGTTTTACGGCGGCTACACAACTCCCGTTGGTTTTGCCCTGAATCCCCGGAAATACCTGTTCGGTCTGGCAGCAACCGCCGGATCGTCCGGTGCACAGTTCTTTCAGTCCAGTCCGGTTTCAAGCATAGAAAAGACCCGCAGCGGCTTCGAACTCAAAACACCGAACGGCAACTTGCGTGCGGATAATGTGCTGATCTGCACCAACGGCTATTCCAGTGAAAATATCCCGCCCTGGATGGCGGGCCGGTACATGCCCGCCCAGTCGACGGTTCTGGTCACCCGGCCCATGTCCGAAGCCGAATTGCAGGCGCAGGGCTGGACCACGGATCAGATGTCATATGATAGCCGGAACCTGTTGCACTATTTCCGGCTGATGCCCGACCGGCGGTTTTTGTTCGGAATGCGCGGCGGGTTGCTGTCCTCGGCCCGGGCCGAGGCGGCCATTCGCCGGAAAGTGGAACAGGATTTCCGGCGCATGTTCCCGGGCTGGACCGGAGTGGATGTAACCCACACATGGTCCGGAATGGTGTGCCTGGCCCGCGATCTGGTTCCATTTGTCGGGGCTGTTCCCGGGCAGACCGGGATGTTCGCCGGCTTTGCCTACCATGGCAACGGGGTCGCCATGGGGACCTATAGCGGCCGCGCCTTGGCCCGGCTTGTCCTGGGACAGCCTGACGATCTTCCACCACCAATGACCCGCGTGCCGCGTCGTTTCCCACTAGGGCCATGGCGGCGTGCCCTGATGCCCCCCGCCTATGCGCTGCTCGCGCTGGACGATCTCTGAGCACGGATCAAAGCGCGGCCAGTTCCAGTTCGAACCCTTTTGCGTAATCCGGTGCGCCATTTTCCTTGCGCCACAGGCAATAGGCCGCCATGCGCCACGTGTACCAGCGGCGCAGGCTCCGGTACCGATCCGTAACCGCTGCGTTTTGGTAGGCTGACAGGAACCGGTCTTCTTCATCCCGCGTCAAAGCTGCTCCGCGATACAGAACCTGCATTGCGGGCGAAAGAAACAGGGCAAGGTCTTCGCACGGATCCCCCAAAGCCGGGCATTGCCAGTCGATCAGGGTCAAGCCCGATGATGCAACAAGGATATTGCCCGGAACCGGGTCCCCGTGGATCAGGCAGCGATGGGGCAAAGCAGCGACTTGCCCGACCGGCCTCAAACCCTCAAGCCGGGACCGGTCTGCGGACGTACAGGCTTCAAGGATTTGCTGGCCATGACGGGCCAGATCGGCGCTGCCGTTGCAACCTTCCGGGGCCTCGACCGCCGGAGGGAGGCAATGCAGCCTGTTCAGCAGCGATGCGACCTCTTCCGGCCCGGATTGCCAGGGCGATCCGGGGGCGTGGTCATAAAAAACCCATCGATCCGTTCCGTACTGCCCCGAACCACGCAGGCGCGGTACGAACCCGGTATGCGCCAGCGCTTGCAGACAACCAGCTTCCAGACCCGCGTCGTTGCGGAACAGAGGGTTTCGTAGTGCCGTGCGATATAGCTTAAGCACCCTGTCGTACTCCTCGCCCAGCACCTTCCACACCTGATTGGTGCGACCACCATAAAGCGTCTCAAACTGTGCATCGGTCGCGATCAGCTTCTGACGGCAGAGGTGATCGACAAGGTCGGTCGGAGGAAGAAGCGGACGGGACAGGGGCTTTACCGGGATTAGTAACGAGTCGGGCTTTGCCAACCTTTGGCCTGTACGGCCCGGCAGATCAAGCGCCGGTTCGGATACCGGTGACATCGCCGGCGGGAACCGCCGCACCGCTTTCCAGAATCAAAAGAACCGTTCCTTCCGCGACCTGAGCCTCGACAACGCACGTATAGGCCGAGGCCAGCTTGTGCGATATCAACTCGCCGCTTTTGTAGCTTTCCAGTGTAGCGGAATAGCTGCCCGACGGCAGAGGATTGCCGGACGGATCCACCCCGGCCCAGTCCAGTTCGGTTTCGGTGACGGGCAGGGTTTTCCGCTCCAGGACAGCGCCTTCGGCATTCTGAATGACCAGCACGGTTTGGTCTGCAGCCGGCTCCGGTTCGACAAACAGGGTGACAGGCTGGCCATCAAACTGAAACGCCGAAGCAGACCGGACGTCCATTCCGATCCAGTTGGCAAGCTGCTCGGGATTGGCTCCTGTCATCGCCATGGCTAGGCTGGTCAGCAAATCATTGGTCTGGACCTGTTGTTCGACCATTGAAAACTGCGCCAACTGGGATGCGTATTCGGACGAATCCAGGGGTTCCAAAGGATCCTGATTGCGGGCCTGTGCTGTCAGCATCAAAAGGAAGGTTTCAAAATCCGAGATCAGGGCAGATGCCCGGGATTGTGCCGCAGTAGGCGGCTGAGTCGTAGACTGCGTGACGGATTGGGCCGGTGTGATCATGCGTCAAAGCCTTATGTCGATGCCCCTTGAAGGGCCTGTTTTTGGAACGGACGGGTCAAGGATCTGGTCGGCCTCGGCCAAACCGGTGTCCGCGCTTGCAGGGCGATGGGCGTCCGACCCGCCGTGTCCTGTATCGGGGGATGTGCCGAACTCGAAGGACAGCCCCCCAAAACCCAGTTTCTGAAATTCGCTTTCCAGAACCGAGATATGCCGGCGCATCAGGTCCAGCGTTTCCGGACGCTCAGCAGCGATGCTCATGTGCAATCCGTCCTCGCGCCCGTTCAACACGATCGAGACCCGCCCCAACTCTTCCGGGTTCAGGGCGACCTCAACGGCTCCGGTGCCGGGCCTTGACGAGATGACGGCAGCCATCTGTCCTGCGATGGCATGTGCGATATCTGCGCGGGGCGTGGGCGGCGGACTGCTCATAAGTGATGCTTCGCGCGACGCGACAGGCGAACGGGTGTCACCCGGTGATTGTGAAATGTCGAGTTCCTGAACCGCTGACTGCTCGGTCTTGAAATCCGATTTGGCTGACGCGAGCAATTGCATCTGAGCAAAGCCCGGTGCAGCTGCCACACCGGTGGTACGGGCGGGTGCGGGCCTGAATTCTGAAGCGACCGAACTATCCCCCTGAGGTATCTCCGCAAGGTTGGCACTGACCCCCTGCTGTTTCGGTTCAGACCCGGTAGTGGCAGTCACCACCACGTGCTTGTCTATCAGGGAAGACATAGCCGCTTGGATCGGCGCAGCTTCAGGGTTTGCGGCCATGGGAGAGTATGACGGTTTGCGCCCGACCTGATCAGCCATTTCCACCCTCTGCACGGGGTGACTCAAAGCCTGAGCGGTTTCCGCCCGAGGTTCAACAGTTGCGCTGAAATATGCCTCCTCGACCGGCGGCACGGATGCCCCCGGCCCGTCATCCGCTCGCCCACCAACTACTGGAGCGTCGGCCGCCAACATATCTGAAGGTACCGGGCGTGCGGACTGTTCGGGCGCCGCAGGCAGTTCGGCCTGCTCCATCGGCAATTGATTTTCGAGCTCTGGCACCGCGTCCGTCACCTCAGGGGCTTCGGGATCAACCCCGGTCTCGGTTGTGTCGATCTCCCCTGCCAGAATGTCCTGGAAGGTCGCCTCCTTTTTGACGTCACCACGCGGGTGCGGGTTCGCGTCCGCTTTGGCGAGCACAGGTTTTGACGAGGCGGACATCAGAATCGGGTTGGGCATTTTGCTCAGGGCTCCGTTTGCGTAGCCGGAAACATGCCTTGCGGAAGTTACGCTTATTTTAACCGCTTTCCCCTTTGATCAGGAAAGTTCGATCCAATTTTCGGAGAAAGCCATGAAGATAGCCGCCCCTTCCGCCTCACCTCAGCCGCCTTCGCCTCTGACCAGGTTGCAGGCCGCCGCGATCGAGCTCGAGGCCACGTTTCTGTCCGAGATGCTGAAATCCGCCGGGTTCGGCGAAACACGCAAGGCCTTTGGTGGCGGAGCGGGGGAAGATCAGTTTTCGACCTTTCTGGTCCAGCATCAGGCGAAGCAACTGGCCCTGTCGGGCGGTGTGGGCCTGTCCGAGATCCTGTTGAAAGCCATGATGGAGAACACCGATGCCGACGGAACGAAACGCTGACCTGCTGAAGTCACTGGAAAGCATCCTGGAGCTTGAGCGCATCGCGCTCACCGAAGGTGATCTGGATCGTGTGGCTTATCTGGAGCCCGAGAAGGAAAAACTGATTAACGCGATCAATGACCTGCAGGTTTTTCGCCGAGATGAACTGATGCGGGTTCAAGGCAACGTTTCGCGGAATCAGGATCTGCTGAAAAGCGCGGCCGAAGGTATCCGCTCGGTGGCTGACCGCATCGCCGAGCTGCGCCGTGTTCAGCAGGAGTTCAGCACCTATGGGGCAGACGGGCAACGCAGCGGCTTTTCCGTTCGGCGCAGTGCAAAGCTGGAAAAACGGGCATAGCCGCAGGTTTGATTCAAATCGGAATTTTAGCGGCATTTCACTTTAGCACTCCGTTAGGGGATCGGCACCAATAGTGAGCCTGCATCTGGAAACAGCAGGTGGCGCGAACGACCAAACGGCGCATCGCATCCGTCAGAAAGACATCAAAGCCCGTCCTATTTGGCGGGACAGCATGGGCCCGAAATGCCCGAACGGAGAAGGATGAATGACATGTCCAGTATTCTGACAAACAACGGCGCAATGGTGGCGCTGCAAACCCTGAAGTCGGTCAACAAGAACCTGGCGCAGACCCAGAACGCGATCTCGACAGGCAAAGACGTTGCGACTGCCAAGGACAACTCTGCCGTCTGGGCAATTTCCAAGGTGATGGAGTCGGACGTCAAGGGGTTCAACGCCATCAAGGACAGCCTCGCACTGGGTGAATCGACGGTCGCCGTGGCGCGCAATGCGTCCGAGACGGTGACGGATCTGCTGACCCAAATGAAGGCCAAGATCGTTGCGGCGCAGGAAGACAACGTTGATCGCAGCAAGATCAATGACGACGTGACCGCATTGAAGGACCAGATCGCGTCCGTGGTCAGCGCGGCCCAGTTCAACGGCCTGAATCTGGTGGACGGCTCTGCCGGGTCGGCGTCAATCCTGGCCTCTCTGGATCGCGACAATACCGGTGCGGTAACGGCGTCGTCCATCACGGTTGCAGGCCAGAACCTTTCGACGGGCGGCTATGTGGCGGCGCAGGTGTTCGATGGCTCGACCGGCGCGTCGACCGGCAACGACCGCGTGGGGGCCACAATTGACAATGGCGCCACGTCCGCCACCGCCTTGGTGACGGATGAATCCAGCGGCGCCTTCGCCGCCGGTGACAAGGTTGTCGTCGCGATTGACGATCAGATTGTATCCTACACGGTGTCGGCAGCGGATGCCGCTGCGACCACTACCGGCGATCTGGTCGCCGTAGGTCTGAAAGCAAAGATTGAGGAATTGGGCATTACCGGCCTGACCGTCGATTACGATTCAGGCACGGCGGGGACACTGTCCGTGACCAATGGCACCGGCGAGGATATCTCGTTCTCGGCCCAGTACGTGAACGCCGGATCCGGCGGCCTGGGCGCGCTGGCGGGGATCGATGTCTCCACCGGAGCAGGAGCGACCGCGGCTCTGGCAGCGGTCGAATCGCTGATCGACACCTCGATTGACGCATCTGCGGCATTTGGCTCATCGCAGGGTCGAATCGAAACCCAAAAAGCGTTCATTTCGAACCTTGCGGACTCGTTCAAATCGGGGATCGGCTCGCTGGTCGACGCCGACATGGAAGAGACCTCGGCGCGCCTGCAGGCGCTACAGGTACAGCAGCAGTTGGCCACCCAGTCGCTTTCGATCGCCAACCAGGCACCGCAGTCGATCCTGTCGCTGTTCCGGTAATATCCAAACCTTGTCGGGGCGGGCGCGATCCGCCCCGGCGATGACAGCCTGAAGACGACCTGCTGGAAGGATTTCATTTGACCCCTCTCACTCTAGCCCAACGCGCTTATGCTCAAACCGCTGCGCCGACACGGACGCCGCGCGACACGGAATACGAGGCGATTTCCAAGATCACTCACAGGCTGAAGGCCGCATCCGCACGCCGAAATGCGGATTATGGCGGGTTTGTTCGTGCGCTGCACGAAAACCGGCGGTTGTGGTCGGTGCTTGCCAGCGGTGTTTCAGATTCCGAAAACGCATTACCCAACGAACTGCGTGCCCGGATATTCTATCTGGCCGAGTTCACGGAACAGCACAGCAGCAAAGTGCTAAGCAGCGACGCAATGGTGGACCCTCTGCTTGAGATCAACATGGCCGTCCTGCGCGGTCTTCGCCAAAACGGAGACCCAAGATGAGCGGGCTGGTTCTGAAGCTTGCCCCAAAGGAACGGGTGCTGATCAACGGGGTGGTGATCGAAAACGGAGACCGGCGCAGCCGGTTCTCGATCATGACGCCGGAGGCAAATGTATTGCGGTTGCGGGACGCCATTCATCCGGACGAGGTCAATACACCTGTCCGACGGGTGTGCTACGCGGCTCAGCTTGTTTTGTCCGGAGAAATGGATCCGGATCAGGCCCGCCAACAATTGCTGCGCCGGGTCGAGGAGTTGAGCCAGGTGTTCACCGACGCCGACAGCCGACGGGTTCTGGCCGAGGCAACGCAGGCCCTTGTCGCCGGACAGCACTATAAATGCCTGAAAGCGCTCAGATCCCTGCTGCCGCGGGAAGCGCGGCTGATGGCGTATCAGTGATGAGCTTTCAGCCGGTCATACCATCGGGCGGACTGGTCGGTTGGCGCTTCCTGCAGCGTACCTATGACGCGCAGTTGCAAAGCTTCGGCACGTCCAACGTCAATGACCGAGAGGCCCGATATTTTCTGGACAACATCGGCAAAGTGAAAGCGGCAGAAGATCTGGTGTCTGACCGCCGCCTGTTACAGGTTGCGCTGGGGGCGTTTGGGCTGGAGAACGACCTGAACAATCGGTTTTTCATTCAGAAGATCCTGTCAGACGGCACCCAGGCCGATGATGCGCTGTCCAATCGCTTGTCCGACAAAAGGTATCGCGCGTTCTCCGAAGCCTTTGGCCTGGGGCCAGGAGAAATCAGAAAAACCGGCCTAATCGCGAACATGGAAGAAATAGCACGCAACAACGTGGTTTCCCGGTTCGAGATTGCGGTGGGCGAAAGCGACGAGACGTTGCGAATCTCGCTTTATGCGCAGCACGCGCTGGCCGATCTGGCGGCAAGCGGCGGGAGCGCGGACACAATGTGGTTTGATCTGATGAGCCTGCCGCCCTTGCGCAAGATGATGGAAACGGCGCTGGGCCTGCCACCAAGTTTCGCACAGCTTGATATCGACAAACAGCTTGAGGTTTTCAAAGACAAGTTGTCCCGCCTGACCGGTTCCGACAATCTGTCTCAGTTCTCAGATTCGGATGTCGTGAGCCTTTTGACCGACAGGTATCTGGCCCGCAGTCAAGTCGCACAGATACAAAGTACAATTTCTCCGGCGCAAACAGCTTTGGTCCTGTTGGGCGGTGGTTTCTGACGGGATTGCGGGCAGGGCGCGATAGCCCAACAATCCCAAGATGCGTTCCCAAAGAGCGCCTTCCGAATTTCTTTCGGCTTTTGTCAGACTTGCCAGCGAAAGGCCAATTCAGAAATTTTCGCTTCAGCCAGATCCAAGCCGGTATTTGGTTGGTGTCGCTCCAGTCTGGCCTCGAAAAAACCGCGTGAAATGGGACTTGTCCGAGTAACCCAGCAAGAGACCAATCTCTGCGATTGTCTTTTTGTCGTCCTTCAGGTGCTCCTTTGCTACATCGATACGCAGCCGTTTGATTTCGCGCGGCAGCGTTGTGCGTTGTTGCTGAAGTGCCTTCAGAAACCGATCCGGCTGTATGCCCAGCAACCCGGCCACCACCTCTGGTCCCAAATCCGTTTCATCCAGTTTGTCGCGCAAGACGGATCGCAAAGCGGCAACCACGGTCACTTCTTCGTCTTGTCGCGCCGAGACTTTAGGGGCGACAGAACCCCCTGAAACATGGTGCAAAAACAACCAATCGACGGGAAAACTCAGCTGCATTCCGGGGTCGGCCCCAAGACCAACCTCGATCCCCTTGTAGGCGATCGGCAAGCCATTGATGTATCGGCTTTCCCATCGCACGACAGTTGGATCCCACGAGTTACCAACAACGGTTTGCAGAAGCCTCACATAGATTGCGGCGCCGAAACCGGTGACTTGGATCGGTGGAACCGCGGGCTCTTGTTGCCGCTCGACCCGATAGGTCGCTTTGTCCGCATCCACGATCAGCCTGTGCCGAACCGAGCTGGATTCCTGCGGCACGAGCCGCACGAAATGGGCGAAAAACTCGAAAAGCGTCTTTGAGGATTGCTGCGCCTGCGCAAAAGGCGGCCAGCCTTGCAGATCGAAGGTTTCGCCAACATGAAGCCCGAGATACCGATCGCCCGCCAATTCCGAAAACGCATTCAGAAGTCCGAAAACCAGCTCGGAATGCACATATACGGATGGATCGGACAACAATTCGGCCTTGAGGCCCACCTGATCCAGGGCCGGCCGCGGGTCGATCCTGCGGTCGGTGAGGTACCGTAGAAACGGCGCGGCCAATGCCAGCCGAATAAAGCCCTCGCTATGGTCCCCGGCGGTAGAATTGACAGGCACGATCGTCCCCTTCGGCTCAAGCAGCAAGTTTGGGCGAGTAGCCACTTTTCCTGCCACATTCGAACATCCTACTGAAAAAGTGGCAACCGATCCAAGCCCTTTCGGGCTAGTCTAAAAGGATCTGAATATGACGAGGTTTCTCATGTCCGGCTTACAAAACTTCCTTCTTTCAGCGGCCGTTGTCACGGTAACGTTTTCCTCTTCTCTGGCCGCACAGGCGCAAGACGAAAAAGCGCCCCAGACGCTGTTTACCAATGTCCATGTCTTCGATGGTGTGAATGAGCAGCGCGTCGAGAATGCCAACGTTCTGGTCGAGGGAAACCTCATTAAATCCGTTTCGACCGATGCGATCGAGGCAGCGGATGCCACCGTGATCGATGGCGGAGGACGAACTCTAACCCCCGGCTTTATCGAGCTGCATGCGCATCTCATGCTGATGGGCCCAACGCTTCCGGCGATGGAGGCCAACACGACGTGGGAAGACTTCGCCATTCACGGCGCCCGGATGGCCGAGATGTACCTGATGCAGGGCTTCACCACTGTCAGGGATGCGGGCGGGGCCAATGGGGGACTTCGCAGGGCAATCGACTCAGGTCAAATCGAGGGCCCGCGTTACTATCCGTCCGGTGCGTTCATCGGAACCCGGGGTGGCCACGCCGACTTTGCCAATTTCACCGCGCCGCCGGGATCGGAAACCAATATGAGCCGCCTGAACCTGGCGCAGGAGGTCAGCGGAGTTGACGATGTTTACAAATTCGCGCGCAACAATTTTCGCATGGGTGCAACGCAACTTAAGTTCATGCAGTCCGGTGGTGTGGTTTCGGCATTCGACCCCTGGCAATTGCTGGCGGGGTCCCCTGAAGAGATCAAAGCCGCAGTGCAGGTGGCAAATGAGTACGGCAGCTACGTCATGGCGCATTCCTATCGCAAGGAAGCGATCCTGGGTGCGCTCGACGCAGGTGTGATGTCGATAGAACATGGCTTCTCGTTTGACTGCGAAATTGCCCAGGTCATGAACCAGAAAGGGGCCTACATCACCACGAACCTGACAGCCTTCGACCCCGGCCTGCTGGATATTCCGGCGGTTGCCAATGTGCCCTCCAGCCTCGCCAAGGCGAAATCGGCCTCGGCCACTTTCGCTGGCTACATCGACAACATGAAAGAATGCCCGGTCAAGCGCGGGTTCCAGACAGATTGCGTCGGCTCGGTCGAAGCGTGCAACATCCAGATCGCCTACGAGAAGCACCTCAATAACGAATTCTTTGGCCCTTACACGTCGATGGTGACGCTGACCTCGACCGGCGGCGAGGTAGTAGCGCTGTCGGGCGATTTCATGAACCCGTATACCGCCGGCAAGCTGGGTGTGATCGAAGAAGGCGCCTATGCCGACATTCTGCTGATCGATGGCAACCCGCTCGAGGATTTCTCGGTGGTTGGTACCGGGGATCAATGGTTCGGTGCTGATCCCAGACCCGATAGCCCGGAAACCATTCGCGTGATCATGAAAGACGGTGTAATTTACAAAAACACGCTGGATTGACCGCAGAAATCACCCGGAGGTTCTTAATGCGTCACTGGTTTTTCCTCGCTGTCGTCGTAGCCATGTCCTGGTGCGCTCAATCTGCGGTGGCGATGTCAGGCACAGCGCTGGACTGGGCTGATTTGCCCGACCCGTCCGTGCAGGAATTCGAGGACCCGTACCGGGACCTCAGCCCCGAACAATTCGACGACGTTCTGTTTGTTGTGCGGTTGCGCGGTAGGCTGCAGCAGGACAAAGGCAGCGCCGAAGAACGGCAGAACTGGCAAGAGCTTCTGACCGAGACCGAGGATGCCTTGCTGGCCGGTGGTGTGGATGTCGACTGGCTGCTGGATCAGCGGGAAGTCGTGACTGAACGCCGAAGAAAGGCGGGGACTGCCGGAAACCCGCAATTCGACGGTCAGACAATTACACTGGCGGGTTTTGCAATTCCTGCACCCAGCGACCCGGACGGCCAGCCCGTGGCCTATTTGGTGCCGGAACGCGGGATGTGCAGCCACATGCCCCCACCCGTGCCGAACCAGATGATCCGGGTGCGGCTGAACGGCGATTGGACGCCCAGCTATGTTCATGAACCTGTGCGACTGACTGGAAAGCTGACAATTGACCCTTCGGATCAGGAACTGATGGTCGTAGATGGACTTGTGCCCATGCGCGCAACCTTCCAGTTGCAGACGGACAGCGTCGAAACTTTGGAAACAGAGGCAGACAGGCTGGAGTGGAAAAAGCAGGCAGCAGATCGTCTCCGCGCGGCGGGTGACCGCAAGACCGGAGGGGCAAGGATTTCCGAATGATCAGGCACCTGATTGCCGCCGTTTTTGTCATCGCGACCGCTGCTGTAGCCAATGCGCAGGGGCTGTCAGGACCTTCATCTGTTGAGGCCGATCTTGAACCCGGGGACGGGCTGACCGACCCGCAATACCGTTCGGATTTTCCGCGCAACATCGCGCCGGGTTGGTTCAATTGGAAAGATCGGCTGGCCGAAAACGGGGTTCGGTTCAACCTGGATTATCTGGCGTTGGGCCAAACCACGAATGCAGACTTGGGAACCGGAGAAGCAGCCAGCGGCATCGCGCGCTTTTACGGAAACTGGCAAGCGACCGAGCGTGGCTCTCTGACATTCAAGATCGAGCACCGGCACAGCTATACGGATGTTGCGCCGCAGTTTCTTGGACTGGACGGCGGCGCCCTATCGATCACCGGGACGGCTTTCAACGACACCGGGCTGCTGCTGACCAATCTGTTCTGGACGCAAAGGGCCGACGACGGGGCGTGGACCTTACAGTTTGGTCAGATCGATGTGACCGACTTTGTTGATATCTACGGTCTGGTCAGCCCCTATAGCGGTTTTCAGAACCTGGCGTTCAACACCAATCCAACCATCAATGCCCCAAATCCCGGATTGGGCATCGCCGGGGGCCTCAAGCTCAACAGCAACCTTTATTTGGTCGCCAGTGTCGCCGATGCCAATGCCGACCCGTCCGACCCGGATTTTGATGTTTTCAGCGATGGCAATCTCTTCAAATCGCTCGAACTTGGTTACACATCCGGCTTCGACCGCATCTATTTTGACAATGTCCATCTTACCCTCTGGCACGCGGATGCCGCCGACGACGGCAGCCGCCCCGAAGACTATGGCGGTGCGTTCTCTGCCGCTTGGTTTGTGGACAACAAATGGATGCCGTTCCTGCGTGCCGGGGCCGCGAAAGGGACGGCCGCGCTGTACAAGCGGTCGGTCTCGGCTGGCATGGGATATTACGGCCGAAACACCGATCTGGCCGGGTTGGGCCTCAATTGGGCCGAAGCCCGCGGCATCGACGGAGACCAGTTCACAGTCGAGGCGTTTTATCGCTTTTCGATTTCGCCCGGCCTGCAAATCACGCCATCGGTGCAGTTCATTTCCAATCCACTGCTGAACCCAAATCAGGATAATATCACGCTGTTCAGTCTGCGAACCCGGATCGTTTTCTGAGGCTCGCCCAACGTCCTGAACAACAAAAAACAAGGGAGTTTCCGTAATGAAGACCCTGTTGGCCGCAAGCGCCCTGGCAATAATCTTTGGTGGCGCGTTGCTTGCCAGTGAAGAAAGCAAGACATGGGACGCGTCAGATGAAGCCAGGCAGTTCGTGAAGGACACAATCGTTCTGGGTATGCTGGCCAGCCCCTACGGCACCGGCTGGACCGAGTACGACCAGTTGCACACCTACTTTGAACGTGCTCGGGACAATGGCATCACAGGTCATGAGATGACACTGGCCGCAGCGGACATGTCCTTCGAAACCCTTCTGGAACAGCATTATCACTTCCGCGCCGCCATGGCGCAGCAGCCCGAGAACTACCTTGTCGTGAATGAAACCCGGGATATCGAAGCCGCCCACCTACAAGGCAAAACCACCGTCATTTGGAACAGCCAGACCGCCACAATCCTGAATGGTGACCTTAGGAAGATGGCATTGCTCAAGGACATGGGCATCAAGAGCATGATCCTGGCCTACAACGATATTTTCCGAACGGGTTCGGGACAATTAGCAGCCTACAACGGACGTGACATCGGCCTTACGCCTTGGGGCAAATCCGTCATCGATGAAATGGTGCGGTTCGGCATCCTGCTGGACCTCAGCCATACTGGTTCCAAGACCGCCAACGACGCCATGAACTATATGGACGAGAATTACCCCAGCGTGCCTTATGTCTACACACATTCTGTGCCTGCGGGGCTTTACAAGAACGAACCCAACGCAACCGCGCGCGGATGTTATCGCGCCATTCCCGACGACGAGGCGCTGCGGGCCGCCAAGTCAGGCGGCTATATCTCGCCCACGTTTACGGAATGGATGATGGACGGCATCTGGCCCGAGGATATCTCGCCCAAACAGGCCGCAGATATGATCGATTATTACGTCCAGCTTGTGGGTGTCGACCATGTCGGGATCGCAACGGATGACATGTTCTCGACCGAACTTGTCGTGCAGTTCGCAACTGCAAACGCAAGCATGTACGATGACGGCGGATACATGATCGACGCCTTCAACAAAGGAGCCACCGGCAACGGTGAACTCGCCAAGATCCTGGCGGCCATCACGGATGATCTTTGGGCGCGCGGCTATTCCAACGAGGATCTCGAAAAGATCTATGGCGGCAACAAGATGAGGGTCTACGCGCAGGTCTGGGAAGGCAAGCCGCCCGAACAGTTTCTGAAAGAATACCCCGAGCGTCTGCGCTTGCGACAAGAGCTTCGTGACGGGTTCTATTCACGTTAGACCAACAACAAACACCCGCGATGAACGCAAAGTGGCGTTGTCGCGTCTTTATTTGAAATGACGCCAGAACATCAGGGCTGAAGAATGGTGGGTGATGAGAGACTCGAACTCCCGACATCTTCGGTGTAAACGAAGCGCTCTACCAACTGAGCTAATCACCCGTGACGGTGCATGTAGCCAAGCCTGCGCGCGGGCGCAAGAGGGTCTGGAACAAATTCTTGCGCCAAGGGACAGGAACGGGCCGGATCAGATCAGCGATTTCGTCAGACCACTGGCCCACAAATTCCTTCGCCGCAGGGAAAGGCGCTTGCGTGTTCCCTGCTGCCTCCGATATTCCCGAAAGGACTGAAACCACAGGAATGCGCATGATCCTGACCCGCGCCTGCCGTTTTCTCATTGCGGCCCTGGTCCTTGGCACCCTGACGCTGGCTCCGGTCCGGGCCACGGCCGAGGGTGTTCTCGTCTTTGCGGCCGCCAGCCTCAAGACGGCACTGGATGAAATCGTCCCTGTTTTTGAAGACCGGACCGGGCATCAGGTGACGGTGTCTTATGCCGCATCCTCAGTTCTGGCGCGGCAAATTCAGCAGGGCGCACCGGCGGATCTTTTCATCTCGGCCAATCAGGACTGGATGGATCAGTTGCAGGACATGGGGCTGATTGCGCCCGATTCCCGTATCGATCTTCTGGGCAACGGTCTTGTGCTGATAGGCCCTTCCCGTCAGGCACCCTTGCAGGACCTATCCGCTGAATTCGATCTGGTGACCGCGCTAGCCGGCGGGTATCTGGCCACGGCGCTGGTCGATGCCGTCCCTGCGGGCGTCTATGCCAAGGCCGCGTTACAAAGCCTGGGCTTGTGGGACGATGTGCAGGAACAGGTTGCACAGACCGACAATGTGCGCGCCGCACTTGCGCTGGTTGCAAGCGGCGCTGCCCCGTTGGGCATTGTCTACCGATCGGATGCGCAGGCCGAAACCCGGGTCAGCGTGGTCGCTGCGATACCGGGTGACCTGCACCCCCCAATCGTTTATCCCGCCGCCCTGACCGCAACCGCCAATCCGGCAGGTCGGGCCTTTCTCGAACACTTGCAATCTACGCCATCTCAGGGCGTTTTTGCCGCGCAGGGTTTTTCCCTGCCGGACGGGTAATGCCGATGGGCTGGTTGGGACCAGAAGAGCTTGAGGCGCTGAAACTGTCCCTGCGGGTGTCGTTCTGGGCCACACTGGCCACGCTGCCGTTTGGCATTTTTGTGGCCTACGCCTTGGCGCGCTGGCGCTTTCCGGGGCGGCAGGTGCTGAACGGGCTGGTGCATCTGCCCCTGATCCTGCCACCTGTCGTGACCGGATATCTGTTGTTGCTGACCTTCGGCATTCAGGGGCCGCTGGGCAGCTTCCTGGCCGAGTTCGGCATGGTGTTTGCCTTTCGCTGGACCGGCGCGGCGCTGGCCGCCGGTATCATGGCCTTTCCCCTGATGGTTCGCGCCATCCGACTGTCGATTGAGGCGGTGGACCCGAAACTGGAACAGGCAGGTGCGACCTTGGGGGCCTCACGGCCCATGGTTTTTGCCACCGTTACCTTGCCGATGATCCTTCCGGGCGTCATCGCCGGTGCCATTCTGGCCTTTGCCAAGGCAATGGGCGAGTTTGGGGCCACCATAACATTCGTGTCCAACATCCCCGGCCAGACACAGACCCTGCCATCCGCAGTCTATGCGTTTCTGCAGGTTCCCGGCGGTGAGGCCGCCGCAACCCGGCTGGTCATCGTGTCCATCATCATTGCCATGGGCGCGCTGCTTCTGTCCGAATATGTCGGCCGCCGCGCGGCGGAACGGGTGGCCGGGTCATGAGCCTTTCTGTCCGCTTGCAACAGGAACTGCCGGGGATC
Organism: Ruegeria sp. N11; assembly: GCF_056531525.1. Lineage (NCBI taxonomy): Bacteria > Pseudomonadati > Pseudomonadota > Alphaproteobacteria > Rhodobacterales > Roseobacteraceae > Ruegeria > Ruegeria sp. N11. The sequence goes on from NZ_JBQFLX010000002.1 coordinate 304,525, forward strand.
GATCTGGACCTCAGCTTTGACGCACCGCCCGGTGTGACCGTCCTGTTCGGGCGATCGGGTTCCGGCAAGACCACCGTTGTGAATGCGGTGGCCGGTCTGCTGCGTCCCCGAGCGGGGCGGGTGGCCGTGGATGACTGGGTTCTGTTCGACACGGATCAGGGACTGTGGCTGCCACCTCACCGGCGACGTCTTGGCTATATCTTTCAGGAAGGCCGACTGTTTCCGCATCTGACCGTCCGCCAGAATTTGGCTTACGGCCGCTGGTTTGCGCCCCGCAGGGCGCACCGTGAAGATCCCGGCAAAGTAATCGAAATGCTGGGCGTCGGTCATCTGCTGGATCGCCGCCCCTCGGGCCTGTCGGGTGGCGAAAAGCAGCGTGTTGCCATCGGCAGAGCCCTGTTGGCCAGCCCCCGCCTGATACTGGCCGACGAACCGCTCGCCGCGCTGGATGACGCCCGTAAGGCGGAAATCCTGCCCTACTTCGAGCGGCTGCGGGACGAGGTATCGGTGCCTATCCTCTATGTCACACACTCCGCCGCCGAGGTGGCCCGGCTTGCGACCTCGGTTGTGGCCTTGCAGGACGGCAAGGTCGTGCGGCACGGTCCCGCCCCGGACGTGCTGGCAGACCCTTCCGTTGCACCTGCCGGTGTGCGCGCGGTCGGCGCGGTGCTGCGGGTTCGGGTCCACGATCACCACGCCGACGGGCTGAGCGAGCTGGACGCGGGCGGTGCACGCCTGTTCCTGCCGCGCATCCCGCACCGGGTCGGAGAAAACCTGCGCATTCGCATCCCGGCGCAGGAAGTCATCCTGTCAGACCGAAAACCCGAAGGTCTGTCGGCCCTGAACGTCCTGGAAGGCACGGTCGATACGATCCGCGCCGGTGACGGTCCGGGGGCAATCGTATCGGTGCAAACCCCCGCGGGCCCGGTTCTGGCCCGCGTCACTCGCCGGTCGGTGTCGGCCCTGGGCCTGGCCCCGGGACGCACCTGTTACGCCGTAATCAAAACCGTGGCTCTGGCACCTCAGGATGTCGGCGGCCGGGTGAACACAAGCTGATCCGTCCGGAGCGGCATTCCGGATACAAACCGCGGGCATTCCCCGACCAAGTCACAGAAAACAAGGTGTTGAACCTGCCTGCGCGCCCTCCTATCGTGCCCACTCAGAAAAACCAGTCAGGAACAGGCCATGACCGACCAAATTGCACATCCGATGTCCCCGCAGGATTGCCTCGTGGCGATCATGGTCGCGGTCTCGGCCTCGGACGAAAACATTCGCACCGCCGAACTGGTCAAGATAGAAACAGCCGTCAACATGCTGCCGGTTTTTGCCGATTACGACATCGACCGTACCCGCCGGGTGTCACAGATCGTGTTTGACCTGTTCGAACAGGAAGACGGTCTGGACGCCCTGTTTGGCCTGATCCGGGAAAACCTGCCCGAGCGGCTGAACGAAACCGCCTACGCGCTGGCCTGCGACGTTGCAGCCGCCGATGGCACCCTCGCGGAAACCGAACTGCGCCTGCTCGAGGAAATCCGGTACGAACTGGACGTAGACCGCCTGCACGCCGCCGCGATCGAGCGCGGCGCCCGCGCCCGCCACACCGTCTGAGTTCAACTGCCGTAAAGTGACCCCCAGCGCTCGATCAGCGTGCGCTGCAGCTTGCGCGAGCGCCTGTTCCAGTTGCGCGCACCCTCGGGGCGTTCGCGCAGCGCACGTGGAATTGTGGCGCGCCGGTCCACGTCGGCGGTAAAGATGGCAAAGGCCAGATCGGTTCCGTCAACCGTGGTCAAAAACCCGCCCAGGCCGGAAACGAAATTCAGCGTTCCGGTTTTGGCGGCTACCTTGACGGGGTGATCCCGCACGGCGCGTCCTTTGCTGTCGGTCAGGGTGAAGGGCTTCAACAACGGGCGCAGCACATTTGTCTTGCGTGCCGCAACCAGCGCTTTGACCAGATCGCCGGGCGCCATGCGCGAGGCATCGCCCAGACCCGAATGATCCACCATGGCGATCCGCTCGACACCATAGGTTTCAGCCGCCCATCGGTTCATCTCGGACGCGGACTCGGCCAGGGTCTGCGGTCGCGCGCCCCGCGCCCGTGAGGCCGCCAACCCGACCATCTCGGCCGTCAGGTTGGTCGAATATTTCAGCATTCCCCGCAGGATGCTCTCCAGCGAGTCACTCTGGTGCACCACCAGAATCGTGCCCTCAGGCGCCTGCCGTGTGACCTGAACCCGGCCCAGAACGATGCCGTTGACCCGCGCCAGCGTGCGGAACACATCGCCCGCATATAGCGCCGGCTTTCGAACGGGCAGCCACCGCGCGCCGCCATTGCCCAACGCCGCCTTGGCAACAGTCCACCGGTCCTGCCGCGCACTGGGCTGGTAGGTGTAAATCGGCAAACTGCGGGCTTCGACCTGCATCGTCGCCATGTCGACGGCCGGGTTATACCGTGCACTGCGCGCATCCATGGCCACATTATAGCCCTTGCCGTCGCGCTTCCATTCGAAATGAACCCGGTTGAAATTCAGCGATATGCCACTTATCGCCGGGCTGTAGCCCAGATGATCCGGCTGGCCCGGGTCGATGCTGTTCACGTAGGGCAGCGCGCCATCATACACTTTGAACGCGCCGCGCACCTCGGTGATCCCGGCCTCGCGCAGATTGGCCGCCATGCTGGCAAGTGCATCCGTATCCAGCAGCGGATCGCCGCCACCTACAAGGATCAGGTCGCCCTTCAGAATACCGTTCTCAACCGGTCCGTCCGCCATCAATCTGGTTTCAAACCGATGCTCTGGCCCCAGCACATCCAGCGCATACAATGCCGTCAGCGCCTTGGCCACGCTGGCTGGCGGCAATCCGTCCTGCGCGCCATATCCTTCCAGCTGCGCCCCGGATTCCGCATCGGCGACGGCAAAGACGACCTCACCCTGCAGTCCGGCTGCGCGGACAACCCGCTCGACACCGTTCAGCTCCGGCCCGCGCATCTGCGGGCGCAGTGACACCAGCGGCGCCCCAGCCAGTCCGGTAGCGGGGATCAGCGCGGCCCCAAGCCCGCCAAGAATGAATCGACGCGAATAACGATCAACCATAGGTCAATTAAAATCCCAGAGTTTTCGCCCAAACAACCGCCCGCACTGGATTATGTGGCCATGGGGGCTATTCCGGCAACACCTGATTTGCCCATTCACCGCGCCCGCGTATTTCGGTCGAGCTGACATCGACCATCGGCACATTCACGAAACACCAAGCGGGGGCGCTGGCCCGCCCCAGCAAATGCCGCGCCTGCCCGTCAATCCGATAGCTTGCGTAAGCCCGCGCTGCCGGAGACATCCGCGCCGAAATCCGGTCGCCGGGCCGCGCGACCACACCCACAGGTACACTGTCCATGATCTTCCGCCAGTCTTTCCAGCGGTGAAACTGCGCCAGATTATCCGCACCCATCAGCCAGACAAACCTGACCTGCGGATAGAGCCTCTGCAACGCCGCCAGAGTATCGGCCGTCGCCCGCGTTCCCGTCTGCGCCTCGATACCCGTGACTTCGACCCTTGGGTGCCGCATGACTGCCCTTGCCGCCCGAACCCGCCGTTCCAGCGGCGCGGGGCCGCGCTCTTTCAGCGGATTGCCCGGCGAAACCAGCCACCACACACGATCCAACCCGAACGCCTTCATCGCCTCAAGCGTCACATGCACATGACCGCGATGCGGCGGATCAAAGGATCCACCGAACAGCCCCACGACCTGCCCGGGCCGCGCAAAAGGGATCGAATGCCGCTTCATTCTTTGCTGATGTTCAAATTCGGTCGGGCTTGTCAATCAACTGGTTGCACCGCGTCGCCCAGGCGGACCTGCCCGGATCGCACCACTTCGGCACACCAGCCGCCATGTCCGCGCACGGCTGAGTAGCCACCTTTGCCCAGCGCCTCCTCCATTCGGCTGCAGGGCGCACAAATCACGGTGAACCGCAAAATGGCCTCACCCACCTGCACTTCGCGCCCCTTGAGCGCGGCCAAATTGATCCCCGACACCACCAGGTTGCGCCGCAGAATGTCCGGCGAAACAGGCCCCTGCCTCAGATACGCACCAATCGCCGCCAGATGCTCCTGCTGGATCAGCGACACCGCGCGTTTACCTGCGCGGCTCCGATCGCCCTCGGGTCCGGCCTCGGATACCAGAACCTGTTTAACAGGGATCATCGCGGCCCGCCGGTCAGGGCGCAAGCCGATCCAATCAACATGCCCGGGCTGCGCCCATCCAGCTATCAAACCTGCCAGTTCCGACAAAACACTCTCCCATTCGATCATGGCCACAATACCCGTCGCGATCCGTGAACGAAATTCACGAAACCACCAGCTTGCCCCGCCCGTCCCGCTTGGATATCTAGCGTTCCAACCCAATTTCCCGACCCAGAGGACGCGACATGGCCGCCTATCAATATGTCTACCACATGCAGGGTGTCTCCAAGACCTATCCCGGTGGCAAGAAGTGCTTTGAAAACATCCACCTGAGTTTTCTGCCCGGCGTGAAAATCGGTGTCGTCGGCGTCAACGGCGCAGGTAAATCGACGCTGATGAAGATCATGGCCGGTCTCGACACCGACTTCACCGGTGAGGCCTGGGCCGCCGAAGGTGCCAAGGTCGGCTATCTGCCGCAGGAACCGCAGCTGGACGAATCCCTGACTGTCCGCGAAAACGTCATGCTGGGCGTGGCCGCGAAAAAGGCCAAGGTCGACCGCTTCAACGAGATCGCCATGGAGATCGCCGAGAACTATTCGGACGAGCTGATGGAGGAAATGACCACCCTGCAGGACGCCATCGACGCGGAAAACCTGTGGGACCTCGACAGCCAGATCGACGTCTCGATGGAGGCGCTGCGCTGCCCGCCGGACGATGCCAACATCGCCAACCTCTCGGGTGGTGAGAAACGCCGTGTGGCGCTGTGCAAGCTGCTGCTGGAAGCGCCCGACATGCTGCTCTTGGACGAACCGACCAACCACCTGGACGCCGAGACGATCGCCTGGCTGCAACAGCACCTGATCGACTACAAAGGCACCATCCTGATCGTCACCCACGACCGGTATTTCCTGGATGACATTACTGGCTGGATTCTGGAGCTCGACCGCGGCCGTGGCATTCCGTACGAGGGCAACTACTCCGCATGGCTGGAACAAAAGGCCAAGCGACTGGAGCAGGAAGCGCGCGAGGACAAGTCCAAGCAGAAAACCCTGCAGCGCGAACTGGAGTGGATGCGTCAGGGTCAGAAGGCGCGTCAGGCCAAATCCAAGGCTCGGATCAACGCCTATAACGAGCTGGCCGAGCAGTCCGAACGCGAAAAGCTGACCCGCGCCCAGATTGTCATCCCCAACGGCCAGCGCCTTGGCGGCAAGGTGATCGAGGTTGAGGGCCTGTCGAAACACATGGGTGACAAGCAACTGATCGAAGGGCTGGACTTTGCCCTGCCACCCGGCGGCATTGTCGGCGTCATCGGCCCCAACGGTGCCGGTAAGTCGACGCTGTTCAAGATGCTCACCGGTCAGGAACAGCCCGACAGTGGTACCATCACGCTGGGCGACACGGTCGAGCTGTCTTATGTCGACCAGTCCCGCGATGACCTGAAAGATAACGACACTGTATGGGAAGCGATCACCGGCGGTGCCGAGATCATTCAGTTGGGCGACGCGCAGGTCAATTCCCGCGCCTATTGCTCGTCTTTCAACTTCAAGGGTGGTGACCAGCAGAAGAAGGTCTCGCTGCTGTCAGGGGGTGAGCGCAATCGCGTCCACATGGCCCGCCTGCTGAAAGAGGGCGGCAACGTCCTGCTGCTCGACGAACCCACAAACGACCTTGACGTCGAAACCCTGCGCGCACTGGAAGACGCGCTGGTCGATTTCGCCGGCTGCGCCGTTGTCATCTCACACGACCGCTTCTTCCTCGACCGGATTTGCACGCATATCCTAGCGTTCGAAGGCGATGCCCACGTGGAGTGGTTCGAGGGCAACTTCGAGGATTACGAAGAGGACAAAAAGCGCCGTCTGGGACCGGACGCGCTGGAGCCCAAGCGATTGAAGCATAAGAAGTTTGTCCGATGAGAGGCCTTTCGTGTATATTATCTTTATCGTTTTGATGGAGATTTGATATGCGCATTGTTTTCGCATTGGCGATTTGTTTGCCGACAGCAAGCATGGCACTTGACTGCACCCCTTTGAATCCTGTGGCCGATAAAACAATCTCAAAAGACGTTCAAGGAAAGATCGACGGCGAGGTCACAGGCCTACTTTCCAAACTGGGTGGGGCGAGCGCGGAAGTAGATGGTGTATACAAAGAGATAGTGAAAGGAGATACGCTTTCCGGTTACCCAGAAGGTGCTAAACTATACCTTTGGGAAAAGATTATTTATTTTAAGTGCGAGTTGCTTGATGATTCCGATTTTTCCGACAAGGAAAAGAACGAAGAACTTGATAAGCTTATGGAAAAGATTTTATTCCCACCAGTCGCCAGTTGTAATTTCCCAATTGACCCTAGGGCAGCAGGCTTCACGCCACCCAAAGTTAAAAACGCTCTTGGAAAAGCACCTGCTGGATTTAAACCTGCAGGATTTAACCTTTCTAGCCTTGTCGATTCGGGGCAAACAGAAAAAGCAATAAAATACAGCAAATTGTTGTATGAACAACAATCCCTTGTGTATGGGCCTTATTCTCAGGAAACATACAAGGCAGCAGATATTCTTGCTGAATTATTGAGAGATTTCGGAACAACAGGTGAGGACGGAGCCATGCTGGTCAATCTGCAAAACAATTTTGGTTCCGACATCGGAACTCATGGCTGCTTAGCAGCTTAGTTGGTGGACTAACTTAGGAGCTGTGGGATTGGTGCGAACATACTTCCTCCCGCGTCCCAGTCTTTCCATCCATTTGGGTGCCAATCCATTCCGGGTTTCTCAAGCCTCCGAAAATACACCTCGGCGCAAAGCGAACAGCAAGCGTAGGATGGGTGCTTGCACCCATCGCTACTCAATCCCCATCTACCTCATCAAATGATGGGTGAAATCACCCATCCTACGGTTCCCCAAACGCCTCTTGGGTGATGCCACCACTCCATTCCGGACCAACTCGACCCGCCCGAATGTCGCGATGGATTGACGAATACGGCCAATCGGTCGGGCGCTCCACCAACCCATGTTTGATCGGGGCTCCGCCCGTTCGCGCCTCGAAACGTCCACTGGACGTTTCGCCACCTGCGGTGGATCGGCACTCACCCCCAACAATACGCCATATGATTGCGGTAATCCCGTTCGTCCCGGATGCAATGTTCCCAAAACCGGCGTTGCCATACAGGCGCTTCGCGTTTATCGGCTCGTAGGCCGGGCTTCAGCCCGGCATACCTGCCGGATGTCACGACGGGTAATTCCCTGGGCACGAGTGCCGGGCTGAAGCCCGGCCTACAACTTGCCTTATTCACACGCATGGTAAACCGTGCCTTGATCGCGCCCCACCGCGTCGAATAATCCGCATCCCCAGGTGGCAGGGTCCATACTGCATGCAAATGATCCGGCAACACAACAAACGCATCGCACCAGAATGGCCGCTCCCTCTGCGTCATCGCAAAGGCCGCCCGCGGATGCGCCACTTCGCGCGTCAACAGGTCCGACGATCGATCGGCCAAAGAAACGGTGAAGAAATAACTGGCGCCGGGAATGCGGACACGCCGATAGTTGGACATGCATCCAGTTTACGGCAGCTATGACTACCAACTCGTAAAGGGGTGGACTGAAACGGTAAGGGACCGGAAGGACGGGCGGTTCCACCCATCCAGCGACTGGTTGCATACGCGATGGCGAGACGCCAAAGCACCGCGCCATCGGATTACATAATTCACTTTCGAAATACCAAGGGGTCGTTCGTTGCCGCGCCTACCCGGACCGGCTGCCACCCATCCGTCTGAACCCGAACAGTCCCGCCAAAGCACCGATCAGCAACAACCCAGTGGCCGGAATTGGGACGGCAGAGACATTCACTTCTGTCACGGTACCTTCCGACCCGGGCTCTTCGCACCACAATTCACAGAAGTCGGGCTCTGTAACTTCCGTCAGTTCCTCATCCTGTTCGATTGGATCCTGCTCCCGATCTTGAAGATGTCGAAGCTCTTCAAGGTAACGATTAGAAATTTTCGCCGACTGGATGATCTGGAACATTGCCCATTCCACACCCTCGCGAGATTTTTTGTTCGAATAAGCTGACAACCGGCTGGTTTGTCTTTCCACACCATTCGACAACTGGTTTTGCCAATCAATTTTTATAGTCAGAGCATCTGATGTTCCAGCCCAGCAAAGGACCGCAAATGTACAAACAAGTCTCATATCCGCCCCCACGGTTGTGTGCGTCACCATAGCACCAAAAGCCTGCTTTTCAAAACATCGTAATATCTGAATAAAATCTGAGGTTTGTGGGCAACCCTGCTTCTCTACCCTATAGTTTTTCGGGTGCTCTGCGACTCGGGACACAACTGACGATTGCCCGGGCACGGTCCATGGTGGTAGGCGCTTCTGTCAATTCTGCTCAGGTTGTTGAAATCGCGGTCCCCGTATCAGGTTCGACATGCGCGGGATTCGGGCCGAACCCTTCGGCGGGAAACCGTTCAAAACGCGCTGCAGGCCCTTAAACCGTTGTACAAAGCACACAAACTCCCTTGTCACACGCCCTGCGCGGTGCCATATCCCGGTTGCTTACGTTTTTCTATTTCGACCTACTGTCTCCGTTTCCGGCGCTCAGTCTATCGATCCAGACCGACGACGCCAGGCTGCCGCAACCCCGTGGGCAGCATCAAAACAGGAGACAACGGACATGCCAGCAGGCACCGTAAAATGGTTCAACACCACCAAAGGCTACGGCTTTATCGCACCCGAAGATGGCGGCAAAGACATCTTCGTACACATCTCGGCCGTGGAACGTTCCGGCTTGACCGGTCTGGCCGACAACCAGAAAGTCACGTACGAGCTGCGCTCGGGTCGTGACGGCCGCGAAAGCGCGGACAATATCGAACTGGCCTGACCAGTTAAAAAGGGCGGAGAATCTCTCCGCCCTTTTTCTTGCCGCGCCCTTGAACTGTGGCGCGCAAAATACATCACAATCCCTTTATCAGTGCGCAGCGATTGACCGGATCGTGTATCCTTCCGAGACTGAATTCATGTTTTTCATGAAGGATAGGTGAGCCCACCATGTTCACGCGCCGTGTATTTCTTGCATCGACAGCAGCAGCCAGCCTCACACCGGGAATGAGCCTGGCCAAGAAGAAAGCCGTCGAATACGACCCCACGCCGCAGGTGGTCCGGATCAAGAAACAGTTTCAGCCTGGTCAGTTGCTGGTCGTGCCACGCTCGTTCTATCTGTATTTCGTGACCGAGCCGCGCAAGGCGATCCGCTATGGCTGCGGGGTCGGCAAAGCCGGGTTGGAATTCACCGGCACCGCGACAATCGACGTGAAGAAGGAATGGCCGACGTGGCGGCCAACGGACGAAATGATCGAGCGGGAACCGGTGACTTACGCCAAATTCAAGGACAACGATTATGTCCAGCCCGGCGGAGGAGACAATCCACTGGGGGCCCGGGCGCTCTATCTGTTCCAAAACGGCGTCGACACCTATTTCCGCATTCATGGTACAACACAGCCGCAGACCATTGGGCGGGCGGTGTCAAACGGCTGCATCCGAATGCTGAACGAGCATGTGATCGACCTTTACCAGCGCGTACCATTGGGCACGGTGGTCAGTGTGGTTTAATCCGATCACGGCGCTGACCAATCCACATCAATAGCCTGCTCGATCCTTAACCGCCCTTCTGGCCACGGGCGTGCAAGGCTTTGCGCTTCGGCATCGGTTCCGGTCAGCCATCCCTGCACATCGGACAGGTTCAGCAAAACCCCCATGCGATGATGGATCGGCCGGACATCCGCGTTCGGTTCGCAGGTCACTGCGGCAACCTGATTGACGCATAGTCCGCCGGGGGCCTGCCAGGTGTCCGTAATCGCCGCAAATATCAGCGGCGCGCCGTCAACCGAGGAAATGCGCCACGCTGTCTTGCGCCGTTTCTCTCCGGTCCATTCGTACCAGCCGTCGACAGGAATAACAGCCCTGCCCACACCCTGAAACGCCGTCTTGTCAAACACCGTTTCGGATCTTGCGTTGATGATAGTCTCCATAACCGGGCGGCCCCGCGCGTTGACCCGCCCCACCGGGATCATGCCCCAGCGCATCGGCGCCAGCCCCGCGCTTGTCAGGGTCATCACCTCCTGCCCCGGCTGAATGTTATGACGCGGCAGCTGAGCGGCCACCTCAGCGGGAACACCCAGAAACCGGGCAATCTCGGAAATGGACCGCGTCAGAAAAAACCGCCCCGGCATGATGCGCTCCTATCGGTTTGCGTTCCCGACCAGCTTCAGAACATCTGGCCCAAGCGCCTCGACAATCAGGGCCACGCCCTGTGCATTGGGATGAATGCCGTCAGCCTGCATGAACCCAAGCGCGGCAGTCGGATCGCCACCAGCATCAAGACCGGCGAAAAAGCTTTCTGCATAAAGCGTTCCGTGTTTCTGCGCCAATTCAGGATAGATGGCGTCAAAGGCCTGTCTGTAGTCAGGGCCAAAGTTTCCCGGCGCTTCCATCCCGATCAGCAAGACCTCGACATCGGCCGCTTTGGCGGTCTGCAGGATGGTATCGAGGTTCTCACGCGACACCGCAGGATCAACACCGCGCAACAGATCATTGGCCCCGAGGGCAACGATTACGCCATCGACTTCCGGTGTCAGCGTCCATTCGATACGCGCCGCGCCACCGGCTGTTGTGTCCCCCGACACACCTGCGTTGATCAGCGTCACCTCGGCGCCGCGATCTTCAAGCCAGCGGCCGAGCTGAGGGACAAATCCCTCCTGTTCGGGCAAGCCATAGCCATGCGTCAGAGAATCCCCTACCGCCGCGATGACCACCGGTTCGGCTGTGGCCGCAAAGCCGCAAAAGACAAACAGGCCCGACATCAAGGTCTTGCGCAAGGTCCCAACCGCTCCATATCCCAAATGACCGCTCCTTTTCGGAAAGACTGATGACATCACCAGTTCTCACGCTCCAAGATGCCTCATTGTCGCTGGATGGCAATGCCGGTCGGGTGAATATCCTGCATGGTATCAACCTGACTGTGCGGCAGGGTGAAACGATAGGCCTGGTCGGACCGTCCGGGTCAGGCAAATCCTCACTTCTGATGCTGATGGGTGGGCTTGAACAGGCGACCCGTGGGACCGTCTCGGCGCTTGGGCGCGATCTGACAGGGCTGGACGAAGACACTTTGGCGCGTTTCAGGCGCGACTACATGGGTGTTGTGTTTCAGAACTTTCACCTGATCCCGACAATGACCGCGCTTGAAAACGTCGCCACGCCACTGGAACTGGCTGGTCACAAGGATGCGTTCACCCGCGCCGAGGCCGAGCTTGAAGCCGTTGGACTGTCGCACCGGCGCAATCACTACCCGGCGCAGTTGTCGGGCGGGGAACAGCAGCGCGTTGCCCTTGCCCGCGCATCGGCCCCCCGGCCGCAGATCCTGCTGGCGGATGAACCGACCGGCAATCTGGACGAAAGCAATGGCGCCGCCATTGTCGAGCTGTTGTTTGGGTTGCGGGACAAACACGGTGCCACCCTTGTTCTGGTAACGCACAGCCACGCACTGGCCCGGAAATGCGACCGAGTCGTGCGCTTGCGGGATGGCCGCATTGCCGGGGATGCCCAACAGGAGGCCGCTGAATGAGCCTGCGGCTGGCCGGACGGTTGGCGCGCCGTGAACTGCGCGGCGGATTGCAGGGATTTCGCGTGTTTCTGGCCTGCCTTGCGCTGGGTGTCGCCGCGATCGCCGCAGTGGGTTCAGTCCGGCACGCGATTCAGGCTGGCTTGGCCCAAGAGGGCGCCGCCCTTTTGGGCGGGGACGCGCAGCTGGAATTCACCTACCGCTATGCCAGCGACGAAGAACGCAGCTGGATGAACGCGTCAGCCCGGCAGGTATCCGAAATCGTCGACTTCCGGTCCATGGCTGTCACGCAACACGATGACGGTCCGGATCGCGCATTGACACAGGTGAAGGCGGTCGATGACGCGTACCCATTGCTTGGCTCTGTCACGCTGGAGCCCGCGATGCCCCTGCCAGTTGCGTTGAACGGTCAGGATGATCTGCCCGGAGCGGTGATGGACCCCGCCCTGATGGATCGGCTGAACCTGGAGGCAGGGGACACCGTCACGCTCGGGACGCAGGAGTTTGTCGTAATGGCCGCGCTGGTGTTCGAGCCGGACGGGGCCGCTGACGGATTCGGATTGGGGCCGCGTACCTTGGTGCGCACTCAAGACCTGAGCAAATCGGGTTTGCTGGAACCCGGCACGCTGTTCTCCACGAAATACCGGCTGGACCTGCCGCCCGCCACAGATCTTGCCACCCTGTCGACTGAAGCAAAAGAAGCCTTTGACGGCACCGGCATGCGCTGGACAGATGCTCGCAACGGTGCCCCTGGCATCGCTGAGTTCGTCGCAAGGCTCAGCGCCTTTCTGGTGCTTGTAGGTTTGTCGGGTCTGGCCGTAGGCGGCATCGGCATCTCGGCAGCGGTGCGGGCGTACCTGTCGCAAAAGACGGAAACGGTTGCCACATTGCGCACCCTTGGTGCCGACCGTGCCACGATTTTTCAGACATACATGATCCAGATCGGCATTTTGTCTGTCATCGGCATCGCGCTGGGCCTAGCCCTGGGCGGCGCGGCCCCCCTGATGCTGTCACCGCTGATCGAAAACCGGTTGCCGGTTCCCGCTGTATTCTCGATCTATCCCCAGCCATTGGCCGAGGCTGCCCTCTACGGCGTTCTGACGGCGTTCCTGTTCACTCTCTGGCCGCTGGCCAGAACCGAAGAGGTCCGCGCCGCAACCTTGTTTCGCGACGCCCTGACATCGGCGCGGTTCTTTCCCCGTCCTGCTTACGTGATCGCCACCGCAGTGGGCCTTGCTCTCCTGATCTCAGCCGCCGCATGGTTCAGCGGCTCCGCCCGCCTGACCCTGTGGACCAGCGGCGGTTTGGCCGGAGCGATGGCTTTGCTGGCCGCAACCGCGTGGATCATAAGACGGGTTGCCCGAGCCGGCGCCTCGGCAACACGCGGGCGGCCCGCCTTGCGCTGGGCCCTGTCGGCCATCTCTGACCCGCGCGAAGGTGCTGGTCCCGTCGTGCTGTCGCTTGGGCTGGGCCTCTCGGTGCTGGCGGCCGTCGGGCAAATTGACGGAACATTGCGCAACGCAATCTCGGGCAATCTGCCGGACGTGGCGCCGTCATACTTCTTTGTCGACATCCAGAAAGACCAGATGCCCGGGTTCATGGAACGGCTGGAAACCGACCCGGCGGTCAGCCGCATCGAAAGTGCGCCAATGCTGCGCGGAATCATAACCGGGATCAACGGACAGCCTGCACGCGAGGTGGCTGGCGATCACTGGGTGCTGGACGGAGACCGGGGGATCACCTATTCCGAACGTCCCCCAAAGAACGCGCGCATCACCAAAGGGGAATGGTGGTCAGATGACTATTCCGGCGCGCCGCAGGTCAGTTTTGCCGCGGAAGAAGCTGCTGAGATGGGTCTCAAGCTGGGCGATGAGTTGACGGTTAACATTCTCGGCCGGGACATCACGGCCCGGCTGACCTCTCTGCGTGAGGTCAATTTCTCAACCGCCGGAATGGGGTTTGTCATGTCCATGAACCCCGGCGCGCTGGCCGGGGCACCTCACAGTTTCATCGCAACGGTCTATGCCGAAGAACAGGCCGAGGCCGCCATACTACGCGATCTGGCAGGGCAATTTCCCAACATCACCGCGATCCGTGTGCGGGACGCGATCGACCGGGTTTCCGGCCTGCTTGCCGGGTTGGCATCGGCCACGTCTTACGGGGCCGGGGTATCTTTGCTGACCGGGTTTCTCGTGCTGATCGGCGCGGCCGCCGCCGGAGAGCCCGCGCGCCGCTACGAGGCCGCGATCCTGAAAACGCTCGGGGCTGGCCGCCGCCGCATTCTTCTCAGCTTTGCATTGCGCGCCGTACTTCTTGGCACGGCAGCCGGAGGCGTGGCCCTGTTGGCCGGCATCACCAGCGGTTGGGCCGTGGCAACGTTCATTTTTGACACCGGCTTCACGATCATCTGGCCATCCGCCCTTGCCATCGTTCTGGCCGGAATCGCGGTGACCACAGGAGCCGGCCTGGTCTTTGCCATGCGCCCTCTGGCTGTCAGACCGGCGCGCATCCTGCGCGCCGCCGGTTAGGTCTCAGCGAACACAGGCCACCGGCTGCAAAATCTGCAACAAGCGATCATTATCACAGACCAGCGCGTCCAGTGTGATTTCATCCAGCGACGCATAAAACACTTCGGCTGCATCGCGCAGGGCCAACCGCAATCGACAGGCATCGGTCAGCGGGCACGTGTTGTCCGCATCGGCAAAGCACTCGGTAATCGGCAGGTTGCCTTCCACATGGCGAAACACCGACCCGATCCGGATCTGTTCCGCCGGACGGGCCAGCATCATGCCGCCGTTGCGCCCGCGTTGCGTGTTCAGATAGTTCAGCTGGCTGAGCTGGTTGATCACCTGCGCCAGATGGTTTTCCGAGATGTTGCACACTTCGGCAATCTCGGCCTTTGTCACCAGCCGATCCTGATGCGCCGCGCAATACATCAGCAGGCGCACTGCAATATTCGTCCGTTTGGTAATCCGCATCACAGGCCTCCCAAATATCAAGATGCAGTCTTATTGCATGTTCCGCAAAAAAGCGGTTTGACATACATCAATCGAGATCCAGGACGGCACAGCGTATGAAAGACCCGTATTTCTTCGGTTATGGCAGCCTGGTCAATCTGGCCACCCATGACTTTCCCGATCCGCATCTGGCCCGGCTGAAGGGCTGGCGGCGCGCATGGCGACATACCGACCTGCGCGAAGTGGCGTTTCTGACAGCCGTACCTGACCCCGATGCCGAAATCGAAGGCATGATCGCGCATGTTCCAAAGAACGACTGGGCAGCGCTGGATCAGCGCGAATGGGCCTACGATCGCGTGACTGCGACGCAATCAGTGACCCACCCCCTGGCGCATGAGGTTGAAATCGCCGTCTATGCCGTTCCGCAGGATCGGCACAATGCGCCAAGCAACAAACATCCGCTGCTGCTCAGCTATATCGACGTGGTGGTACAGGGTTATCTGCGCGCTTTCGGTCTGGACGGAGCAGATCGTTTCTTCGCCACCACGGACGGGTGGGACGCCCCGATCCTGAATGACCGCTCCGAACCCCGCTATCCGCGCCATCAACAGCTCCGCCCCGACGAAACAGACTTCGTCGACGACCGCCTGCGCAGTATCTCGGCAAACATCGTTCAAAACGCATAAAAAAGGGGCCGGATTCAACCAGCCCTCTTCATCTTTTTCAAAATACTCTCGCCGAAGGCACGCGCCGCAAGGCGCGTTTCATCACCCCCGCGCGCGGATCACCTGCAACAGGGGCAACAGGGCCGCCATCTCGGGCCCGCGTTCCATCCCCGTCAGCGCCTTGCGCAACGGCATGAACAGACCTTTGCCCTTGCGGCCGGTCGCTTCTTTCACGGCGCTGGTCCATTTACCCCAGGTTTCGCCGTCAAACGGGCCCTCCGGCAGCAGCGCCATCGCCTCAACGATGAACGCGCGATCCTCATCGGCGATCAGTGGTTCCGCGCCTACGCGGCACAGCTCCCACCAGGCTTTCAAATCGCCCAGCGTGGTGATGTTCTCGCGCGCCATGGCCCAGAACGGCTCGGCCAGATCTGCCGGAACACCGGCATCGGCAACAGCATCAGCCACATCGGCAAGCGGCAGTGATTGCAAATACTTCGCGGTCAGCGGGAACAGGTCCTGCACGTCAAACTTGGTGGGCGCGGCACCAAAGCGGCTTACGTCGAACCCGTCAATCAATTCGGCCATATCCGCGCGCAGTTCGACCGGGTCGGACGATCCCAGACGTGCCATCAGGCTCAGCAAGGCCATCGGCTGCACGCCCTGTTCACGCAGATCCCGCAGCGCCAACGTGCCCAGACGTTTTGACAGCGCCTCGCCCTGCGGACCGGTCAGCAAAGAATGGTGGGCAAAGCGCGGGCAGGTGCCGCCGAGTGCCTTGATGATCTGAATCTGAGTCGCCGTGTTGGTTACATGGTCCGAGCCGCGTACCACGTCGGTCACGCCCATCTCAGTGTCATCCACAACGGAAGCGATCGTATAAAGAACCTGACCGTCACCACGGATCAGCACCGGATCGGAAACCGAGGCTGCGTCGATCGAGATGTCGCCCAGAATACCGTCGGTCCACTCGATCCGCTCGTGATCCAGCTTGAAGCGCCAGACCCCGTTGCCACGTTCGGCGCGCAGCGCGTCTTTCTCGGCCTCGCTGAGGTTCAGCGCGGCGCGGTCATAGACCGGCGGTTTGCCCATGTTCAGTTGCTTCTTACGCTTCAGGTCCAGTTCGGTCGGCGTCTCGAAAGCCTCGTAGAACCGTCCCATCTCGCGCAGCTTGTCGGCGGCCTCGGCATAACGGTCCAGACGCTCGGATTGACGTTCGACCCGATCCCAGTGCAGGCCCAGCCATTCAAGGTCCTGCTTGATGGCATCGACATATTCTTCCTTCGACCGCTCAGGATCGGTGTCGTCGATGCGCAGGATGAACGTACCGCCGTTTTTGCGGGCAATCAGATAGTTCATCAGGGCAGTGCGCAGGTTGCCCACGTGGATGTAACCGGTGGGCGACGGGGCGAAGCGGGTGGTGGTCATGGATATCTCCTGTTGGCGCGGCTCTTGTCACATGAAGGGCGTTTTGTCCAGCAAGCGAATGAGGCACCGGACAGGATTGAGCGTGCCAGTAATGCTCAAGTCGGCTCGACTTGCCAATGCCGGCCCAGATCTTCAAGACCCGCGACGATCAGCTCGGACAAAACCGAAGGATCGATATCCGCCAGCTTGTTCACGTAAAGACAGGATTTCCCAAGTTTGTGTTTTCCCAGCCGGGACAGGATGTCACCGAAATCCGCATAGCCGGGCATGATGTAGATGGAATGCGCCGCCTTGCGCGGGGAAAACCCGGTTGCCAGAAAGTCTCCTTCGCGCCCGGATTTGTAGCGATAATGATAGTGGCCATACCCGATGATCGAAGGCCCCCACATCACCGGTTCAAATCCGGTTGCTTCGCGAAACAGCGCATCCAGCACCCGGGCCTCGTCTGCCTTTCGCGGTGGCAGGACGGATGACAAAAACCCGTTAACGGCCTGCCCTGTCGGCTGTGTTTTGTTTTCGGATCGGGACACGAGCAAAAATTAACACGTAATGTTTATCCATGCAGCCCATGTCAGGCGGGTAAAATATGGCAAACGACCCACAGCGGGCTAGTTCCCGGGCTGGTGTCCTGACAGGGAGAAACATAATGACCATCAATTTGACGAGAAGAGCAGCGCTCGGCGCTGCCGCAGCATTGCCATTTGCATCAGCTGCAACTCCGGTTCTGGCCAATGATGCTGAAACCGGCGCAAACCCGACAACCGCCAGATCGTTCGCGCTTGGTGATTTCACTGTTACAACATTGCTGGATGGCAGTCTGCCGCGCGACGGCGCCAAGGAAATTTTCGGCGGCGGTGCATCGGACGAGGAATTCGCGAGGGTTTCCGCCGAGAACTTTATTCCAGACGACATGGCCCAGTTCTTCTTCACGCCAACGCTGGTCAATACCGGGTCCGAAATGGTGCTGTTCGACACAGGCCTCGGAAAAGGTGGTATTCAGGCGGCACTGGCCGATGCTGGTGTGACACCTGATCAGATCGACGTGGTGGTCATAACCCACATGCACCCCGATCACATCGGCGGTATGACAACCAATGACGCACCGACCTTTCCGAATGCACGCTATGTGACCGCCTCGAACGAATACGATTTCTGGGCCGCGCAGGAGTCCGGTAACCGAGTCGGCGATCTGGTCGCGGCCAAGGTGACACCACTGGCCGACAAGATGACCTTTATCGAAGACGGCGGTGATGTTGCGTCCGGCATCACGGCCATGTCTGCCTTTGGCCACACGCCCGGCCATACTGTCTATCACCTGGAAAGCAACGGCCGGCGTCTGATCCAGACGGCAGATCTGGCGAACCACTATGTCTGGTCATTCGCCCATCCGGAATGGGAAGTCCGGTTTGACATGGACAAGGCTGTAGCCACCGCAGCACGGCGCAATGTGCTTGGGCTTCTGGCCGCCGACAAGGTGCCGATGATCGGTTATCACATGCCATTTCCCGCAGCGGGATATGTCGAAACACGAGGTGAAGGGTTCCGGTTTGTCCCCGTCAGTTATCAGATGATGGGCTGACCCCAAAGACACAGGATTTTATAGCGGACCCGGCCCGCCCTTGAACTAGGGCGGGTTTTTTTGCGCGTGTATTTCCACCTGTCGCAACCTACGGCGGCCTTGCCAGCAAAAGTTCAGATCGTGCAATACCCAACAAGACCGGAGGCCTGTTCGACTGGGCATCGCAGGCCAACGAGCCATAGCGCTACACCTCATCGAGCGTCACTAGTTCTGTCTGTGCGACATTGCCCGGCCAGTCAGAAAGTTTGAAACCGTCCCTGGAACTCCGCGGCAGTTCACCGGCTGGGCGAATCGTATCCACACCTGAAAAGTGTCGTGCTCGATGGTGAATCGCTACTCGATTGTATCTGGCGTCAAATCAAGCTGCAACCATCCGCGCAGAGTCACGCGGATAACCGCTTATCAGAATGAGACAGGGTCAAGCCGTTTCGAAGCCGTCAACCCTATCAATAGAATGACGTCACTGCATACTTAATTTCATCAAAAGTGAAAACAAATGAGCATTTTGTCCAAACTGCTGTCGACCACTGCAAGTGTTCTTATATTATCAATGACCCCAGCGGCGGCTGTTCTGACCGGCTTTGTCGCTACCTCTTCTTATGCCCAGGAAGGCGAAGGCGAGACTGAGGGTGGTGGTGAAACTGAAGGTGGTGGCGAGACCGAAGGCGGTGGTGAGACCGAAGACGATGGTGACACCGAAGGCAATTCGGGAGATGACGAAGGGTCCACCGAGAATGACGTAGAACGGCCGGGCGAAGATCGCTAACCAAACATGGTTGGTATTACCGGAAATGCCGAATGATCAGAGCTTTCAAAGCTCAGGATCAAAATCCTTTGGGAAAGTTCAATAAAAAAGGCCGGTGCTGTCCCGCACCGGCCTTTCAACTCTGATCGATATCTTCAGTCGCGCAGCAGCTCGTTGATGCTGGTTTTCGAACGGGTTCTTTCGTCCACACGCTTCACGATTACAGCGCAATAGAGGCTGATATTGTTCTTCGACGGCATCGAACCCGCAACAACCACCGAATAGGGCGGAACCTCGCCATACATGACCTCGCCGGTTTCGCGATCCACGATCTTTGTGGATTTACCGATGAATACCCCCATCCCCAGAACCGAACCTTCGCGGACGATGCAGCCTTCGACCACTTCCGAGCGGGCACCAATAAAGCAGTTGTCTTCGATGATGGTCGGACCGGCCTGCATGGGTTCAAGCACGCCGCCGATTCCGACGCCACCTGACAGGTGCACATTCTTGCCGATCTGCGCGCAGGATCCGACGGTGGCCCAGGTGTCGACCATGGTACCTTCGTCAACATAGGCGCCAAGGTTCACAAAGGACGGCATCAGAACCGCACCCGGTGCGATATAGGCTGATTTGCGGACAACACAGTTGGGCACGGCGCGGAAGCCGGCAGCGCGCCACTGGCTCTCACCCCAACCGGCAAACTTGCTGTCGACCTTGTCCCACCAGCCGCCGGCCTGTGGTCCGCCAGCGTGGATTTCCATATCTTTGATGCGAAAGCCCAGCAGAACTGCCTTTTTGGCCCACTGGTTCACATGCCAATCGCCGTTTTCCAGCTTCTCGGCAACCCGCAGCGATCCGCTGTCCAGCGCGTTCAGTGTTTCCTCAATCGCCTCTCTCTGCTCGCCGGTGCTGGCGGGCGAGATCGTGTCGCGAACCTCCCAGGCGGCTTCGATTGCGGCTTCCAGTTGCGCATTGGACATGAGATCACTCCCTGCTGAATCTGTTCACGTTGTTTTTGCCTATAAGCAAGCCACACACAGGGCGCAATGCGGCGTAGGCGGGCGGTTTTGCGTCACTGGTGGGACAAAGACCATCGCCCGGGTGATTATCCGTAGCCTTTCGCGGCTTTTGTCAGCTGGCCCGGCGTATGTGCCGAACCAGTATCGAGACAGCGGCGGCTGCGTCCCTGCCTTTCATCGCGCGCACGATGGCGGCGTGATCAGTGTCTGCGCGTTGCTTCCACCGGGGACGCCAATAGGCAAACAGATGGCGCGCGCTGGCGATATGCAGATCGTCAATCGTGTGAAGCAGGCGCGGCAACCCGCAGGGCGTCAGGATGGCCCTGTGAAAAGCACGGTTTCCCGCCTCCCACTCCGGCATGGTCCGGGCGGCGTCGCAGGTCAGGCGGGCTTCATCAATTTTCCGCAAGGCGGCTGGCGTCAGGTTCTGAACCGCGTGCTGCATCGCCAGCGATTCCAGCGCTACGCGCATTTCGATGACCTCGCGCACTTCGGAAGGGTCCAGCGCGGTGACCCGCATCCCGCGCCGCGGCTCGCTTTTGGCCAGCCCATGCGCCTCCAGCCTCAGCAGCGCTTCGCGCACCGGAACATGGCTGGTCTCGAATGCGCGGGCGATATGGTCCTGACGCAGTTTTTCGCCGGCGATCAGGTCGCCGGTGACGATTTGCTGGCTGAGTTTCTGATAGATCGTATCGGCAATGGTCGCGGTCATAGATTGTAGATAAAAATGAAGCCCGCCTTCCACAAGCAGATAATTCAGCCCGCGAACGGGTCCGGGGCAATATTGCCGCCGCAAATCAGAACGGCCACTTTCTCGCCCGGTTCCGGCTGATAGGCACCCGACATCAAGGCCGCCAAAGCCGTTGCCCCTGCCGGTTCTACCAGAAGCCTATGGGCCTGCCACAATGCGCGCTGCGCCTTGGTGATGGCCGCATCCGGGACCAGAACCGATGACATGCCGCGCGCCAGATCGAAACAGATCGATCCGATCCGCCGCGCGCCCAATGCGTTTGCCGCAACCCCTGATACGGACACGTCCACCGGTTCCCCGGCCTGCAACGCGGCGTGCAGCGCGCAGGAGGTTTCCGGTTCGACCGCCACAACCTTTCGCGCACCCTGAAACCAGGCCAAAGCCCCGGCGATCAGACCACCGCCACCCACCGCGACCAGAACGGTATCCGCCTGAAGGCCCTGCGCCTCCCACTCGGCGAAACAGGTACCCTGCCCGGCCACCGTGGCCGGTGCGTCGTAAGCATGGATCTGCATCGCCCCGGTTTCTTCTTCATGAGAACGGGCCTGGGTCAGCGCATTGGCGTATTCGCCGGAAACAACGCTCAGGTCGGCGCCGGTCTGCTCGATCAGCGCAATTTTGGACGGACCCGCCAGTTCCGGCACAAAAATCTTGGCCGGGTGGCCCAGCGACTGCGCCGCATAGGCCGCCGCCGCACCGTGGTTGCCGCCTGATGCCGCAACAACGCCCGCCTCGGGCACATCCAGGCTGAGCAGCGTGTTGAATGCCCCGCGTGCCTTGAAACTGCCGGTGTGCTGCAAATGCTCCAGCTTCATTTCAACCGGAAACCCCGGAATGCGGCTTTCCATCACCGGCGTGACCTGCGCATAGCCGGCAATGCGATCCCGCGCCGCCGATATTTCACTCTTCCAGTTCATTCTTGTCTTTCCGTGGCTGGCACTCTGTCCGCGAACCCTATAGCTGTTTGAAAAACACGCAAGCAGGGATCGTTCACCCATGAGAGAAGACCGACTCAGCCCCTTCCGCGACGCGCAGACCGACCGGTCGACCGCAAGCGAGGTGCCGGACACGCCACAGACACGGTCGCCCGCCTATCGTCTGGCCTTTGCCGACGAGGACTTCATGTGCCGGGAAGAACTGCGACCGGTGCGCCTGCAACTGGAATTGCTGAAACCCGAGATGATCATGACCGAGCGCGAGATCACCTCGACCATCGTGATGTTCGGAGGGGCCCGCATTCCCGAACCGTCACAAAAGCACACCGCCCGGACCGAAACGCTAGCCGGTCTGTCGCAGTATTACGACGAAGCGCGGGAATTTGCCCGGCTGATGACCCTGAAGTCGAAGGAAACCGGCTGCCGCGAAAACGTGATCGTCACCGGCGGCGGTCCCGGCGTGATGGAGGCCGGAAACCGCGGCGCACAGGATGCCGAAGGTTACTCGATCGGCCTGAACATCGTGCTGCCGCACGAACAGGCGCCAAACCTTTACGTGACACCGGACCTGAGCTTCAATTTCCACTATTTCGCGATCCGCAAGATGCATTTCCTGATGCGCGCCCGCGCCATCACCATCTTCCCGGGCGGCTTCGGCACGATGGATGAACTGTTCGAGTCGCTGACCCTGATCCAGACCGGTCGTATGGAGCGCGTCCCCTTCCTGCTGTTTGGCCGCGCATTCTGGGAAAAGGTCATCAACTGGGAAGCTTTGGCGGACGCTGGCACCATTTCGGACGAAGACCTGGACCTTTTCCGCTTTGTTGACACGGCACAAGAGGCGGTCGGGATTATCGAGAACTGGGAACCCGCCCCGCCCCGCGACGAAATTCCGGGGCGCTGACGGATGACGGCGCCAAAGACCGGGGAAATGCTTCACCTGCGCGGGAATGCCCTGAAAATGGGCGACCCGGTGGCGCTGCCGCTGACGCAAAGCAGCATGTTCCACTTGCCGGGCCCGCCTGATGGTCACGCGACCTACGGACGCGTCGACAATCCAACATGGGTGCATCTTGAGCACGTGCTGTCACATCTTGAAGACGCGCCCTGCCTCAGCTTCCCGTCGGGCATGGCGGCGATTTCGGCAGCGTTGTTTGCATCCGTGCAAGCCGGATCGCGACTGCTGATCCCTTCGGACGGATATTACGTCACGCGCCTGCTGGCGGACAGGTTCCTCTCACGCCTTGGCGTGAAGATCGAGGAACGTCCCACCACCGCCTTTGCCGAGGGCGGCTTTGACGGGTTCGACGTGGTCTTTGTCGAAAGCCCTTCGAACCCCGGGCTGGACATAATCGATCTGGCAGCCGTGGCGGGGCAAGTGCGCGCCGCCGGTGGGCTGACCATTGCCGACAATACGACCCTGACACCATTGGGCCAGCGCCCACTGGATCTGGGCATCGATGTCGTCGTGTCTTCGGACACCAAGGCGATGGGTGGGCATTCCGACATGCTGATGGGCCATGTGGCCAGCCGCGACGCCAAGATCATGGAGCGGGTCGAGGAATGGCGGAAGATCTCCGGTTCGATCCCAGGACCTCATGAGGCATGGCTGTTGCACCGCGGGCTGGAAACGCTGGACGTCCGGTTCGACCGCATGTGCGCGTCGGCACAGGTTCTGGCAGAACGGCTGGCGGCGCACCCGGCCGTGAAAAAAGTTCGTTACCCCGGTCTGTCCAATGACCCGTCACACGCATTGGCACAGGCCCAAACAGCGCGGTTCGGCTTTCTGCTGTCTCTGACACTGGACAGCGAGGCCAACGCCGAATCCTTCATCAATGCCTGCCCATTGCTGCGCCCGGCCACCTCGTTCGGAGGCATCCACAGTTCGGCCGAGCGTCGCGCACGGTGGGGCGACGCCGTCGATCCTGCCTTCATCCGCTTGTCGGTCGGATGCGAGCCGGTGGAGGAACTGTGGCAGGCCATCGAGGCAAGCCTGAATGCGCTGTGATTACTTCTTGGGCTCACGCAGTTCTGTGAACACGTAGATCGGCAGCACCACGCTGGCGATCAAAGCCCCCAACCAGACCAGCAAAGTTGCAGCCAGCAGATTGGAGATGCCGCCGACGGTCAGGCCCGTCGTCACCAGATCAGTTACCAAAAGGCCTACAAAGGTCACGATCAGCGCAATCCCGCCTTTCAGCGCGGGCGCTTTCTTCTCTCCCAGCTTCAGGATCAGCGGTTCGGCCACGACCTGAACCAGGGTGAATACGATCACCACGACAATGAAAGAGATTGGCCGGATCGCGAAACCGGACAACAGAAGTGAGGCGATCAACAACCCGATGGCATTCCCCGCCAGAAGGGCCAGTGCGGATTTAATTCTGCGTGTCATGGGGGCTCCGTCAGAAAACAAGCTGAAATATGCATATGTTATCAGACCTGCGGGAATTTGCGAGCGGTTTCAAAAGCCTCTTCCAATCGGGGCATTGAAATCGCATGATAAAAAACATGCCCAACGATCAGACGTGACCCGCGAGAGTGAGATGAGCGACGATCCATATTCGGTCCTTGGCGTCCAGAAAGACGCCAGCGCCGCTGATATCAAGAAAGCCTACCGGCGCATTGCCAAGGATTGCCACCCGGACCTGAAACCGGGTGATGCCAAAGCCGAGGCAAAGTTCAAAGCTGCCGCAGCAGCCTATGATCTGCTGAAAGACCCCGAAACGCGGGCGCGCTATGACAATGGAGAAATTGATGCATCGGGTCAGGAGAGACCCCAACAGCAATATTACCGCGACTATGCCGAGGCGGCAGGAAATCCCTATCGTTCGGGTGCGTCTTATGGCGACCCCGAGGATATGTCCGACATCTTTGCCGAGTTCATGCGTGGACGCGGCGGGCGCGGCCAGCGCCGCAGCCATGAATTTCACGCGCCCGGTCACAACCTGAACTATTCGCTTCAGGTCAGCTTTCTGGACGCGGTGTTCGGGGCCAGTCAGAAGTTGACCCTGCCCGATGGTGATCGAATCGAGGTCAAAATCCCCGCTGGCATCACCGATGGTCAGACCATCAGGCTGCGCGGCAAGGGTGCACCCGGATATGGACAGGGGCCTGCGGGCGATGCGCTTGTCACCATCTCGGTCGCCAAGCATCCGGTCTTTGACCGGCAGGGCGACGACATCCACATCACTCTGCCGATCTCGATCGACGAGGCGATTCTGGGCGGCAAGGTTCCCGCCCCCACCATAGACGGTGGCGTGAACGTCAGCGTCCCGGCGGGGACCAGCAGCGGCAAGACCCTGCGCCTGCGCGGCAAGGGTGTCAAAAAGCGGGGTGCGTCCGAGCGCGGGGATCAGCTGATCGAACTGATCGTGACCCTGCCGGACAAGGTCGATGATGACCTCAGGGCCTTTATGGAAACCTGGCGGGAATCACATCGCTACGATCCACGCGAGGGGATGCCGTCATGACCCGACACCTGACAGAAGACGAGGTGCTCGCAACTATTGCCCGCCTGACACCGGACCGGCTGTCCGTTTATCTGGCCGCTGAAATTGTGATCCCCGAGCAAACCGAGCAAGGGCTTGTCTACCAGAGCATCGACGTCGCCCGTCTGGAACTGGCCTGCGAACTGCATGATCAATACGAGATGGAGCCCGACGCGCTGTCGATGATGATTTCCCTGATCGACCAGATGCATTGTCTGCGCGCCGAACTGCGCGAGGTCCTGAATGCCGTCGATACCCAACCCGAACCGGTGCGCCAATCCCTGATCGAGGTCATCGGGTCCGCCCGGTTTGGCCGCAGGTAATCGGCGATCAGTTGTTCACAAGGTAGTCTTCCGGCACGAAAAACGTGTAATCCCGATCCGCCACGGCTTCGTGGCAGTCATGGCAATAGGAAACAGCTTCTGACCGTGCGCCCATTGTGTCCCCAAAGAGCGATCCGTCCGGCATAACCATAATATAGCGCCAGTCACCGGTTTCAGGGCTGGCGCCTTTGGCCAGCTTTTCCATTACGAACATGGCACCCGGGTGCAGATTGCCGGTATCGGTCACCGTCATGCTGTCTTTGGCCAGAACCGACCCCATCGGCAACTCTTCGCCCTCTTGCAGGGTTCCGTAATTATGCGCCATGCGATTGGCGTAGCTGTTCACGTAACGCTGACCGTGTGTGGCCGAGATATAGGGCGCATCGTTGAACAGCGGCCAGCTTTGATAGTTCCGGATCAAATCCATCTGCGCAGCCGCATACCCGCGCGCCAGACGCTTTTGCAGTGACTTATAGAACTTGCGCGCATCCTTTTTCGACAAATCCGCCGGGTTCTCGATGGCCAGATGCGCGTCTTCATCACTGGACTGAGCCGCAGAGAAGGACGGCAGGGCCGTTGCCATGATCAGGAAAACGAGGGGTTTCAAAAGCTGAATCTGGTAACGTGCAATCATACTGGATGACCCACCTGAGTTGAAAAAGGCTTGCCTTGTTTCAGCGCACCTGCGTCAGATTCGATCATAACAGGCGCAAAAAAACCTGCCACAACCGGTCCATGGCTTTCACCGCTTTGTGCACACGTGTGAACCCCCCCGGGCGCTGACAAGATGAAACATAACAAATCGCGCATATAAAAAACAGGCGCGGGAACATTAATTCTCGCGACCAGCGGGGTTGCAAGGGTAAGGGTCAGGTTCCAAGACCGGCCTCGGCCTCGATCTGCTTGCGGGACTTCCGCGCGCGTTCGGTCGCCGATTTGAGCTGCCCGCAGGCCGCCATGATGTCCTCACCCCGCGTCTTGCGGATGGGTGAGGCATAGCCCGCCTGATAGATGATATTCGCAAACGCCCGGATACGGTTGTTCGAGCTGCGCTTGTACGGCGCGCCGGGCCATTCGTTGAACGGGATCAGGTTGATCTTTGCCGGAATGTTATGGCGCTTGATGTGGTCGATCAGGCGGTGCGCGTCTTCGTCACTATCATTCACACCATCCAGCATGACGTATTCAAAGGTGATCCGCTCGGAATTCGACGCGTTCGGATAGCTGGACAGCGCTGCCAACAGTTCCTCGATGTTCCAGCGCTTGTTGATCGGCACCAGCACATCGCGCGTTTCATCCGTGGTCGCGTGGAAAGAGATCGCAAGCAGACACCCGATTTCTTCGGCAGTCCGTGCAATTTCCGGCACCACGCCGGATGTGGACAGCGTGATGCGACGGCGCGACAGGGAAATCCCTTCGGGATCCATGGCAATCTTCATCGCATCGCGGACGTTGTCGAAGTTATACAGCGGCTCACCCATGCCCATCAGAACGATATTCGACAGCAGACGGGTTTCGTCCTTGGGCGCGCCGGGGACGGGCCATTCCTCAAGGTCGTCGCGGGCCATCATTACCTGACCTACAACCTCGGCCGCGGTCAGGTTGCGCACAAGTTTCTGAGTGCCCGTATGACAGAACGAACAGGTCAGAGTGCAGCCGACCTGAGACGAGATGCACAGCGTCCCCCTGTCTTCTTCGGGGATATAGACCACTTCGACCTCATGCCCGCCGGCGATGCGACACAAGTACTTGCGGGTGCCGTCTTCGGACACCTGACGGGTCACAACCTCGGGAACCTCGATGACGAAATGCTCGGCCAGTTGCGCGCGATAGGCTTTGGCGAGATTTGTCATCTCGGCAAAGTCGCGCACGCCCCATTGATAGATCCACTGCCAGATCTGGCCGGTGCGCATCTTGGCCTGCTTTTCCGGTGTACCGTGTTCGATCAGAACCTCGCGCAAGCGGTCACGGGTCAGACCAACAAGGTTTACCTTCCCTTCGGGCAATTTGCGGGGGATGGTCATGACATCCTGAGTGATCGGCGCTTTGGGCGACATGTGGCTATCTCGAAGAATTCTGGCTTGGGATGCGCCTCTATATAGGATTGCGCGCAAAGATCAAAAGGAATCGTGCGACTTAATTTGCCATGCGCAGCAATTCGTCCACGCGCGCCCGACCCAGATCAATGCGGCAGGACGCGATGGCAATCCCGGTTCCAGACCCCCCGCCATACGACGCACCTACGGCGTCACACTGCATATCGCGATACGTGGTCCAAGCTTTTTGTGCGGCCTCAAGTGCGGGTTGCGCGGCCACGCGGCCTGTCACCTCATCCAACTCTGCCGCTGTCTGCATGGCAAAATCGTAACTGGCCTTCACTGCCATGTTTACGCGTTCTTCCATTTTCCCGACGCAAGACCCGATCTCAACCTGCGAACCTGCATCAGAGCATTCCAGGCTGGGGTCGGCCAACGCTGCGGATGAGAATAGCACTGCTATCAAGACGTAACGCATCATCGTTTCCACATGTGAACCCTTACATCAGGGCACAGTAGCACGTGTTTTCCCGGCGTCCCAATCGCAGTTCGGTCGCAAAGACCATGTCGATGCGACCGAAACAAGTACATTTCGCTTTCAGGGTTTCAGATCAGGCGAATACGTCAAACGCCCGGGGGAAGGATATCGCAATCCGCAGCGTCCAAGGTTTGTACGGGATCTTCCGGGCCACATTGTTCACCGGTCACAGGGTATGTTTCGGCGGTCTTTTCACACGCGCTCAGCAACATCGCGGCCATCATCAGCGCGGCAAGTGATTTGTTCAGCATTGGCAGGTTCCTTCTCAATTCCTGAACCGATTAGTTCAGAAAAAGCGGGTAGCCTGCCTTGATGCGGATCAAGTTCAGGATCGAACGTTGCGTCAAGGAAAAGACTGCATTGCACCTTTTCACGAAAAAGCCCCGCCGGATGACGGGGCCGCATGAACGTGAAGTGAGCGCTTAGTTGGTGCAGCGCTTCTCGGCGTCTTCGATCGCTGCGGTGAACCCCAGCAGCGAGAACGTGTCTTTGGTCTGAGTTCCGCGTTCCGAGCGGGCTGTCAGAACCGCCTCGGTGCCGCGCTTCATGGCTGCAACCACCTTAAGGTCTTCGCCTTCAGTTGCTGGCCAGGCCCATTCGCCCTCGGTGATCAGTTCAAACTCGGTCCCGTCGACGTTCAGATTGACCGTCGATCCAGGCGCAAAGGGATAGCCGCCGGTAAACGTGACCTGCCCTTTAACCTCGGCATTGGGGCGGAAGAACACAAACAGCAGAATATCGCTGCGGCGCACCGAAACCACTCGGCCGCCACGTGTGTTGACCGTTTCCCTTGGCGCAGAAACGCTCCAGCATTCCGTCGGATCGCTTTCGACAAAAACGCTCCAGTCGGTTTTTGCCGCAACCCTGTTGGTGCTGCTTGCCTGTTGGGCCGTTGCGGTTGTTGCCATCCCGGCCATGCACAAGCCCGCAACTGCGCGGACTAGTCTTGATCCCATTTGTCCAGCCTCCTAGCCCGACCCATACCCCAAACCGATCGGACGCGCCCGCGAACCCTTATGGTCCGTCTCTCGTATGTTGCGCATTCCGATAATTGCCGACATACACACACTAACGCAGGTTTCGCCACAGGCGAAAGGGCGATTGGCAGAAATTTGCGCATAATTTCGGAGGATAACATGACGCAGCCCGTGGCAATGACAGAACTGTGGCGCGGCTCGCTGCTGGAAAGCCTGCATCTGGGCCATGCAGTGATCTGTGACGACAGTGGCCAGATCGTAAAAAGCTGGGGCGATCCGCAGGCGGTTATCTATCCGCGGTCGTCTGCCAAGATGATCCAGGCTCTGCCGCTGCTCACCTCGGGTGCTTCAGCCAGATATGGGTTGAACAGCGAACATCTGGCGTTGGCCTGCGCGTCACATAGCGGTGCCGCGATTCACACTGAACGTGTGTCGGCGTGGCTGGATCATCTGGGTCTGGCCGAGCCTGACCTGCGCTGCGGCCCGCAAGAGCCGCAGGACATGGCCGCGCGGGATGGGTTGATCCTGGCCGATGATACGCCCTGCCAGATCCACAACAACTGCTCGGGCAAACATTGCGGGTTCCTTTCGGTGGCGCAGCATATGGGCGCCGGGCCGGAATACCTTGAAATCGATCACCCGGTTCAGCAGGCCTGCTTGGCGGCCTTCGAAGAAACCACGGGTGAAACCAGCCCGACCTATGGAATTGACGGGTGTTCCGCCCCGAATTTCGCAACAACACTTTCGGGTCTGGCGCGGTCGATGGCCTGGTTCGCCTCGGCGGCGGACCGATCTGACCGGGCCAGCGATGCCGCGCGCCAACTGACCGAGGCCATGCTCGCGCATCCTGAACTGGTTGCCGGCGAAACCCGGGCCTGTACCGAACTGATGCGCGCCATGAATGGTCGCGCTGCAATCAAAACCGGGGCCGAGGCGGTTTTTGTCGCCATCATCCCCGAGAAACGAATGGGCGTTGCGCTGAAAATCACTGATGGCACAACCCGCGCCAGCGAGTGCGCCATCGCTGCTATTCTGGTCAGCCTCGGTGTGCTGGAGGCCGATCACCCGGCCACCCGCAAGTTCATGAACGCCATTCAATACAGCCGCCGTGGGCTGGAATGCGGCGTGATCAGACCAGCACCGGGGTTTCCCGGCTAAGCCCGCTACATCTCGATTTCATGCACCTCGGCCACTTCGACCGAGCCCGAGCCATTGACGACCATTGGACAGCCTTTGGCCATTTCGGTCGCGGCATCGATGCTGTCGGCCCGAACCACAGTGAACCCCGAGGCGGGGTTGGCGCCGCCATTATCGGTAACGCCATTGTTGCTGACCGTATAGGACTGACCCACCGGGTTGCCGGGGATATCGAGCGAATCGCCAATGCCCTGAAACCAGGCACCCCATGCGGCCATGGTCGCCTCGATCTCGGCGGGGTCGGTTGGGGTTGTTCCCCCGTGATAGACAAACAAATATTGGGGCATATCGCTCCTCCCTTTTTGAAAACCTACGTGCACTGGGCCTGCAATTTGCGCAGGGACGAAGTCCAGCCCATCTCGTGATTGGCCGCGGCCTCGGCATCCGCGAGTTCGCGGTGATCCACGGTCAGTCGCGCCCCGGTTTGCGTCGCTGCAACGGAAAAGGTCACGTGGCTTTCCGCACCGCGCTTGTCTTGATCGTCATGCCAGGCCCAGGTGAAGCCAACTGACTTCGGCGGATCAACATGGGTCACGTGACCGGACACCTTGAACTGTTTGCCCTCATCGTTCTGCATGACCGAGAACCATGGTCCGGTTCGTGAAAAGTCCAGATCATGCTCGGGCGCGTGTACGCCTTCCGGCCCCCACCATCGCAACAGCTTTGCGCCGTCGCTGATCCAGGCAAACAGGGTTTCGGGGCTGACGGGAAATTCCCGTTCGAGTTTCAAGTCGGCCATGAATTCTCCTGTTCAAGAATGTCGCCCAAACGGTCGAGGCTGGCCTCCCAGAACTGCCGCTTGGAAATGGTCCATTCCGCAATCGCGCGCAGGCCATCGGGCTGGATTGAGTAAATCCGTTGAGTGCCGTTCACCCGTTGCCGCACTAGTCCAGCTTCCCGCAGAACCTTGAGATGACGAGAGATCGCGGCACCGGACATGCCCCGGCCTTCAATCAAATCACCGGCGGGCAGCTCACCCTTCTCCATCAGTTGTTCAACAATCGAAAAGCGGGTGGCGTCGGACAGGGCAGAAAAAGCGGTCAGAAGCGTGGTCATGGCCCCATAATTAACACATGAGTTAAATAAAGGGAAGCCTCGATCAGATCGAGACGAATTCCGCGCGAGTATAGCCCTGCAGGTAAAGCAGCGCCGTCAGATCACCATGGTTGACGCGAACCTCGCACTGCTCAGCGACCGACGGTTTGGCGTGCAGCGCGACGCCGGTTCCGGCGCGGCTCAGCATGCCCAGATCGTTGGCCCCGTCGCCCACCGCAATAACATCGGCCTCGGCCAGGCCCAGGCGGCTGGTGACCTGCTCCAGGGCTTCAATCTTGGCCTGACGCCCCAGGATGGGGTGCTGGACTTTTCCGGTCAGCTTGCCGTTTTCGAACAGCAGCGTATTGGCCCGGTTTTCGTCAAAGCCCAACACTTCAGCGACCCGTGCGGTGAAGGCGGTGAACCCGCCAGAGACCAGCGCTGCATAACCGCCATTTGTCCGCATCGTGCTCAACAAGGTCTTACCACCGGGCATCAGCGTAATGCGCTCATCCAGAACTTTATCTATGACGCCGACATCAAGACCTTTCAGCAGGCCGACCCGCTCCGTCAACGCGCCTTCGAAATCCAGTTCGCCGTTCATGGCCCGAGCCGTGATATCCTTGACCCGTTCGCCGACACCCGCCTCATCGGCCAGCTCGTCAATGCACTCCTGCTGGATCATGGTGCTGTCCATGTCCGCCAGCAGCATCCTTTTGCGCCGTCCTTCCGCCGGCTGGACGATCAGATCAACCCCCACCTGCTGCAAATCCGCCCAGACGTCCCAGCGATGTCCGGGCATCTCTGACAGCGGGAATTCCGCCGCCTCATCCGGGCTGAACCACAGAATATCGCCACCGCCCCACGCATTTCGCAACGACTCGACCAAAGCCAGGTCCAGCGTCCGTGTCTCGGGGCTGGTCAGCAGAGTGGCAATGTACATATTCGATCTCCTGCAAGCTCACCTGCGAAGAATCGCGGGTACAGTATTTCGGCCAGAGGCTGTTGCGAAAACACGCCCCGCTGGGTCAGGTCGTGCCCACCCGTCACCCGACAGGTGCCTTAAGTTCCACGCGTCCCTGATCCGTCAGCAACCAGCATCTTCGTCCTTCGAACACCGCAACACTCACACTTTTTCCATAGCCCGCGCCGCTGTCCAGATTGACCCGGTTTCCGTAATGGGTCGCCTTGTCCACCGGTGTGTGGCCATGCACAATCAGCTTTGAATACGGCTTCTTGTGCACGTGAAAGGCCTGCCTGATCCAAACCAGATCATTTTCGTTCTGATCGCTCAGCGACACGCCGGGGCGGACGCCGGCATGCACGAAAGCAACCTGTTGGGTCTGGTACATGGCAAGAAGATCACGCAGGAAATTCACATGCGACTTCGGAACAGCCGCACGGGCCATTGCGTGCAGGTCTTCAAGCCGGATGCGATCCTCGAACTCCACTCCGTAGCTGCGCAAGGTCTCGATGCCGCCAAGGCGCTCGTGCAGCCAGTGGTACCCGACCAGCAGATGGGGGTCGTGGCGGGGAACATCCTCCATGAACCAGGCAAACATGCGATCGTGATTGCCCAGCAGCGTGATCCAGTCCCGGCCTTCACCGCGGCCCGCAATGAGCCTTTCGATCACACCCCGGCTGTCCGGGCCGCGATCGACATAGTCCCCCAGAAACACGATGCGCGCATCCGGCCCGCCATCTCGCTCGACCAGTTGCATCGCCCGTTCAAACTCGGCCGCTTGCCCGTGCAGATCGCCGACTGCGTAAACTGGCATTGTCATTGGTATCCTCCGGTGACGACCTCAGGGAACGTTCTGGCGCAATTGACGACTTTCATAAAGCCGATACCCGCAAGGATGCACCTGCGGGTATCCGAGCGTCTCAGATTCTCAACAGGTGTCAGGCCACATCAAATTCCAGCGGCTTGATCTGCGTGAACAATCCGGTCTCCGCCAGTTTGGCCCGCGCCTCGGCCGGAACGGGTTCGTCCACATAGAGCAAGGCGATCGCCTCGCCGCCAGCTTCGGACCGGCCGAGCGTAAAGTTCGCGATGTTCACACCATGCTCTCCCATGGTCTGTCCCAGCGTACCGATGATGCCCGGAACGTCCTCGTTGGTGGTATAGAGCATGTGCGACCCGATCTCGGCATCGATGTTGATGCCCTTGATCTGGATGAATCGCGGCTTGCCGTCGCTGAACACGGTTCCGCCGATCGAGCGTTCGCGCTTTTCCGTGACGACAGTCACCTTGATATACCCGTCAAAAGCACCCGATTTGTCCTGATTGGTGGTCGAGATCTTGATACCACGCTCTTTGGCAACCACAGGTGCCGACACCATGTTCACCTCAGGGTTGAACTTCTTCATGATCCCAGCGATCACCGAACAGTTCAGCGCCGCCAGGTTCATTTCCGCCGCGACACCATCGTAAAGGATGTTGATCGCTTTGATCGGTTCATCCGTCATCTGGCCAATGAAGCTGCCCAAATGACCCGCCAGCTTGATCCACGGTCCCATGATCTTGGCCTCTTCGGCGGTGACGCTGGGCATGTTCAGCGCGTTCTCGACCGCACCTGTCAGCAGGTAGTTCGAGATCTGCTCGGCCACCTGAAGCGCGACGTTTTCCTGAGCCTCTGTCGTCGCCGCCCCAAGGTGCGGTGTGCAGACCACGTTGGGCAGGTTGAACAATGGATTGTCTTTCGCAGGCTCGGCACTGAACACATCGAACGCGGCCCCGGCGACGTGACCCGACTGCAGCATTTCGGCCAGCGCCTCTTCGTCGACCAGACCACCTCGGGCACAGTTGATGATGCGTACCCCCTTCTTGGTCTTGGCCAGATTCTCGCGGCTCAGGATATTGCGTGTCTGGTCGGTCAGCGGCACGTGCAGAGTAATGAAATCCGCGCGGGCCAGCAGCTGATCCAGGTCGACCTTTTCGACTCCTATCGCGTCGGCTTTTTCCTCGCTCAGATAGGGGTCATAAGCGATGACCTTCATTTTCAACCCATGCGCGCGCTCGCAGACGATGCCGCCGATATTGCCCGCACCGATTACGCCCAGGGTCTTGTTGGTCAGCTCGATCCCCATGAACTTGGACTTTTCCCACTTGCCCGCATGGGTCGAGGTGCTGGCCTCGGGAATTTGCCGTGCCACGGCGAACATCATCGCAATCGCATGTTCTGCGGTGGTGATCATGT
The DNA here is from genome assembly GCF_056531525.1 of Ruegeria sp. N11. NCBI lineage: Bacteria > Pseudomonadati > Pseudomonadota > Alphaproteobacteria > Rhodobacterales > Roseobacteraceae > Ruegeria > Ruegeria sp. N11. The sequence goes on from NZ_JBQFLX010000002.1 coordinate 339,180, forward strand.
TGCCGAAAGGCGTGTTCATCACGATCACGCCCATTTTCGAGGCCGCTTCCTTGTCGATATTGTCGGTCCCGATCCCGGCGCGGCCGATGACTTTCAGCTTGTCCGCCTTCTCCAGAATTGTCGGTGTGACCTTGGTGGCCGACCGGATGGCAAGACCGTCATATTGGCCAATCACCTCGGCCAGTTTGTCTTTGTCCTTGCCCAGGTCAGGCATGAAATCCACGTCGATGCCGCGATCACGGAAGATCTGCACGGCGGTTTCGCTGAGTTTGTCAGAGACGAGTACTTTGGGAGCCATATTCTCTGGTCCTTGAATTGTATGGGATGTCCGGGCCGGATGTGGCCCGGTGAATAAGATCAGGCGGCCTCAGATTGCGCCGCGATTTCAGCCTCGAAGGCCCATGCCAGCCAAGGCAGCATCGCCTCGATATCCGAGGTTTCAACCGTGCCGCCGCACCAGATGCGCAGGCCCGCAGGCGCGTCGCGATAGGCCCCGATGTCCAGCGCCATATTCTCGGCCTCGAGCCGCTTGGCCACAGCCTTAGCGAAACCCGCTCCGTCCTGAATGCGCGCGTCGGTGAATTTTAGACAGACCGAAGTATTCGACTGCGTCGCCGCGTCCTCGGCCAGATTGGCAATCCAGTCATTCTGTTTGCAGAACGCGTGCACCGCACCGGCATTGGCATCCGCACGGGCCATCAGCCCCTGCAACCCGCCGACCGAGCGCGCCCAGTCCAGCGCGAACAGGTAATCCTCGACCGCCAGCATGGACGGCGTGTTGATCGTGGCACCGGTAAAGATGCCCTCGATCAACTTGCCACCTTTGGTCAGGCGGAAAATCTTGGGCAGAGGCCAAGCCGGTGTGTAGTTTTCTAGCCGCTCCACAGCGCGAGGGCTCAGGATCAGCATGCCGTGCGCCGCCTCACCGCCCAGCACTTTCTGCCAGCTGAAGGTGGTCACATCCAGCTTGTCCCACGGCAGGTCCATCGCGAAAGCTGCCGAGGTCGCGTCGCAGATCGTCAGGCCCTGACGGTCATCAGCAATCCAGTCGCCATTCGGAACCCGCACACCCGAAGTCGTGCCGTTCCAAGTGAACACCACATCATTGGCAAAATCGACCGTCGCCAGATCAACAATCTGACCATATTCCGCAGTCTTGACCTCGGCGGCGATCTTCAGCTGCTTGACCACATCTGTCACCCAACCCGCGCCAAAGCTCTCCCATGCCAGCATCTCGACCTTGCGTTCGCCCAGCAGCGACCAGAGCGCCATCTCAACCGCGCCGGTGTCCGAAGCGGGAACGATGCCGATCTTGTAATCGGCGGGAATACCCAGAATTTCGCGCGTGCCCTCAATGGCCGCCTTGAGCTTGTCCTTGCCGACAGCGGCCCGGTGCGACCGACCGAGTGCGGCGTCGGCCAGCTTGTTCAGTTGGAATGTAGGGGGTTTGGCGCAGGGGCCCGAAGAAAAACGCGGGTTCGCCGGCCGCAGTTCGGGTTTGCGCACGGCGTCTTGCGGCGCCGGTTGTTCGATAGTCATCTGTATTACCCTTCCAGATACACGCCCCTCGTTGGGGAGGGGTGTCCCACGGACAGAGGTATGGTCAGTTTGCACCCGCAGCAAGCAGAAAAGACGCTTCGTTGGGTGAAAACGACATCTGAAAATGGCACAATTTGGAACGCAGGTTTCCGATTGGCGAAAAACCCCGCCATTTTGCTGGCGGGGTTTTATCTTTCACTCAGCGGCTTCTTCGTATTCTGACATTGGAGGGCATGTGCAGATGAGGTTTCTGTC